>NZ_JACVWH010000004.1:0-323078 GCF_020658495.1 Clostridioides sp. ES-S-0048-02
CTTGTAATATATCTTTGAACATATCTCTTAGATAACTACTTATATCTCCAGATTTTATAAATTCTCCATCTGATATAATTTCTTTGACTAATTGTTTTCTTAAAGTATTCATAAAAAATCTCCTTTACGACATTTGATTATATTTAAATCATTGCCATAAAGAAGATTTTTATTAACCTTGAAGCACAAATTATTTTACATTACCTAAATTTGCTCAATAAAATAGAAAAAGAGTTGGCTTATTATTAGTTCAACTCTTTTTCTATTTACTAAAATATTATTGATTCTAAGAACACATATATTCTTTACTACAAAATAAAGTCTAAAGCTTAATTTAATTACTTTTTATCAAATGTTTCATCTATTTTACATCTGACCATATTAACAAATTCTGAAATATTATATCCTTTCAGCTTACATCCACATTTAGGACAATAGTCCAATTTCCTAGATACTAATGCTCTACAGCTAGGTTCTGGGCATCTCATTTTAAGACTCTCTTCTACTACTTTAAATCCACATCGTGGGCATATACTACCTGGACGTGATGATACTTCTTTTCCACATTTAGGACACTTTGTCAACTTTATCCCCTCCAGTAAACTCAATTTAATTATTGGTTGAAATTTCTCTCTTACAATAATGTATGCAACATAATTAAATACGTTTCACCTACTATAATATAAATTAGTTTTTTTATAATATTATTATCTAGGGTTTTTTATAGATGCTTGAGCTGCTGCAAGTCTAGCAATTGGCACTCTAAATGGTGAACAAGATACATAGTTAAGTCCTACATTATAACAGAACTCTACTGAAGATGGTTCTCCACCATGTTCGCCACATATTCCTAGTTTTAATTCTGGTTTAACTTCTCTACCTAATTTAACTCCCATCTTAACTAACTTACCAACACCATTTTGGTCTAGTACTTGGAATGGGTCTTTTTCTAATATTTCTTCATCTACATATTGACCTAAGAATTTACCAGCATCATCTCTTGAATATCCAAATGCCATTTGAGTTAAGTCATTAGTACCAAAACTGAAGAAGTCTGCTTCTTGTGCTATTTCATCAGCTGTTAAACAAGCTCTAGGTATTTCTATCATAGTACCTACAGTATAAGGAACTTCTACTCCTTCTTCTTTGATTATAGCATCAACAGTTTCCACTATCATTTTTCTTATTATCTTTAACTCATTTACTTCTCCAATTAATGGAACCATTATTTCTGGAGATACTTTAACACCTGCTCTTATTGCTTCTATAGCACCTTGTATTATTGCCTTAGATTGCATTACACATATTTCAGGATAAGTTATTGCAAGTCTACATCCTCTGTGGCCAAGCATTGGGTTAAATTCATCTAAATCAACTATTCTCTTCTTAATATCACTTACTTTTATTCCCATAGTTTTTGAAAGTTCTTCTATAGTTTCATCATCATGAGGTAAGAATTCATGTAGTGGTGGATCTAGTAATCTTATATTAACTGGCTTTCCATCCATAACTTTGAATAACTCTACAAAATCTTCTCTTTGCATTGGTAATATTTTTTCAAGAGCTTTTTCTCTTTGCTCTACTGTATTAGACAATATCATTTCTCTAACTGCTGGTAATCTGTCTTCATCAAAGAACATATGCTCAGTTCTACATAAACCTATACCTTCAGCACCAAATTCTATAGCTGCACGAGCATCTCTAGGATTATCTGCGTTAGTTCTAACCATCATACATTTATGCTTATCTACCCATTGCATTAATTTTTCAAAGTTTCCAGTTAAAGAAACTTCTGTTTTCTTAACATCTCCTAAGTAAACATTTCCTGTAGAACCATCTATAGAAATGTACTCTCCTTCTTTTATAACTATATCATCAAGAGCTCTTACTTCTTTATTAAACTCATCAACTTTTATTTCTCCACATCCAGCAACACAACATTTACCCATACCTCTAGCAACAACTGCTGCATGTGATGTCATTCCACCTCTAGCTGTAAGAATTCCTTCAGCCTTAACCATACCTTCTATATCTTCTGGAGATGTTTCTAGTCTAACTAAAACTACTTTTTCTCCCTTTTCATTTGCTTTTACTACATCATCAGCATTGAAGTAAACTCTACCACTTGCTGCACCTGGTGATGCTGGTAAACCTTTTGCTATAACTTTAGCTTCTTTTAAAGCTTTATCTTCAAATTTTGGATGTAATAACTGGTCTAATTGATTAGGCTCAATTCTCATTATAGCTTCTTTTTCATCTATTATTCCAGCTTCAACTAAATCAACTACTACATTTATTGCTGCTGCTGCTGTTCTTTTACCATTTCTAGTTTGTAATATATATAATCTTTCATTTTCTATAGTAAACTCTATATCTTGCATATCTTTATAGTGACCTTCAAGTATATGAGTAATTTTTACGAATTCATCAAATACAGCTGGCATTACTTCAGCAAGAGTTGATATATTTTGAGGAGTTCTTATACCTGCAACAACATCTTCACCTTGAGCATTCATTAAGAATTCACCAAATAATTTATTTTCTCCTGTAGCTGGATTTCTAGTAAATGCAACACCTGTACCACTAGTTTCTCCCATATTACCAAATACCATTGATTGAATGTTTACTGCTGTTCCTAAATTATGAGCTATATCATTTAATCTACGGTATACGATTGCACGAGGGTTATTCCATGATCTAAACACTGCCTCTATAGCAAGCATTAATTGCTCTTTTGGGTCTTGTGGAAAATCACTTTTTATTTCTTTTTTGTATATTGCTTTAAATTCTTTTACTATTTCTTTTAAGTCATCAGTTGTAAGTTCTGTATCAACTGTGTATCCTTTTGCTTCTTTTACTCTATCTAGTACATTTTCAAATTTGTATTTTGGCACTTCCATAGCAACATCAGAAAACATTTGTATGAATCTTCTGTAACTATCATATGCAAATCTTTCATTTTGTGTAGCTTCTGCTAGACCAATAACACTATTGTCATTAAGACCTAAGTTAAGTATTGTATCCATCATTCCTGGCATAGAGAATACTGCACCAGAACGAACTGATACTAGTAGTGGATTTTTATTGCATCCTAATGTCTTGTTTAAATCTTTTTCTAAAGTAGCTAGATGTGCTTCTATTTCTTTTATTATTTCTGCTCTTATACTTTCATTATTAACATAGTAGTCATTACATGCCTCTGTTGTTATAGTGAACCCAGGAGGGACAGGTAAGCCTATCTTAGTCATTTCTGCTAAATTGGCACCTTTACCTCCTAGTAAAGATTTCATGTCTTTGCTTCCTTCACCAAAACTATAAACATACTTAGTTTCCATTGTTAAATCCCCCATTAATCTTTTTTATTTTAATTTATATCATTTTTATTATTAAACATTTTATTAAATTTCTATTTCTTTATATATTTTTAGACCATTTTCCTTCATTATGTCTAAAATTATACCTGCAGTTTCTTCAATTGCTTTATTTGAAACATTTATTACTGGGCATCCAATTTTCTTCATTATTTCTTCTGAATAGTCTAATTCTTGAAGTATTCTTTCTAAGTTAGCATAATTAGCTTTACTAGATAGCCCTAAAGCTTTTAATCTTTGAGTTCTTATTTCATTCAACTTTTCAGGTGAATTAGTAAGACCTATTATCTTCTTAGTTTCTATTTCAAATACTTCTTTAGGAATTGGTATTTCTGGAACTAATGGTACATTAGCTACTTTTATATTTTTATTAGCTAAATACATACTTAAAGGAGTTTTAGATGTTCTTGATATTCCCACTAAAATTATGTCTGCTTGAAGAACTCCTCTAGGGTCCTTTCCATCATCATATTTTACTGCAAATTCTATAGCCTCAACTCTCTTAAAGTAAGATTCATCTAATTTTCTGATTATACCAGCTTCTCTTTTAGGTTTTCTTCCAGTTCTTTTACTTATTTCCCTTAATATATCTGTCATCAAATCTATACAACTAAGACCTTCTCTTTCGCAATATCTTTCAACAATACTGCATAGCTCTTCATCAACTAATGTATATACAATCAAAGCGTTTTCAGCTTTTGCATTTTCTAGTGTTTCAAGTAATACTCCCTTATTAATCATATATGGAAATCTTTTTATTTCATAAGTTTCATTTACATAAAATTGTGACATACATGCTTTTGCAACTTGTTGTGCAGTCTCTCCTACTGAGTCTGATACTGCATATATAATTAGGTTTTTCACCAGCATACCTCCTTAATTGTCAACTATTTCTAAAAATAGCTTAGTTATGTTGGTTTTTGATATTCTCCCAACAACTCTCATATGGTTTTTGTCTTCTTCTTTATATTCAACAATTGGAATCGAATCTACTTCATGTTCTATTATTTTTTTTGAAGCCAATAAAACACTTGCTCCCTTAGTCAAAGTAACTACATTTGGAGTTCTTGTCATTATCATACCTATTGGCATCTTATTTATATCAGAACCTCCTATAGTTGCTTTTAATAAGTCCTTTCTAGAAACAACTCCGCATAATTCTTCATTTTCATCTATAATAACTATACTCCCTACATCAGATAAAAACATAGTGACTATTACATCATATATACTTTCGTCTTTCTTAGCTAGTACAGGCATGCTCATTATATCTTCTACTGTTTTTTCTTTTATACTTTTACCAATTAAATTAATTTCACTAACTCCTGAATAAAAATATCCAACTTTTGGTCTTGCGTCTAGTATTCCTGTCATTGTTAATATAGCTAAATCAGATCTAAGTGTAGCACGAGTCACATTCAAGCTGGAGGCAATACTTTCACTCGTTATTGGTTCATTTTCCTTAACTATATCTATTATTTTTAGTTGTCTTTCATTAAGCTGAATAATAATCACCTTCTTTCATTGTGCTATACTTTTTATCTTTTCGTATCTTATATAGTATATTATATAACTATATATACCATTCTGTAAACAGATTTTTTATTGAATACGATATATTTTTTACCAAGTTCTTTTGCTTAAAGATATTTATTGTATATTAATGGGGGATATTTCTTTAATTAATAGAACTATATTAGTATTACAGTTAATATTATAATACATAATTGGCTATTTTAATTCATTTTATATTAAAATTTTTAATTATATTATCTTAAATATGAATATAAAATTGCAGAATTAATTTAAATTAAACCTACTAGTAAGATTTTTAACTGTAAACAAACTATAAAATAAGATTTATCAAAACACTCTCTCAAAAAATATAAAAAAATTTAAAAGGGCTGATTTTAAAATAACCATCAACCCTCTTTTAAATAACATCTATATTATATTATTATACAATAAATTTTATCCAAATATTTTTTCTTGTAATTGTCTTAAATGATATAAAGTAGTATCTTTTTCTATCTCTACCATATCATATGTTATAACTTCACCCTTTTTAATATCTTTGATAACTTTAGTCTTTTTACTGATTAAACCAATAGGTACAGCATTCATTTCTTTTGCAACATCATATTTTTCTATAGTGCCATAGCATGTATATGCACCATATCCATCCATATACTCACCTTTTTTCAAGTCTTTCTTAGCTATAGTCATAACTTCTGCAACTAATCCAGCTTTAGGCACTATTGTAGCCTTATGCTCTAAAACTGCCATTGCTGCTGATAAAGGAGTTTCTAAACTGCATAAATGATATGGTCTATATAATATGTAATTAGGTCCATCACCCATACTTAAGTATTTTAATTCATCATTAACTGCTTTTAATTTATGAGCAACTACAACGAAAACACCAGGTGCTATACCATTTACAAAATCAACTACACCATAATTATCTAATACTCCACCCTCGCTTTTTAATGCATATTTCTTAGGTACTTCATTAACTGTAGCTTCAATACCATGCCCACCTCTTACATCAGGTACAAATCCAGTTGCATTACACATTAAAGCCATTTCTACCATTGTTTTAGTACCTTCTTTAAAAGAAGCTATCATATGAGGTGAAGCTCCTTTTCTTTCTGCTTCTTCTTTTACAGTATCAGGATTACAGTCTAAATCTAGTTTATTGTTTTTACCTTTACCTACTACTCTAACTTCAAATCCCATTGCATCTGCAAAATCAAATAGACCCATTACTGCCCCTGGTTCATCTCCTGCAGAACCTGTAAATATTACTCCTGCGTCATCTGCTAATTTTTTAAGTATTGGACCAACAACACAATCAGTTTCAGCGTTTAACATTACTATATGTTTTTTATTTAAAATAGCATTTAGTGCTATTTCTGCACCAATTGCAATACCTCCTGTTGCATCTATAACTACATCTATTGACTTTGTTTTGCAAGCCACAAGAAAGTCATTACATGTTAATACTTTTCCTTCTTGTAATTTTAATTCTGCATCTGTTTCATTTGTTACATTATCTATGATTTCTTCTTCTATACCTGCATCAGTAAATGCTTTACGAGCTAATTCTAGATTTATATCTACAACAATAGATGCTTCCATTCCTTTCATATTTGCCATTTGACTTACCATTCCATTACCCATATGACCAGCACCTATAAGAGCTACTTTTATTTTTTTACCTTCTTCTTCTAGCTTTGCAAGTTTTCTGTTTAAATCTAACATATCAATTCCTCCTGTTATAATAATTTTATTTTTCAAATTAATAAATAGTTATTAAATCTCCAATCTTTATATCTGGTTTTCCAATTTCTACATGTATTTCTCCAGGTAAATTTACTTTATCTTCTCCATCAAATTTAATTGTACAGTGACCAATTTCTCTAAGAGTATTTTGAGCAATATCACCAACTGAAACTATACAATAATCTCGATTTCCTATTGTAAGTGTATCCCCTATTTCAACATTACTTTTTAATGTTGATATTGAATGAATTACAGATATATCTTTCAAATCTTCATCATTAATAGTTTCATCGTATATAATAAGACAGTTGCTTTCATTTATTAATTCTTCAACTAAACTGCCTATCCCACTTATCTTAACTTCATACTTCATGATATCCCTCCTGATAATTTATATTAGATTAATTAAAAGAAACATTTATTTTTTCTTTTATAAATTTTATAGCTTGTACAATACTTTCTTCATCTTTAAATTTTTGCTCTGCACTATATATGTCCAATCCTTTTATATCTTCAATCTCTTTAAACTTAGCCATCACTGTGCGACCTTTTAAAATTTCTCCACACTTTATAAATCCCTCTGAATCTGAAGATATAATAGCTATACTTCCTTTAGAAAAATAACTTTTCTTTTTTCCTGTAGACACTATATCGCCCATTTTTTTAGCTTTATTTAAGGCTTTGAAATATAGTTTATTCTGATTCATTACAAACAAAGTATTTAAAACATAAACAACAAATAAAATTATAAGTAGTTTCATATTTACACACCTTTCATAAATTAATTTGTTTTTTTAGTCCTATACAAAACTTATATAATATTCTCAATCAATACTTTTTTAAATTCTACAAAGCTTCTACATTTACTTATCTTATTTGTTAATTTTACATTTTGTCCTATCTTTAAAACTTCTTCATAAATCTTTACCAATAAATCTGAATCCACCTTATCCTCACATGGAAACATTGTCATAAGTATTATTTTTATACTTCTATTTGCATAAAATATTGGCTCTTCTAAAACCCCAACTGCCATTAAAAATTTATCTGACTTTTCATTTACAGCATGAGGAAATAATAAACCTTTATCAAAAACTGTAGGAGATTTTTCTTCTCTTTTGATTATATTTTTTCTAAAATTATCATCAATACATCCCAAATCCATAAGATTGTCCATCATTTTTTCTAATGAATCAAGTATCGTTTTTTCATTTAATATCATAAATTTATTTTCATTTAACAAATTATTTATTAGTAAATTTGGAGAATCAGTAGTATCTATGTTGCCTTCTCTTAAACATAATACGGTCTTTAATTGTTCCCTCAATTTATTTTCATCAAATATTGTATTGATTTTTAATACTATTGTATTTATATTTGATGTATCTAAATCAATAGTTGTAAAAACTATATCGTATTCATCTAAATTAATGTTTCTCAAATTAAAACTTGAAAGAGTATCAATTTTAGGATTATTTCCTATCAATTTTTCAACTCTTATTTTTAATAGTTTTGCTGTTCCAAGACCTGTCCCACATATAATTGCTATTTTCTTAATTGAATAAAATCTACTACTATTTCTTTCTAAGTATCCACTAAAATGAATTGCTATATAACCAATTTCATCCTCAGAAACTTCTAGATTATATTTTTTCTCTATTACTTTTCCTGCTATTTGTGCCAGCTTAAATGGAAGTATATAGTTTTGTTTGATTTCTTCTAACAATACATTTTTTAATTTTATATTAAATAATAGCCTGTTCAGTGTAAAACTAAGATGATATCCAAGTCCTACCCTTAACTCATCCTCATTTATAAAAATACCCATATCAACATATATCTGATTGAATATGCTTTCCATTAAATCATCAATATTTTTATTTATTCTACTACTATTTAAAGCACATTCTGATGCTGGTGCATTTCCACTTACTAATGGTATAGTTAAATAAATAATTTCTTCATCATTTAAAATATATTCAAATTTTTCTGATAAAATATTCTTTATTTCCCCAGCAATAAGATACTCATCATATGACTTAAGTAAATCAAATTTTACATCGTACTCTTTTACTATCTTCTGTTCTTTTACTCTATACATCAAAACTACTATGTAATTAAAAACTTCTCTGAGCATTTCATCTGTAACATAAAAATTATTATTTTTAAATAAAGTCAATAATTCTTCTTCTAAACTTGCAATTTCTTCTTTTTTGATACATTTAAAGTACTTAGAATTATTTAAATCTTTTCTTGAATCTTTATACAACTGATTTAATATAAGTAACCTAATATCAAGTTCACTACCATGTAATTTCATTCCTGTATTTTGCTTTTTTACTAAATTCAAATTATAAGAATTTAATACCTTTTCTACATATTGAAAGTCATTTACTAGTGTAGTTCTTCCTATACACATCTCATCTGCTAGACTATCCAGTGTAATAAATCCATCTAGTTCTATCAAATAATTTAGTATAAACTCTGCCCTCTCTTCCTTTGAATTTAATGAAAATACACTTTTTTTATTCACATCAATAATCTTATTGAGTATTTGCTTATCTTTTATCTCTAGTTTATAGCCTTGACCTTTTATATATTTTATTATTGCTATGTTACTTCCTAAATCTTTATTCAATTGCTTTATATATGTTCTGACACTTCTGGTTGTAACATTCAATTCGTCTGCTATTGAATCAATACTTACAAACTCTTTTTTACTACACATAATCAATATCTTGAATATTTTACGGTCAATAGAAGGAATTTTCTCAGTTACATTCATTTTGCATCTCCTCCTTGATTTCATTCTAGTACAAACTTGAAACCAAATTAATACATAAAATTTCACTTTGCTAGAGGAAAATTTAGTATTAATCCAAATCAATAATCACTCCTAATTAATACTACAAAAGCTAGTCTTTCATTAACTAAAATTTTGACTAGCTTAAGTTTACATTTACAATTTTATTAATTAAGTTTAAATCTCATAACAACATAAAATACTATCTTAATGCAAATATTGCAACGCCATACGCAATAATTACAGATATTGGCCCAGTTATTAAACGAGAGTAAAATAATGCTGGTACTCCATATTCCACGGTTTCTGGTTCTGCTTCTCCTAAACTTAATCCTACTGGGACAAAGTCACAGCCAGCTTGCCCATTTATTGCAAATAAAGCAGGAAGTGCTAAATATGCTGGTATTGCACCAAGACCAATTTGTGTTCCTACAAGAGTACCTACTACCTGTGCTATAACTGCTCCAGGACCTAATATAGGTGATAAAAATGGAAGTGTACAAATTATTGATATAACTAACAAACCACCAATGTTTCCTGCAAGTGGTGATATTACCTTTGCAATCCAATCACCTAACCCAGATGCCAAAATAATTCCCATAAGCATACTTACAAATGCCATAAATGGTATTACATTATTCATTATCATTTGGATAGTATCTCTACCCGCATCATAAAACTTTGATACTACTTGTCCTGCTCCTTGCCCAATAGAAAGTATTATGTTTTTCTTCGCATATTCTTCTTGAGCTTTTGATTTTACTTCATTATAATTATCAGGCTTTCTAATAGAACTTTGACTTTCATTTTTATTTTCTTGAGATTTTTTTTGTGTTTCTTCACCATCTAAAATACTTATGCAATTAATATTAACATCTGATACATAGTATTCTTCAGTTATAAATTTTGCTAAAGGCCCTGTTTTTCCCACTGGATTTACATTAATTGTAGGTATTTTCTTCTTTGGATAAACCCCACACCTTGCTGTTCCACCACAATCAATAATAACTACTGCCACCTCTTCATCAGGAATCCCAGTTTTAAATCCATCTATAACCTCACAATCCAATAATTCTTTTATTTTTAATGTCACTTCATGAATACCACCAGCAGTCATTGACAATATTTTATTTCTAGTTGCTTCTTTTTTTATGTATAAAGGTCCTCCCCAACCAGAAGTTCCCTTTTCTATCTTTAATACTCTATTTGCATCCATTTTAAACCCCTCCTAAGCCTTATTTGTTGCTTTATTTTTTCTTGTTAAAAATGCGTACATTTTTTCTGTTACTACACCTCTTATAAAAATCACAATTAGACCAACTATAAAATACCATAATGCTAATGTAGTTGTTTCCTTACCTAATGTAGTTAAACCTGCTGAAATACCTAGCCATACAAAAAGTTCTCCTGCATTTGCATGTGGGAAAAGTCCTGTAATTGGATGTACAAATGAAACAGCTGCATCATAAAATCCTGCTTTATGTTCCTCTTTTAGAAATCTACCAAATGTATAACACATAGGATTTCCTAAGAAAAATACTGACACTAATGGAAGCAAAGTATATCTTGTAAAAGCATTTCTTCCAAGTTTAGAAGCCCATTTATTTACTCTTTCTTCACCAACTATTTTAATCAATGAGTTAATAGCTACCATTAAAACGATTAATGTTGGAAGAGTCCCTGATATAAGACCTACAAATTGTTCTCCTCCCTTTTGAAATAAACCAATAAACCACTCTGCACCTTTACTTAGACCTGTAATAACGTTTTCCATAAGATTATAACCTCCCTATAATTTCTTTAAATTTTTAATTTTATTGACTAGCTTTAATTCTACAAATTGCATCCTTTTTCTGTAAGATATACTATTATTATAAATGTTTTTCTTTGATTAATATCATTTTAATATAATATTTTTGATAAATTAATACATCTTTTTTCAACTTTGCAAAGGAAAAAGTTGTACTAATTAGAATTTTCAGAAATATACAAATTTTATTGTGACTATATTTTAAATTTTTCTTAGAAATTTAAGAACTTGTTTTTATTTATTTTATTATCGAAATTGTCGATAGCTACTATAAATAAAAAAATAGATGCTCTTTTCTGAGCATCTATTTTCTATTTCAACTTATTTTTAGTTTTATCTACAGTTATTTTATAGGTATACAAATATCAATCTGTGAATCTACATTATCAGGTCCTAAAAATCTTTCATCATATATCTCGAAATCATCTCTTATATCAATTTTTTCCTTTGTGCTTAAGAACCAAGTTCCCCATATATATTCATAAGTTTTATCTAGCTTGTCCAAGCTACCAGTATGAGTGAATACAGCGTATTTTCCTCCATCAATATTTTTTGAAACAAATAAACTTGGTATATTTTCATAGCTACTAACTTCAAGCCCTATTATTTCGTTAAATTCCATAGTTTCACTAAGTAGATGTATTTGTGGAGTTGCTTCACAAATTCCAAATGCTCTGTTTGATGGCAAAGTGTTTGGCACCATATTGTATACTTCTCTAAATTTTTCCCACAAACTAGGTAATGACTCATCTTCTAGTGTTACTTTTTCTTTTATACCAATTACTTTTATTGAATCTATCTCTTTTATAACTGGTTTGATTGTTACATTTTCAACTAAATGTTTCATAAAATCTAATTCTAGTTTTTTCTTCTTTCCAACAAATACATCTATTCTATTTTTTCTATATTCTATGGGACTGACCTTGTATATAGATTTAAATGCTCTACTAAATGCTTCTGAAGATTCAAAACCACTATCAATTGCTATATCTAGTACCTTTTTATCACTGTATAAAAGTTCTTTAGAACTATTAACTAATCTTCTTTTTTTTATATAACTTCCTACACTCTCACCAAACATAGATTTAAATAAACGTGTTAAATGATAATAAGAATATCCAGATTCTTTTGCTACATCATTTACACTTATATCTTCTTTTAAGTTATTTTCAATATATATTATAGCTTTTTCAAAATACTTTAAGTAATCCAAGGTTATACCCCTATTCTCTTTAATATTCTCAAGTATTATAATATTTTAAGTAACACTATTTTGTTTACTATACTAAAATATCATAAACAATGCAACATTATGTAGCACTTTCATTTTATTTTGTATATATAACTACATAGGATAATCAGAGTATTTCTTATTCAATTAATTTAAAAAAATCTGATGGTGATTTCTCTATATTTATATTTACAAGTTGTGTTGTATACTTAAAGTTATCATTTAAATAGTAACTATTCCAACCATTGTCTTCCAATCCACCCCATAAAATATTAAATTTTCCCATAGTTAGGTCCATAACTATACTTTTTAAAGTTCCAAAAAAATCATTATAATAATTACAAGATAGACCTTGTGGATATTTTGAAGTCAATAAATTAATTAAATCTTTCTCTCCAATCTTTTTAGAACTTTCTATATACTCTTTAATTAATTTATATCTATGAATAGAATTGCTCATTGATTGTGGTTCTAGTTTATGAAGTTCCTCAATATGGACATGATTTGTAGAATGCAAAAATGATTCCCTTTCACTTTCTGCCTTATTTATTCTATTTATGTCTTTTCTTCCATCTAAAGTTTCTACAAGTGCAATATTTCCAGACTTATCTGCAATCAATAAATTAATATTATATGCTATTGGCATGTCTTCTATATATACCAATGCTTCCTCTACATCCTTACAGTTTTCCAACAAATATCTAATAACAGCCCAAAATTGTAAACCTACAACAGCTGGCTTTCTCAGTCCCTCTGAATTACCTACAGGTAAACCACAAGATGACTGACTCACACCTAAACCACATTCATTCATTCCCTCAGTTCTACCAAACTGCATTACTGTAGTCCCAATATGTGCGTATTTACCAGCTACCTTAGTTTTGCATAACACAAAATCTTCCATCTTGTGTGAAAAGTCAAAATTACGTGCAAATAGTACATGACCATTTTCAGTTAATTCTGGTGCTAATGCAACTTGACTACAACCTGGTCTAAGATATGTCATAGTATAGTATAAAATTTGATTCTGATTTACATGAATAGCATCAGCAAAACCTTGTAATTCTTCATTAAGCCCTGGACAATATTTATCAAATAACTCCACCATATGATTTTCTTCTTCTTTAGTTAAAACATTAGATTTATTAATTTGTTCACCTATCAACTCTGGTATATTTACAATTGATTTTCCTAACTCATACCCTATTTCATAATTTGTACCACATAATTCGAAAGTTCTTACTTTTAAAGTCTCCATATTGTTTCCTCCTACATATATCTTGTATTTAATTTTATCATCAGAGCTATAACCTTTCATGATATTTTTTGCTATGATAAGTTAACAAATCTAAAAGGTCTAATAAGTACCAGATTTATATAGGATTATTTAAGTTTCTATATCATTTAAATCATATGATGTTTTTTTAATACTAGGCATAATACCTTTTTGTATTTCTTGTTGGGCTTGTTTTACTAGTGCATTATAATCATTCCCCTTCATTATTTCTAAGTGTCATACATTTAGCAAATGTATTTCCTGTTTTTAAATATGTATATCCAGGCATTTCAAATAAAATTGGTTTTAATTTATCATAATCGATTTTGCTAAACTTACCATAATATGGTCATGTCCAATAATACCTAAATGTCCTACTAACATCCAGTTAGGTCTTTCATTAATTACTACTCCAACTACTACTAATGGTGTAGGATATAATCCTATTACAGAACCTAAATCTTTTTTCATATATAATTACCTCTTTTATTTTATTTTTTATATTGTATTCCCTTAACTCAACTTAAGGTCAAGCATTATTTTTTATATTCATGCTTTTCTTTCCACTCCTTAACCATTTTTTGTGTTACAGGGTCACACAGGTTATAGTAATTTTCAATTTTATACTCAACAACATCTAAACATTCTTGAAGTTTACTAATCTGTGTAGTCAAATCTTCCTTTACTTCCACCAATATTTCTCTACGTACTTCCTTTGTATCATCATCAGAGCATGCAAGTCGTACATATTCAATAATAGCTTCTAAAGAAGCACCTGCTTTTTTAAACTTCATCACAAACTCAATCCAATGAATAGCACGTTCATCATAATCACGAATTCTAGATTTATTTTTAGGAATAGGTGGAATCAAACCAATCCTTTCATAATAACGCAAATTATCGACTGATATTCCAGTACGTTTTGAGGCTTATTTAATTGTCATAAGCATCACACTCCTTATAATTATCTTTTTTTAATATACAACCTTAAGTTAACTTCAGGTCAAGTCTTTTTAAAAACTTTTTTTATAAATTAAAAAAGTAAATCAAAAAGGTGAACTATATAAAGTTCACCTTTTATTTTAGAGACTATACTTAAATGTAATTTATTATATTATAAATTTTATAATTTAATATGTTCAATCCCAATATATTTTATTTTAAAATTATATAAATGTATTTTTTAACACTTTAAAAAGGACCTAAATTAATCTGTACTGCAATCATCAAAAATATAAATCCTAAAGCTAATTCCATAAGTATTATCTTTGATGCAAATTTAAACCATCTTGTATAAGGGATATGAGCAATAGATATTCCAGCCATAAGAACGCCTAGCGTTGGTACTATTCCATTTGCAAATCCATCACCCATTTGGTAAGCTAAAACTGCAACTTGTCTAGGTATCCCAATAACATCTGCAAGTGGAGCCATAAGTGGCATAGTTACCATAGCTTGACCTGTACCTGAAGGTATAAAGAAATTGATTACAGATTGCATAATCATCATTGCTCCTCCACTAAAAATCCTAGGAACATAATTTAACACTAATGACAATCCATGAACTATTGAATCTAAAATTACCCCTTGTTCTAATATAACTACTATACTAGATGCAAATCCTATCAAAATAGCTGGATAGACCATCTCTTGCATCCCTTTTACAAATCCAGAGGCAATTTTATTTGGATTCATACCATAGACTATTCCACATAAAATTCCTAGAGCAAAGAAATAAGCTGATAAATCCGACATTCCTAAAGAAAATTTTACAATCAATATCATCAGAACCAGTATTCCTCCAAAGAATGTAACTAATACTCTAATATTTCCAGAAGATAACTTATCCCCGACAGAAGACTCATCAATTTGCCAGTGACTATAATCAATGTCTGACACTAAACTTTTACTTGGGTCTTTTTTTATCTTTTTACAATAAAAAATTATATATGTAGAAAGTAAAATCATTGTACAAATCCAAAATATCCATCTAAACCACATACCTGAAAAAAGTGGTAAACCTGAAATACCTTGTGCTAATCCTACTGTAAAAGGATTAATAGTAGCTGAACCATAACCTGATGCAAGCCCTAACAATAAAATTCCTGAAGCAACTAATGCATCATATCCCAAAGCAATACATAAGGTCATCAATATAGGTAAGAATGCAATACATTCTTCATACATTCCTACAACTCCACCAGCTAGTCCAAAAGTCAATACTAGACACGTAATTATAATCTCACCTTTTTTGCTTCCTTTACTTTTGGAGATAACTCTACCAATTAGGGCATCTAGTGAGCCAGTAGAATTTACTACACCAAATGCACCTCCAATAATAAGTACAAAAAAAACTGTTACAGAATTTTTTCCAAGCCCGCTTGGTATAGCTCTGAATACATCCATTATACTGACAGGATGTTGTTCTCCATATGTAAAACTTCCAGCTTGCACAATCATATTTCCAGTATTTAAATCTTCAACTCTATTATATGTTCCAGAAGGAACAATGTAGGTCATTATGGCTGCAAATATAATTAAACCTATCATCAAAACATATGCATCCGGGAATGCTAATTTTTTCTTTTTGATTTTACTCTTATTAGTCATAGCCTAATCCCCTTTGTTAGAATTTACTCTTCTTTCATTTTTTTTAGTAATTCTGGTTCTTCAAATAAACGTAATCCTGTCAAAGCTAATACTTTTATTCCATCAATTACTCTATCTTTTGCATATGGCTTTATAGCTGCTTCTAAAAATTCTTTTGTATGTAGTTCTTCACCATTTTCAGAGAATTTTATCAAAGGATGTATACATGGCATAATTTGACTAAGATTTCCCATATCTGTCGAACCTAATAATACCTGCTCATCGTCATCATATATACCAAATTCCTCCATAATGTTTGTAAAGATACCTGTTAAAACCTTGTTTGCATTTAAGCCTTGGCAAGTTGGCTCAAAATGATAAAATTCAAGTTCACAGCCAGTAGCTATTGCAGCTCCTCTAGCACAATTTTTTACTTTTTCAACCACCTCGTCAAAGTAGTCTTGCTCTTTTGCTCGTATTTCTAGTCTTACTTTCCCCATGTCAGGTATTACATTTGCAGCAGTTCCTGCTTCTAGTATGATACCATGTATTCTAGTTCCATCTAGCAATTGTTGTCTCAATGCATTTACATTATTATATAATAACACTACTGCATCCAAAGCATTTATTCCATTATATGGCTTAGCTCCTGCGTGGGATGCTTTCCCAGTAAATATAAAATCTAATCCTCCTATTGCTATAATTTCTGGAGTTACACAAGTCTTTGAGTTTGGGTGTATCATCATTGCAGCATCATAACCATCAAATACACCATGTTCTATCAAGTAAGGTTTTCCATCCCCAGTTTCTTCAGCTGGTGTCCCAATTATACTTACCTCTCCTTTGTAAGTATCTAGTATACTTGCAAGAGTTATTCCAGCTCCAACTCCCATGGAAGCTATCAAATGATGGCCACATGCATGACCATTACCTGGAAGAGCATCGTATTCTGCTATAAATGCTATTCTTGGACCATCGCCATTTTTCTTTGTTGCTTTAAAAGCTGTTGCCATACCTGCCAAATTTTCCTCAACCTCAAAACCTTCTTCTCTTAGAAATTTTGATATTTTTTTAGCAGATTTATACTCTTGTAGGGCAATTTCTGGTTCATCATACAAAGATTGACATAGCTCCAAAATTTTTTCTTTCTTTAAATCCGCAACTTGTATTATTTTTTCCTTCATATCAATCTTACCTCCCATTAAAATTAATTTATATATTTATTCATATAAGATAAAACAAACTTATATTTATTACATTAAAACTATTTCTACACTTATAGTAAAACCTAGTGACTTATTCAACAGTACAAATTTTTCTATCCATTATTTTATCTATTAAAATAAATAATCTTACTATATATACTAACCTTTAAAATAACAGTTTTGAATATAAATATGTATTTCTACATGTATAAACCAAATAACTAATAAGTAAAAATATAAACATATGCATTAAAAATTTATAATTTATTATATTGAGTTTACATAACTTTAATATCTATTTTGAAAGTCCAATTAAAACGTCTATATAAAATACTATAAAAATCATTAATTCAATTTAACTTCTGCTCGTTCTCTTTTAAGCATCTATTTTCCCAAAATTCAGCATTTTTTATATCCAATTCAACAGGATTAAAATTTCTATCAGCTCTTTTTATTCCTAATTTTTTCTGTCTTAGGTAATCATAATATGCTTTTATAGCTGGCCTTTGAAGTGTAAAGATAGCAATTAAGTTTATATATGTTAAAACGCCTATACATATATCACCTAATGCCCAACTTGTAAGTGGTTCTATAAAACAACACATTGCTGCACATATTATAAGCATAAATCTACAGACATTTATTATATGCTTTTCATGTTTTTGTGCTTTAATTCTAGTTACCAAATAAGATACATTGGTCTCCATCATATATGAGAATGCTAATAATGTTGTGAAGGTAAATAATAATAAAACTATTGCTATAAAAATATCACCTAGTTGAGGATGTAATGTATTTATTGCACTCTGCACATATTGTGGACCTGGCTCTACACCTGGTAATACAGTTAAAACTCCTGTAACATTGTATTTTCCTGTTATTATAATCATAATACCTGTAGCCATACATATTAATAATGTATCCACATAAACAGAGAAAGCTTGAACTAATCCTTGTTTAGCTGGATGACTTACTTCTGCTGCTGCTGCACCATAAGTTCCAGAACCTTCACCTGCTTCATTTGAATATATACCTCTTTTAACTCCCCAAGATATTGCTGCACCTAACATTCCTCCAAACATTGAACCAAATCCGAATGCAGATTTAAACATAGTTATAATAGCTCCTGGAACTAAATTTATATTTACTATGATTATCACTATTGTCATGATAAGATATGCTCCACCCATTATAGGTACTACCTTTTCAGCAAATAAACCAATTCTTTTAATTCCTCCAAAAATTATTATTCCTAATGCAATAGAAGATGTAACTGCAATTGTCATTCTTGAAAATCCAAATGCTTGATTCATTGCTAAGTATAGAGTATTTGATTGCGTCCCAGGCATGAAAAATGTATAACTTATGATTGCAACTACTGAAAATAAAATTGAACATCTTTTCCATCCAAGACCTTTTTCAAAGTAATACGGAGGACCACCTCTGTACTGACCATCATGTTCATCTTTGTATATTTGAGCTAGAGTAGATTCTACAAATGCAGTCGCCGAGCCTAAGGTAGCCATTATACACATCCATACTAATGCTCCTGGCCCTCCCATTGCTATTGCTACAGCCACACCAGCTATATTACCAGTTCCAATTCTTCCAGCCATTGATGTAGCAAATCCTTGAAATGATGATATACCAACCTGAGAACTATCTCCTTCAAGTAAAAGGGTAAACATTTCTTTTATGTCTTTTATTTGGAAAAATTTTAATTTCAATGAAAAATACAATCCTATGCATAAGCACATTGCAACTAATACAGGTGACCAAACAATTCCATTAATGGTGTTAACTAAATCGGTCACTCAACTCACCACCATTCATTTTAATTTATAGACAATAATTTAAACAGCTATGTACTAATATTTTGTATAAACTTTATTTAACTCAACATATCTTATAGACTCATTTTTTATTTTATTTACCTTATTTCTATCTTTTAATATGTAAACTCCAACAATTATTACCAAAATTAAGAATATCAATTGATACATGAACATAAGTGTATAAATTTTTTAACGATATGTGCTTGACAGACAATCAAACAATATAAATTGAAATACATATAAGGAAAAGCCCAATACTACTACATAAATAGTACACTATTAATATGTAGCTAGATAATATATAGTTAGATTTCATAATTTTCTTATTTATCATTAGATATAAAATTGAGTGCAAATATCATCTATTACTAAAATCCATGTAAAATTTATATTAAAAAAACTTATGTAAATATACAAATAGGTGATAATTGCTACTCAATCTTATACTTTTAGGGGTAACTTTATGCTAAAACTATACTAAAAACACTTGATAACATTTTAATTTTTTCACACTTTATTCATCAAATATAACTATAAGTTTTAATTTAGTATTACTTTTTATACAGTATTTATGTCAGTAGATTATACTGAAAAAAATACTCTCTTATTAAATGAAACTTTTAAGCTTTTAACTTCTCTAATCTTTTCTTTTTAACTTTTAATATATATAAACAAGATAATATTCCTATTACTAAAATAGCTATTTGGAATATAAATGTATATGTGTACCCTTTATTACCATAAGTATCTATCCAATGCCCTATTAATGCAAATTGGAATACATCTGGTGAAAAGCCTAAAGCTGCTGCTATACCTATAGTAGTAGCTGAATATTTAACTGGCACATTTACTTCCTCTTGAACTGCATAGTATATACCTTTTCCCATATAACCTAATATACCTACTACAAATGTTAATGCTATAAATAAAGTCATTGGCGTTGATGAAGGCAATACTAAGAATAAAACTATTACTACTATACCAAGTACATATATTGGTAAAAGCACTTTAGTAGGTGATTTTACTTTGTCTGCACAGTACCCTCCAAATGGAGCACCAAATAATTTTAATCCATGTTGTCTTATTATAGCCAATGCTCCAGATAGTGCAACTGAACCTCCAAGTACTGATGTTATATAAGGTGTAAAGTAAGACATTGTAACTGTAAATGAATATACACAGAATATACTTATACCTACTAACCAAGTATTTGGTGATTTTAAAACTACCATAAAGTCACTAGCAGCCATTTTTTCACTTTTACCTTCTTCTTTTTCTTCACTAATATCTACATCTTTAATTACAAACCATAATACTGGACACATTACTATAGATAATATTCCTAAAGATATCATTACCCATCTCATACCTAAAACAGGAGTTGAAAATAATGTATAAATATATAAGAATATAGCTCCCATTACTACTCCAGAAACTCCAACCATAGCTTCATTAAATCCATAAACTTTACCTTGATTTTCTTTTCCTATAACTCTAAGTATCTTTACCATAGAAGGGTAGTTCATAACTAATGATGTAATTGCACAACCTACCCAAGTTATGACAGCAAATGTATAGTTCATGTTAAATGCAAATAAAAATGATACTATTCCATTAAGAAATACAGAGCCTAAAATTATCTTTCTATAATCAAATCTATCTGCTAACCATCCTCCTATAGGAGCTCCAAATATATTACCTAATCCATAAATTGTAAGTAGAAAACCTAGTTGAGTATTTGAACACTGTAATGCTTTTAAAATTGGATCATACAATGTGTATTGGATAAATGGTATAATATAAACTAATTCCCAACATATAGCTATGATAACAAGTTGAATCATTAACTTTCCAAACTTTATCCCGTTCCCTTTTTCTCCCATAATTAAGCCCTCACTTTTAATATTTATTCACAAGCATAATTGAGTTCTTTTTTTATAACTTCTGCAAGTATTTTAATCCCTTCAACTATTTGCTCTTCTGACATTGTTGTATAATTAAGTCTCATAGTATTTTTTGGACCATTATTTGCAAAGAATGATTCTCCAGAAACATAGGCAACTCCAGCATCAATAGCTTTATCTAGTAAATTATCTACATTTATACTTTCAGGAAGTTCAACCCATATAAACATACCTCCATCTGGTTCTGTATATTTTGCTTCTTCTGGAAAATATTTTTTCATAGTTTCTAACATCAAGAAACATCTTTTTTTATACTCAGCTCTTATTTTTTCTACATGTTCATTTAAATTATACTTCTTTAAGTATTCTATTACCTGTACTTGAGAAAATTGATTTGATTGTAAATCGATACCTTGCTTTAAAAGTTCTGCTTTATCTATAATATCTATATTCCCACACATCCAAGCAACTCTAAATCCTGGACATAACACTTTTGAAAATGACCCTAGATATAATACTTTATCTTTAGTATCAAGTGATTTAAGTGTAGGTAGTGGTTCTTGTGTAAATCTTATTTCTCCATAAGGATTATCTTCTATTACTATGACATCATACTTGTTTACAACTTCCATAAAATCTTTTCTTCTTTGTAAAGACCATGTTTTTCCTGTAGGATTTTGGAATGTTGGTATTACATATATCACCTTTATGTTTGAATTTTCAGATAATAATTTATCTAAATCTTCTGTTACCATTCCTTCTTCATCTGTATCTACTCCTAAAAAATCACATTCATAAGGTCTAAATGCATTTATTGCACCTAAGTAACTTGGATTTTCTGTAACTACTATATCTCCTTTTTCTAATAAAATCATAGCACTAAGAGCTATACCTTGTTGTGAACCAGTAGTTATTATAATATTTTCTGGTTTTGTTTCAATATTTTCTTCTTCTTTCATTCTCTTAGCTATTATTTCTAACAACTCATCTTCACCTTTAGTAGGTCCATAAGCTAAAGCAAATTTTCCTCTTTCATCAAGTACTTGCTTAGTTACTTCACTTATTTCTTTTATTGGAAATAAGTTTGGGTCAGGAAGTCCTGCTGCAAAAGATATAACAGTTCCACCACTTGCCACTTTTTGAGCTATCTTCTTTTGAGAGTCTCTTATAGCTGAAGCTTTTACCATATCCATTCTTTTTGCATATTTCATAATAATTCATCCCCTTTTAAATAATTTCTTATTGTGATGCTAAGCAGGCTAGTGCTATTGAATTTATTTTAATTTCGGCTGTATCAGAGCGTGAACCTAAAATTATTGGATTTGTTGCCCCCAAAACAATCCCTGCCCACTTAGCTTTATTGAATCTAAGCCATGACTTTCCTAATATGTTTCCTGCCTCTATATTTGGAAATACAAGTAAGTCAACATCGCCAGCAATATTACTTTCGATACCTTTATGCTTTGCTGCATATGCATCAAATGCAACATCAAAGGCTATTGGACCTTCTACTATACAATTTGGTATTTCTCCTAATTTTACCATCTCTACAAGTGAATTAGCATCTACTGTAGATTGTATTTTGGGGTCTACCATTTCATTTGCAGTAAGTATCGCAGTTTTAGGATTTTCCATACCTATACTCTTCATAGTAAGAAGTGAATTTATCAATATATTTTTTTTTTGATTTAAATTTGGAGATACATTTATACCACTATCTGTACAATAAAGAAGTTTGTGGTATTGAGGCAATTCATATACTGCAAGTAAACTTAAAAGTCTTCCTGTTCTAAGACCAAACTCTTTATTTAATATAGCTCTCATATAAACACTTGTATTTACTAACCCCTTCATAAGAACTTTAGCATCCTTATTTTTAACTACTTCTACAGCTTTTTTAACTGATTCATCAGGATTTTGACACCCTATTATTTCATATCCCTTTAGTCCAATCTCTTTTGATATATTTTCTATTTTATCTTTATTGCCTACGAGAATTGGTTTTATAAGATTTAAATCTGTTGCTGATTTTACAGCTTTTAACACTTCTTCATCTTCTGCAACAGCAACACTTACAATAACAGGTTTAAGCTTTTTAGCTTCTTCTAATAAATTATTAAAATCTTTTAACATATTTTTTCTCCTAAATATTAATAAGTTTTTGCCATTTCTTCTCCATTAAGTACTCTAAGAGCTCCAAGAGCAAGTGCTTCCATTTCCATCTCACCTGCCACTATCTCTACTGGTGCTAAATATGAAACTTTTTCCATTATTCCTTTAATCACCATTTCCGAATGCGATATTCCCCCTGTTAAAATAATTCTATCTATATCTCCAGAAAGTGATGCTCCATACATAGAAATTTCTTTAGCTGTTTGATAGATGAATGCATCCATTATAAGTTTAGCTTTTTCATCACCATCTTTAATTCTATTTTCAATTTCTATCATATCTTTTGTTCCTAAATAATCGTACATACCCCCAATTGAGCTTACTTTTGCAACCATTTCATCGTGAGTATATTTTCCTGAGTAGCATAATTCTATAAGAGGGTATGCAAGTAATCCTCCACTTCTTTCTGGCGAAAATGGACCATCAGACCTTCCACCACTTCCATCTATCATTTTTCCTTTTTTATGCGCTACAATTGATATTCCAGAACCTAGATGAGCTACAATAAAGTTATAATCTTCATATTTTCCACCTAGTTTTTGTGCTATTTTTCTTGATACAGCCTTATGATTTAGTGCATGTAGCCAGCTAGCTTTTTCTATATCTGATATACCTGTAATCCTTGATACATCATCAAATTCATCTACAGAAACTGGGTCTACTACAAATGATTGAACTCCTATTTCATCTGCTATAGTCTTAGCTAACAAGGCACCTAAGTTTGATGCATGTTCTCCATTTATTTCATTTCTCATGTCCTCAATCATTTCTTTACTTACAATATAGGTACCACCTTTTATAGCCTTCATAAGTCCACCACGACCCACTACTGCGTCAAAAGAATTTATATCATGATTTTCACTACTTAAAACATCCACTATTAATTGCTTTCTATAATCATATTCATCAAATACCTTGGAAAATTTTTTTAAATCTTCTCTTGTATGAGTTATATTTTTTTTCAAAACTTCATCTTTATCTTGAAATACAGAAATCTTTGTAGATGTACCACCAGGATTAATTACTAAAATTTTCACTTCAACGCCTCCTCGGTTTCATACTGTAGAACGTCGTTCTGTTAATTTCTTAAAAATTTTTGTCGTCCTATTACTCAGAACGACGTTCTATATTTTATTAATTAAATACTAACACATAAAAATGAGTATTTCAATAATAATTTTAAATATTTAAAATATTCACTCATAGTCATATCCAGCTTCAAATGCTTCTACATTTTTGGCATTAAACTTTCCTTTACCTTGATTTTCAAAGTATTCACACATACCACTTTCAAATTCTTCTTTTGTGAATAAATCTAAATTCTTCACCATAGCACCTAACATACAAATATTAGCAGATTTTTCATTACCTAAATTTTGAGCTATTTCAGTAACAGGTACTTTTATAACATTAATATCTTCTCTATATTTTCTATCCTTATTTACTAGTGATTCATTGACAAACATATAACCATTTGCTTTCATTAAACTCTCATACTTATCTACTGATACACTATTCATTCCCAATAAGATATCTGGATTTTTTACACAAGGATTTGCAATTTTTTCATCACTTACAACAACATTACAATTTGCACTTCCTCCTCTCATCTCATTTCCATAAGATGGGAACCATGTAATCTTCTTTTCTGCCTTATATGCAACATACATTATAATTTTTCCTGCTGTAAGAACTCCCTGTCCTCCAAAACCAGCACATATAATTTCATTTAACATATTATTTCCTCCCTAATCAATAAATTCTCCAAGTGGATACTTTGGAACAAGTTCGTTTTCTATTCTCTTCATAGCATCTACTGGCTTTAATCCCCAGTTTGTTGGACATGGTACAAGTATTTCTATTAAGCAAAAGCCCTTTTTATCTTTTTGTTTTTCAAGTGCTTTTTTGATATATCTTTTTGTTGTATTTATTTCTTTAGGGTTAGTTATTGTTCCTCTTGCCAAATATGCTATATCTAAATTTCCCATAACTTTTACAACATCAAATGTTGAGCCATGGTCTTCATATGTTCTACCTGCTGGAGTAGAAGCTGTATGTTGACCTTGTACAGTAGTTGGAGCCATTTGCCCACCTGTCATTGCAAACATATTATTATTCATAACTAAAAATATTACATTATCATTTCTAGTAGCAGCTGACATAGTTTCTCCAAGCCCTATTGCATAAGCTCCACCATCTCCAGCTATTGTAAATATATATTTATCTGGTCTAACTCTTTTCATAGCTGCCATAGCTGCACCCATTTTACCATGAGGAGGAACAACAACATCTACATTCATACTAAATTGAAACATATGATTACATCCTATATCTGAGCATATAATCGTATCTTGACATATATTCATTTCTGTTAATACTTCTCCAATAATTCTATCGACTATAGAGTGTCCACAGCCTCCACAGAACATATTTTCACACATCATTATTGCTGGTGCTTTTTTAGCCATAATTAAAATACCTCCTCTTGCTTAGCTTTTCCATCTATAATCTCTTGAGCAAAATCTATTAATTGATTTACTTCTGCCATATATTGAGCTGTTGCTACTGAATATACTGGGAATCTATTATTACATGCTATAATTACATCTTCCTTCATTTGTGCCATCATATTCATTTCAACTGTTACAAGCCCTTTTAATGAATCTTTTAATTTTTTAAAAGCTTTTCTTGGGTAAGGCCACAATGTTTTTGGTCTTATTAATCCAAGTTTTATACCTCTTGCTCTTGCATCTCTAACTGCGCCTTCTGCTATTCTTGAAGAAATTCCATATGCAACAAATACCACATCTGCATCTTCTATCTCTATTTCTTCCCATCTTTGTTCATTTTCTTGAACTTTTCTCATTTTTTCTATATAACCTTTTTGCCATGTATCTTGGTCCTCAAAATATGTTATATCAGTTATTACTTTATTTTTTTCTCCAACAGGAGTTCCTTTTGCTGCCCATGGAGCGTTATCCTTATCATATTCTTTCATTGGTGGTGCTATACAAGGTTCTACCATTTGACCTATTGTAGCATCAGAAAGTATAAGTACTGGATGCATATATTTTTCAGCTAATTCAAAAGACTCATATGCCATATCCATATTTTCTTGAACACTATTAGGTGCTAATACAATTAAATGATAATCTCCATTTCCTCCACCTTTTACAGCTTGCCAGTAATTATCTTGACCAGCTCCTATAAATCCATCTCCTATACCATATCTCTGTACACATGCTACAACTGCTGGTAAACCAGCTGATACCCAATATGCAATTCCTTCTTGTTTTAATGAAAATCCAGGTCCAGATGAAGATGTCATAGCTCTTGCTCCAAGTGCACTTGCCCCCATAACCATATTTACGCTGGCTATTTCAGATTCACCTTGAATAAATACTCCTCCAACCTCTTTTTGTCTCCAAGCCATCATTTCTAATATTTCTGATTGTGGTGTTATTGGATAACCTGCATAAAATCTACATCCACCACGTATAGCTCCTTCTGCTAAGGCTTCATTTCCCTTAATTAATAAACTTTGCATACGTTTTCTCCCTTCCAATAAAAAGTTATTTATAATATCTCAAATACTAAATCAGGACACATTGTATAACAAGCGCCACATTGAACACACTTTTCTTCATCGACTTTGACTGTTACAAAGCCTTTTTTATTCGTGTAATCAGAAAGACTTATTGCTTCTTTTTTGCAAGCTTCAATACAAAGATAACACCCCTTACATCTTTCAACACTCAACTTGACTTTTTCCATTTTTCAAATCTCCCCTCTTATGTAGTAATTTTTTTACCTAATTTTAAATATATAATATTCATGTGGGTTTATTATATATATTTTATTATTGTTCTATTCTTTAGAACACTGTTCTGTTTTGTATTGCTTAATTAAAAGATATCACATTCGCTTATATATTTCAATAATTTTTTCAATTTTAAAAATATTTAATTTTTATATTCAATAAAAAAGAGACCCTATCTAAACTGGTATTTACAAATAACAATTTAAATTTAGTCTCTTTTTATTATTCAAATTTATTTCTTAAAATTATCTAAAAAGTTCAGATATGCTCTTTGCAGTTTCTATAACCCTTTTAATTTTATATTCAAAGTCTCCTTCTCGCATCCTTATAGTAGGACCTGATAGACTTATTGCTGCTATAGCTTTATTGTTTTTATCCAAAATAGGTGCTCCAATACAAGTTAAACCATGTTCTAGTTCTTGGTCATCTAGAGCATATCCTTGCTCTTTTATTTTTGCCAAAAAAATCATCATATCATCCCAATTATCAATTGTATGTTCTGTATATTTGTGTATTGGAGTTTTTCTGTATTTTTCAAAATCTATAGAATCATTAAATGCCATAAGACATTTCCCAACCGCTGAACAATAACATTCGCTACTAGAACCAACTGACGGATTTACTGAGAGTAATTGATTTGAACCATATTCTTTATGTATTATGATACTTCTTGGAGAATCTTGAGCTCTTTCTTCTAGTATAGACACATTCACCACTTCGTTAAATTCTTGATTTAATTTTTTCGTATATGGTTTTACTATTTCAGTCAATGACATCTGTTCTCCCACAACCATACCTATTGCATATAAATTTATTCCCAACCAATACTTACCATTCTCAGTGTTTTGTATAACAAAACCTTTGTTTTCAAGAGTTACTAAAGTTCTATGTATAGTACTCTTATATACTCCCATAATCTTACTTATTTCAGTTATTCCCATTTCTCTCTTTTCATGATATAATAGCAAAATTATGTCTAGGGCTCTATCTAATGCATTTATTATTTCTCCCATATACAAGTACTCCTCCTGCGAATATTAAGCGTTTATTCAACACTATACTAAATATTATATATTAAAATTACAAAATTATCTATTTATCTTAATTATATTTTATAAAACAAAAATATTATACTTATTTAACAAAATAAAGAGTCATACTAAGTATATGTTCCTTATTTTGACTTTTAATAGTACTCTACTGTTATATTTTTACCAACTCTAGATAATAATATATATATAATTATACAGCATATTTATTTTTATACAAGTCTAATAATGAGGTGAAATAATGGATAATTTAAAAGAGACATTGTTAAATGAACTAGATAATTTTAAAGAATATTCTTTAAAATTATTAAATGGAGAAATAAATAAAA
Source organism: Clostridioides sp. ES-S-0048-02 (assembly GCF_020658495.1). Taxonomy (NCBI): domain Bacteria; kingdom Bacillati; phylum Bacillota; class Clostridia; order Peptostreptococcales; family Peptostreptococcaceae; genus Clostridioides; species Clostridioides sp. ES-S-0048-02. The sequence continues at coordinate 28,680 of NZ_JACVWH010000004.1, forward strand.
TGCAATACAAAGGATTTTCTGGTGGATATGGAGTTTATGCTCAAAGAGACAAAAAATCATTTATGATAAGACTTCGAGTATCTGCTGGGGTATTGTCGAAATCTCAACTTAAAAAAATTTACCAAATGGCTACCAAACATAAGCTAGATAAGATACACTTAACAACTAGACAAGCTATACAATTACATGACTTGTCTATAGACTCTATAGTTGATATTATGGAAGAGGGAATAAAAAATGATATCTTCACTAGAGGCGGTGGTGGTAACTATCCTAGAAATGTAGGCTTATCTCCATTATCAGGAGTTGACCCTGACGAAGCTTTTGATGTTACCCCTTATGCAGTTGCTACTGATAAATATTTTATCAAAAATGCTACTACATATCACTTACCTAGGAAACTAAAAGTTTCCTATTCTAGTTGTTACACAGATTCTGCCCATTGTAGTATACAAGACTTAGGATTTGTAGCTACTCTAAAAAATGGCAAACCATATTTTAGAGTTTTCTTAGGTGGAGGTTTAGGTAAACAACCTAAAGTTGCTTTAGAACTTGATGAAGTTATAAAACCTAAAGATGCATTATATTGTGTAGAAGGAATGATTAAATTCTTTATGGCTTATGGTAATTATGAAAATAAAAACAAAGCTAGGGTTAGATATATGGTTGAAACTCTTGGAGAGAATATGTTTTTAGAAAAATTTAAAGAATACTATAAATTAGAAAAAGAAAAAGGTAATCTTGAACTTAATGTTGAACAAATCGACTATTCTAAACCTGGAATTAAGATAGATTTATATGACTCTAGATTAATCCATCAAAAACAATCTGGCTTATATACTGTATATATACATCCAGTTGGAGGTTTATTATCTACTAAAGATTTAAAAATTTTACTTCAAGAGTTAGATAATATTAAAAATCCTATGATTAGATTAGGTATGACAGAAGGCTTGTACATTCTAAATTTAGATGGAAATGAGGCAAAAAGGATATTAGAAATAAGCAAGACTATTAGTTGTAACTCTCAATTAGAACAGAGTATCTCCTGCATAGGTGTTCCTATTTGTCAGATGGGTATACAAAATAGCCAAAAAATGTTACATGAGATAATAGATTATTTTAGATTACAAAACAATGAAGAAGTTTTAAGTAAAGCTCCTAAACTGTATATTTCAGGATGTCTAAATTCATGTGGTGTTCACCAAATTGGTAGCATAGGATTATGTGGTAAAAAGAAAAATGTCAATGGAGTATCTACTGATGCATTTGAATTATTTGTTGGAGGTAGTTTTGGAATAGGTAAGACTAGACTAGGAAAATCTCTAGGAGATTTTAAAGCTAGTGACATTCCTAAAATGCTTTATGAAATAGCTGAGGTTTCATCAGAAAATTTTTATGAATGGATAAATTCAAATGATGATTTATTAAATAAAATAATTGATAAGTATAAAATATGACTTAACATAAATGATTATAAAAAATGAGATAGCTTATAACTATCTCATTTTTTACAATCGTTTATGTTTTTATACTATTTATAAACTATTTTAGATAAATCACAAATTTCTAACATAGTATCATATATTTGTTTAAGTAGACCAAGTCTGTTATTTTTAATTGCTTCATCATTATCCATAACCATAACTGAATCAAATAGGTTATCAACTACAGGTCTTAAAGATGCAAACTCATCTAAAGCAGTACCGTATTTCTTATCTTTTAATAATTCTTTTACTCTTACTTTTATTTGCTTAAATTCATTATAAAGCTTAATTTCAGCATCTTCTTTTAATAGACTTTCATCAACCTTATCACATTCTGCTTTCTGAGCCAAAGTAGAAACTCTATTAAATGCAGTAAGCATTTCCACTAATTCATCTTTTTCTAGCCAATTATTAAGCTCTAAAGCTCTCATATGCATATCAGAAATATCATTTATATCAGAACTTAAAACAGCATCAACAACATCATATCTTATACCTAAATCTTTAAATAGATTTTTTACTCTTTCATTAAAGAAGTTCATTATTTGTTCAACAACATCTTCTTTATTAAAATCTAAGTTAGAATAATTATCTAAAGCATGTTCAATAAGTACTTTTAAGTCTACAGCTACTTTTCTATCCATAAGTATACTAAGTATACCTAAAGCTTGTCTTCTTAAAGCATATGGGTCTTGAGAACCTGTTGGTTGTATTCCTATAGCAAAAAATCCTGCTATTGAATCTAATTTATCAGCTATTGATAAAGCTACCCCTGCATTAGTTTTAGGAAGAATATCTCCTGCAAATCTTGGTAAATAATGTTCAAAAATAGCTTCACTTACAACATCATTTTCTCCTCCAACCTTCGCATATTCTTTTCCCATAAAACCTTGTAATTCATCAAATTCTCCTACCATTCCAGTAACTAAATCTGCTTTAGATAATTTAGCAGCTCTCATAGTGTCTGCCTTTTCATCTGCTAATCCTAAACTATCAAGTATATCAGCGCTTAGTTTTTCAAGTCTTAAAGTTTTGTCATAAATAGTACCCAATTTTACTTGGAAAACAACAGTTTTTAATTTTTCTATGTAGCTTTCTAAGTTTCTCTTAGTATCTTCTCTATAGAAAAATAAAGCATCAGCAAGTCTTGCTTCTAAAACTTTTTCATTTCCAGCTTTAACATTATCTATTCTGTAAGAATCTCCATTTCTAACAGCTATAAAGTTAGGTAGCAGTTTTCCTTCTTTAAGAACTGGGAAATATCTTTGATGTTGTTTCATAGGAGTTATGACAACTTCTTTTGGTAGTTTTATATAATCTGTATTAAATTCGCCATAAAAAGCAGTTGGATATTCAACTAAGTAAGTTACTTCTTCAAGTAAATCTTCATCAAACTCAACTTCGCCACCTAAAGAATTGGCTACTTCTATACATTGTTTTCTTATAATTTCTTTTCTCTTATTTTGGTCTAAAACTATATAATTTTTCTCTAATTTTTCAAAATATTCTTCTATAGAATTAACTTCTATTGTACTTTCTCCTAAGAATCTATGCCCTTTTGTTACATTAGAAGATATTATTCCTTCTAAATCAAATTCTAATACCTTATCATTTAACAATGTAACTATCCATCTTATAGGTCTTGCAAATTTTAGGTTTTTTCCTCCCCAACGCATAGCTTTTGGAAATACTACAGATTTTATAGTTTCTGGTAATATCTCTTTTAACACTTCTGAAGTGTCTTTACCAGCTTGCTTTATAGTAGCAAAAATATATTCATCTTTTCCAACTTGTTTAAAATATATATCAGATTCGCTTAATCCTTTACTTTTTATAAATCCTAAAGCTGGTTTTGTGAAATTATTGTCTTCATCAACAGCAATCTTCTTAGCTGGACCTTTTATTTCTTCTTCTAAATCACTTTGCTTATCACTTAAACCTTCAACTACTAAAGTCAATCTTCTTGGTGTTCCATAGGCATCTATTTTATTAAAAGATATTCTATTTTCCTCAAATAATTTATTAAGATTGTTTTTTAATTGTTCTAGTGTACTACCCATAAATCTTGATGGCATTTCTTCAACACCGATTTCAAATAAAAGATAATTTTTCATTATTTGTCACCGTCCTTTAAAAGAGGGAATCCCATTTCTTCTCTTTGTTTTACAAAAGTTTCTGCAACAGTTTTTGCCATATTTCTAACTCTACCTATAAATGAAGCTCTTTGACTAACACCTATTGCTCCTCTTGCATCCAATGTATTAAATGCATGAGAACATTTTAATACATAATCATATGAAGGTATTACAAGACCACTTTCCATAAGTCTTAATGCTTCTTTTTCATATATATCAAACAGATTAAACAACATATCTGCATCACATAATTCAAACGCATACACTGAATTTTCATACTCAGCTTTATTAAACACTTCGCCATAAGTTATTTTATCATTCCATTTTAAATCATAAACACTATCAACTTCTTGAATGTACATAGCTAATCTTTCTAATCCATATGTAATTTCTCCTGTCTCAAGCTCACATTCAATATTACCTACTTGTTGGAAGTATGTAAATTGAGTTATTTCCATACCATCTAACCAAACTTCCCATCCAAGTCCCCAAGCACCAACTGTGGCAGCTTCCCAGTTGTCTTCAACAAATCTTATGTCATGTTCACTTGGGTCAATTCCAATTTCTTTTAAGCTCTCTAAATACAATTCTTGTATATTATCTGGAGATGGCTTTAGTATAACTTGGAATTGATGATGTTGATATAATCTGTTTGGGTTTTCACCATATCTTCCATCTGCTGGTCTTCTTGAAGGCTCTACATAGCATACTTGCCAAGGCTCAGGTCCTAATGATCTTAAAAAAGTATTAGGATTCATAGTTCCAGCACCTTTTTCAACATCGTAAGGTTGCATCATGATACAACCTTGCTTTGACCAGTATTTTTGCAATGCCAGTATCATTTCTTGAAAATTCATAAAAATCCCTCCTATAACAATAAAGCCTCTCGTCTACACGAAAGGCTATTTTAATAGTTCTTCTACAACTTTTAGAATATCAAATTCTATAAAATTTGTCAATGTTAGTGATAATTCTTATAATTATCTTCTTTTCATTTTTTAAAAGTCACTTTATATCTATTTATTTTCGTCTTCGTTTTCATTATTCTTTTCAGATTCTTCTTTCATTAGATCAGCAGTTACATCTTTATCATCTTCTTTTTTATCAACTACTACATCTTTTACATCTTTGGCTGCATTAGTTATCATATTCTTCAAAACATGAAGTTTTTCTTCATTTAATTCACCTAAGTCTACAACTTCACCATCTTCTTCATTTTGAACTTTTATACGATATTTACTTATAACAGCAGCTGATAAACCAACTAGAGTAGCTAATGGTACAAAAGCTAATCCAACAACTCCTACTGTTAAAGGAATATTCATCATAGTTTTTCCATCTTTTTCAACTATTACTCTTACAACACTACTTTTTTTAAGAAGTTCTTTTAATTGATATTTTATATTTTCTCCATCTTTACCAAATACTTCTTCCATAGTTTCTTTAGCAGATTTAGCTTTACAATTACAAGTATTCTTTTTATTTTCTAAATATATTACTGCCTCAATTACATCTCCATTACATTCCACTAATGCTTCTTTTGCTTCTGCATAAGTTGCTCCTGGAACTCTTTCAAAGACTGAATCAACCATTTCAATAGTTATATTACTACTCATTATTATCCACTCCCTTATTGTTTTTTACACTTTGCAATACGTGTAATGATTTTAGATTAATATTATCAACATAAACTTTCAAATATTTTTCTAGTATATTTTCGAGTTCATGTGTTATATATTTTGATACTTTAGCTTTGCTACATGTTAAAATATCATTCCTTAATACATATTCCATGAGACTAACAGTTGTTAAATCCAGTTTTATATTATTATCAAAAAGTGTATTACACTTACTACATAGTATACCACCTTCATAAACATTAAACATAGAATTTTGCAAAATTTTACTTCCGCAATTAATACATTTATTTACTATTGGTTTAAATCCTATATAGTCCAAGAACTTTAACTCAAATGCAGCTGTTACAAATCTATTATCTGTATTTTCTTGTGTATATAAATACAGCGTCTGTGCAAGTAATATAAATAACCTATTATTAGTCTGATTTTCAAGTATAGAATTTTCAACTAATTTTGTAATATATGTAGCATAAGAAAATGCCTCTATATCGTAGGATATATTATAAAAACTCTTTATGATTTCACTTTGAGTAACCTTGTACATATTTCCTTGTTTTTTTAAAGTAAAATTGCTATAAGAAAATAACTGTGATGATGAAAGTAAAGAGCTCTTATTTTTTTTAGCTCCTTTTGCTATTGCAGATACTTTTCCAAGCTTTCTCGTAAACAGAGTAAGTATTATATCACTTTCCTTGTACCTTATAGCTTTAAGTACTATCCCCTGGGTGTTCAGGATTATCATCGTCTTCTTTTTTCTCCCTTACTTCTTCGACTTCTTCACTTAGGTTTTTGCAATCACAGAAGTATAGATATGCATCTATACTGCCTGTTTTTTTAAAAACTTCCCAACTGATATTGTTCATTTTTAAAAAACCCCCTTCTTACATTTATACTTATATTTTTAGTAAGAAGAGGATAAATCATACATAAAGTTATTAAACAATTTTTGACAATAACGCTGTCGTTATTATAAAATAAACTGCTATACCAGTTATATCAAGAGCTGTAGATATAATTGGTGATGAAACTGTAGATGGATCTGCATCCATCTTTTTTAATAAAACAGGCATAAATGCACCTATTGTTGCACCCAAAACCATATTTATAAATAATGATATTGAAACAATTAATACAATGTCTAATTTTTTCATAACAAAGTAAATTACAATACCTGTTATTATACTACACAAAAGACCTGTAATAATTCCTACAATACCTTCTCTTACCACATTGCTAAAATTCAAATCTTTATTAGACAGTGTTATTACTGTAACAGAAGATGATTGTGTTCCAATATTACCACCCATACCTATTACTACAGGTATAAAAAATACCAGTGGAGCATATATAGGGTTCATTATATAATCTAAATTAGAAAGTATTAGAGAAGCCAATAGACCTCCAATTAATGTAATAATTAACCATGGCAGTCTACCTCTAAGAGCTGATATTGTCTGCTCTTTCAATGTAGGATTTTCCTTTTCAGCAACTTCTCTTTCATGCTCTGAACTTCCTGCAAATTTATACATATCTTCAGTTGCTTCTTCTTCCATAACATCTATTATATCATCTACTGTTATTATCCCTTTTAACTTTTCTTGTCTATCTACTACTGGAATTGCTATTAAATTGTATTTCGATACTAACCTAACCGCTTCTTCTCTATCTTCATCTACATAAACAGAAATTATATTTTCACTCATTAAATCTTCTACTATATTTGCATCTCTCGCTATTATTAGCTCTCTTAAAGATAATACTCCAACTAGCTTTTCTTCATCATCAACTACATATATATAATAAATAGTCTCAGCTTCATCAGCTTCTTCTCTCATATGTTCTATTGCCTCAAGAGCTGTCATATCTTTATTTATAGAAATATATCCAGTGGTCATTGTTCCACCTGCAGAGTCTTCATCATAGAATAATAATTCTTTTACATAGTCAGCGTTTTCTTGATTTAAAAGATTTATTATATGTTCTCTTTCTTCTTCTTCAAGTTCACTAAGTTTATCTGCCATGTCTCCAAGAGACATAAGTTCAAGTATGTTTTTTGCATGTTCTACATCTAACTTAGATAAAATACTAATAAAAAACTCTACACTACCTTCTTCTAATATAGAAGATGCCATATCTAGAGGAAGTACTTCAAACAGTTGAATTTTCATGTCTTCCTCTAAATTTTCCATTATATCGAATATATCAATTATATGATATTCCTCTATTAATTCTCTTAACTCCAATACTTTATTATTATCAATTAATGATTTTACTTCATATAATAAATCTTGGGAAGCATCCAGTTTCCTATCCATATAACCCACCTTTATTTATCATTATATCCAAAATTATTTATATAATTTTGTAAATTTCTCCAATTTTCTTTAACCTTAACCCATAACTGGAGATTTATTTGTGAACCTAAAAGTAATTCTATATCTTGTCTTGCTGATTTACCTATTCCTTTTAGTTTCCTACCATTCTTTCCTATTATTATTCCCTTATGTGAATCTCTTTCACAATATATTACAGCAGATACATCTACTATTTCTTTATCATTTCTTGCTTTCATTTTTTCAATTTCAACAGCTACACCATGAGGTATTTCATCATTAAGATAATGAAGAACTTTTTCTCTTATAAGTTCTGCTATTAATACTCTCTCTGGTTGATCTGTAATCATATAATCTGGAAAATACTTTGGTCCTTCTTCTAAGTAATTTTGTATAACTTTTATTAGAGTATCTGTATTTTTTCCTTTTAACGCTGATATTGGTACTATCTCTTTGAAAATACCTTCTCTATCATACATTTTTATTATATCAAATAATTCATCTTTTTGACCTAGTTGGTCTATTTTATTTACAACTAGAATTATTGGTGTCTTAACAGATTTTAAATCCTCTATTATTTTTCTGTCTCCAGGACCTATTTTTTTAGAATCATCAACTACAAATAATATTAAATCTACATTTTTAAAAGCTTCTGTTGCTGCCTTTACCATGAATTCACCTAATTTATTTTTAGGTTTGTGAATACCTGGTGTATCTAAAAATACTATTTGAGTTTCTTCATCTGTATAGACTGCTTGTATTGTATTTCTTGTAGTCTGAGGTTTATCACTCATTATAGCTATCTTTTCCCCTACTACATTATTCATTAAAGTAGATTTCCCTACATTTGGTCTACCTACTATACTGACAAATCCTGATTTGAACATTAACTGTCTCCTAACTTTTATCTTCTTGTATTTAATTGCTTTAAATTTATTTTAGTTTTTTAATTTATTTTAAATCATTTCCAGAGAAATAGTTTGGTAGCAAATCTTTTATATCATGCTCAAACACCTCTCCTTTAGTATATCCTGTTATTATTTTTATATCAGAACCAAACTCTATAATTACTTGTCTACATATTCCACAAGGATATGTTTGTTCATTATTTTCTGAGTTATCACTTGCTATTGCTATTTTATATATATCCTTATCACCTTCTGATATAGCTTTAAAAATAGCTGTTCTTTCTGCGCAATTTGTTCCACCTAATGATGCACATTCTATATTACATCCAGTATAAACTTTTCCACTCTTAGTCAAAAGAGCTGCACCCACTCTAAAACTTGAGTAAGGAGCATAAGAATGTTGTCTAGCATCTTCTGCCAACTTTAACAATTCTATGTTGTCCACAACATCTCCTCCTGTATACACTTATTAGAATTTATTTTTATTTAATACTCTACATTATATCATAAAAATTTAATTGTAACAGATTTGTTTCATTGTTAAATATTTTATGTACATTCATTTTAATTATAAAACATTCCAAGCTGAAATACTAATACTGCTATTAACACGCCTAACAAAGCTCCTGCTATGGTTTCCCAGAATGTATGTATTTTTCCCTCAATCCTACTTTGAGCAACCAATACAGCCATTATATATGCAAGAGTAGATGCAACTACTCTTTCTGTCATAAGTGTAATTGCAGTTGCTATAGCAAATGCTAAAGCAGCATGACCACTTGGCATACCTCCTTTTAAAGGTGTCCCTGTTGAAGTCAATGCTTTTACTACTACTACAGCTATAAGAACCAATAATATGCATATCAAGGTTATATGTAATTCTGATTCTCTTATCTTGTAAATTAACATTCCAGATATATCTGTCAATTTATCATAAAATAAAATATATCCAACTACTACTGAGTTTAATGCTGCTACTAGTACACCACCTGCTGCAACATCTTTTGCTATTTTTGCAAGTACATGATATTCATCAGTTACCAGGTCTACTGCTTTTTCTATAGCTGTATTAAACATCTCAGCAACTACAACTAAACATATAGACATCAGTAACATTATCATTTCCAATTTTGAAAAGTTAAAAAATAAACTTATTATAAGCACAGCAACTGAGCCTAAGTAATGTATTTTCATATTCCTTTCAAATTTAAATGTATATAATATTCCTTCTATAGCTGCATTAAAAGCTTTAATTATACCTTGACGAGTTTTTCCTGTTTTCATAAGAATTACTCCCTTGTTATGTTTAACTTATTTAATATGTATTCTTCTTTTTCTCTCATTTCTTTTGTATTTTCATCTGTATCATGGTCATACCCTAAAAGATGAAACATACTATGACATATTAAAAAACATACTTCTCTTTCAAAGCTATGATTATATTCTATGCTTTGCTCTAAAGCTCTTTCAAGAGATACTACTATATCTCCTAAAGATTCTTCTTCCAATTCAACATCTTCAAAATCATCACTTAAAAGAGGAAATGATAAAACATCAGTTGGTCTATCAACTCCTCTATATTCTCTATTTAATTCATGAATCTCTTTATTATCTACAAAAGAAAGACTCACTTCATAATTATCATCATATCCTTCATAATCCAAACACTCTAAAATTATATCTTTTATTTTTTCTATTAGTTCTTCATTTACTTCTAATTTATCTTGTCTATCATCTAATATCAAATCCATTAATTACACCTACTTTTTATTCATTAATAATGCTATACATCTATATTACTACACTTTTACTTTCTTTTGAAAGTCTTTTCCTGTATTTTCACTTTTTTGCGCTCTTCTTTTTTAAATTCTTCTTTTTTATCATGCTTCTCATAAGCTCTTATTATTCTCTGTACTAACTCATGTCTTACAACGTCTCTGTCTGTTAACATTATAGAGCCTATCCCTTGAACGCCCTTAAGAATCTCTGTAGCTTGTATAAGACCACTTTTTTTATTTTGTGGCAAATCTGTTTGTGTTATATCACCTGTAACTACAGCCTTAGAACCAAATCCTAATCTAGTTAAAAACATTTTCATTTGCTCAGAAGTTGTATTTTGAGCTTCATCTAATATTATAAAAGAATTATCAAGAGTTCTACCTCTCATAAATGCAAGTGGTGCAACTTCTATAGTACCTCTTTCTAAATATTTATTAAACTTATCAGCACCCAACATTTCAAATAACGCATCATATAATGGTCTTAAATATGGGTCTACTTTATCTTTTAAATCTCCTGGTAAAAATCCTAAACTTTCTCCAGCTTCCACTGCTGGTCTTGTAAGTATAATTCTACTAACTTCATCTCTTTTAAAAGCTTTCACTGCCATAGCCACAGCAAGATAAGTCTTTCCTGTTCCAGCAGGACCAACACCAAAAGTTATATCATTATTTTCTATAAGCTTTATATACTCTTTTTGCCCTAAAGTTTTAGGTTGAACAGCTTTACCTCTTTGAGTTATAACAATTGTACCTTCAAGTTCTTTTATCTTTTGCTCACTACCTTCAAGTAAAAGAGATAATGAATAAGAAATGCTTTGTTTATCTAAATGCTTACCATTTGATACAGTTTGATGCAATTCATTCATAAGTTTTAATGCAGAATCTACATTTTTTTCTTCTCCTATTAAAATTATATTGCCTTCTCTAAGTATTACATCTATATTTAAAGTTTTCTCTATCAATTTTACATTTTCATCAAAGTTGCCAAATAACTCTCTTTCAAAATTGCCATCTGCTATTGTAAATTTTTTTTGTATTATCAATTGAATTAATCCTCCTCAAGTTTTAGGTTAAATTTTATTAATTGTTGTTACTATTATTATTTTGACTATTGTTACTATTTTGATTACTATTATTTCCATCAGAATTATTTTGGTCGTTATTATCTTTATTATCCTCATTAAACTCATTTCTTATATCATTTATTGGTCTTTTTTGTGGATTAGAAGGAACTTCCTCTTCTCCCTCTTTTGGTTTACTATCTTCCTTTATAAATCTTTCTGCCTCTGCTTTACTAAGAGGATAAATTTTAGCTATATTTTCACTAGTTTGAACTGTTATTAAATATTCTAACATATTTTTATTAACCTTATAGCTATGTTTTACATCTATTATTCTAGCCGAAGCTGGTATTATGTATTCTAATTCTTTTAAAGCTTTTTCAGATAATTCTTTTTTCAACTCTTCTTTGTTCTTTTTCACTTCAACTTTTTTGGTTTCATAAAAAGTACTCGTCTTTATTTTTATAGGGAAAGTATAATCTCCCATTGAAAGTCTTTTTTCTTTATTTTCAACAACATAATTCTTATATTTTATATTTTTTCTAATTGTAAATTCTTTATCATAAAAACTTATTGTGTGTACCTTTTTCTTTTCTCCTGTTTTTTTATTTACAGTATCTACATAGCTTGCCTTTTTAGTAGATTCATAAAAAGTACTTGCCCATACTTCGGGTATTGATTTTGTATTAGCACCATTTAGTAAAACAGCGCCCTTTTGGACTATATCTCCAGATTTAACAACAGACTTACCACTTCTAGGGATTACCTTTTCTATTATACCATTTTTTAAAGCAATTACATTACAATAATTTGATTGGTCTGTAGATTTTAAGGATTCAGCCTTTTTTGTAACAGTAACAAATATATTGGTTCCTTTTACATTAATAGATAAATATGCGACATCATTAAATTTTGACATCATATGGTCCCTAACTTCTTTTCTGTCAATACTCTTTTTGTATACTCCTGGTCTTACTCCAACTTTATAAAGTTCACTTCTAAGAGTTTCTTTTTTTATACCTTCTGGAGATTGTATATATACATCTGTTACAAATTGTGATGTTGACATCAATAAAAGTAAAGAAACAATAGCACAAATCCACATACCTTTGTGCTTATAAATTCTTTTAATAATAAAAGGAACTCCTGTTTTTTGTTTTACCTTAATATCAAACTTACTTCCTCTATAAATATTCTTAAATTCTTTTATATCTTGTCTATTTATATTAAACTCGATTTTAGTATTTTTTATTCTAGTTACATTGTAAACATTTATTCCATTTCTTATAAGATGATTTAAAAATTGTTCAAGCCCTACTCCTTCCACAACTATAACATAGTATCCCCTTATAAAACTTATCAAGTGTATCTCCTCCTAATCAACATACTCCACATTGTATATAATTCCCTTTATACCTATCTCACTGTCAGTAATATACTTAAGCGAAAGTTTATCCCCAGATATTTTAATTGTTTTTACCTTAGTCTTTATTTTTATTAAATCAACTTCATATTCTAGTATTGATAGATAATTTTCTATACTCATAAAAGTATTACTTGTAACAGTAACAACTGGTTGATTTACTTGTAAATCAGTGGATATTTCTAACATAAGCATTACCCCCTTAATTAATTTTATGCTTAAAATAGGTATTTATGCACTTTATTGATACTATCATGGAGTAGTTTTAAATTTTTTTAGACAGTAAATACCTAATATTTAATATATTATTTAAACAAGAAAAAGGTAATCATATTGATAAAAATCAACATGATTACCTTTTTACTTTTTTGTATATAAAATATAAAAAGTATACAATTTTTTTATTAGTCTTGCTCTATTAAACCATATCCACCTGCTTTACGCTTATATACTATATTTATTTCAAAGTTATCTTGATTTCTAAACATATAGAAGTTGTGTCCTACCAACTCCATTTGAAGAATTGCCTCTTCTGAACTCATAGGTTTTACATTAAATTTCTTTCTTCTCTCTATAACTATATTTTCATCTTCCTCATCATCATAGTCATAATCATTAAATTCGCTACTATTATCTATAAAGTCAATATTTTCAAATCTTATGCTCTTATTATTTTGAACTTTGTCTTTAACCTTAGTCTTATACTTTACAACTTGTCTACTTAATTTGTCACAAACAATGTCAATTGCTGCATATAAATCTTCTTCTACGTCTTCTGCCCTTATTATTTGACCATTAATAGGAATTATTGTAACCTCCACTTTCTGTCTATCCTTTTTCGCACTTACTGTTACTTTCACTTCTGATTCAGGATCAAGGTATTTTTCTAACCTACTTAATTTTCCATCTACGTATCCTTTTATTCCGTCAGTTAATTTCATTTGTCTTCCAGATACTATTATTTGCATAAAAACCTCTCCCTTCGAGCCTTTCCAATTCTAATACTTTAATATGTTAATCTTTAAATATATTTTTGATACATTTATTATATTTAAATTAATATAATTGTATATGAAAATGATTATTTTTAATAGTCTATTCATTTTTTATTTGATATGATATTATTAAAAGTACGGGGTAATTTACAAAACCTTTACATTCTATTTATTAATAAACCATATAAAATAATTCAAAAATCCAGCATAAACCAGCCATATCAAATAAACCAAATTTATATATCCAGCTCTCTTATCTATTTTAGAAAATTTTAAAATAACTATTATAGAAACCATAATCATTATTATTATGTCTATTAAAGCTGTAAATCTAAGTCCAAATCCAAAAAATAGTATACTCCAGACAAAATTTAATGCAAGTTGTAATCCATAATAAAACACTGCATCTCTTACTTTAGGCAAGTTGTAACCTTTTTTTAATATTAGGTATGAAGATATACCCATCAATATGTACAATATAGTCCAAACAATAGGGAAGATAAAAGCTGGTGGTGCAAAGCTTGGTTTTGTAAGTTGTAGATAGTACGTTGAAATATCTGTTCCACTAATCAACATGGTCAAAATACTACTTAAATAACCTATTATTAATGGTATTGATATGTTTATCAAAAAATTTCTAATTTCCTTTACCGATATAATCAAATTTTTCCCCTTCTTTCAAAATTTTCTTTGATTATAGATATGCTCAGATATGACTTGTTATTCTCAAAAATTATAAAAAGCCTAGAGATTTCTCTCTAGGCTATATCAATCTATTGTAAGTTTTGTTTTACCAACTTATTTATAAGTTTTCCGTCAGCTCTACCCTTAACTTTTGGTTGAATAACTGACATTATTTTTCCCATATCCTTCATAGATGTTGCCCCTACTTCAGATATAGTACATTTTACAATTTCTTCTAACTCTTCTTCGCTTAATTGTTGAGGTAGGTACTCTTTTAAAACTTCAATTTCAGCTTCTGTTTCTTTTACTAAGTCTTCTCTTCCAGCTTTTTCAAATTCAACTAATGCATCTCTACGTTGCTTTAATTGTTTTGCTATTACATCGATAATTCCATCTTCATCAAGTTCAGTTCTATTATCAACTTCATACTGCTTTATGGAAGCTCTTATTAAAGTTACTACAGATTTTCTCACTGTATCTTTGTTTTTCATCGAAGATTTCAAATCCTCTTGTAACTTTTGCTTAAGGGACATCCCCTTCACCTCTTTATTCTTATTTACTACTATTTTTTAGCGTTTTTTCTTCTTGCTGCTTCAGCTTTTTTCTTACGCTTAACGCTTGGCTTATCATAGTGCTCTCTTTTTCTTACTTCTGACATGATGCCAGACATTGCACATTGACGCTTAAATCTTCTTAAAGCGCTGTCTAATGTTTCATTTTCTCTAACTCTTACTTCTGACATTTCTTTTTCCCTCCCTCCAATAGCGCAATTATGCTGGGACTGTAACTATGTTCTTTTTGCATAATATGCATTACAACCTAACACTTTGTTTATTATAAACTAAATTTTTACTTTTATCAAGTATTTTTATCAAGAAGGAACTCAATTTTTCAATAATTTAGTTTAGTTTTGTTCTGCTTCGTAATTAGGAAGCTTTTTACCTGCTAAAATATGATAGTGCAAATGCTTAACTTCTTGCCCTCCATCGCTTCCACAATTATTTATGATTCTGAATCCAGTTTGGTCAAAACCTTTCTCTTTAGCTATTTTATTAATAACAACATGAATATGTGACACAATATCCATTTCTATATCAGGAATATCAATTACACTATCATAATGTTTTTTAGGTACAACTAATATATGATATGGAGCAACTGGGTTCAAATCATTAAATGCCAATACTCTTTCATCTTCATAAACTTTAGTTGAAGGTATTTCTCCGTTCGCTATTTTACAAAATATACAATCCATTTCCTTCCACCTCCTATCTTATAAATATTATAATTTCTACATGTTATAGCAAAATTCCTTCTACATATTCATTTTTTACATCATTTATTTTTACTTTTAATATCTGACCTTGTATGTTTTTGTCACTTTCAACAACAACTCTTATATAATTTGAAGTCAGTCCTTCAAACTTATTGCCCTCTATATTTTGTTCAAATAAGACTTCTAATTCACTACCAATAAATTTAGTTGCAAATTTACTAAAGTTTTCTTTACTTAAATTTAAAAGTTGTTCACTTCTAAAGTGTTTCATTTGAGGGTCAATTTGATTTTCCATAGTTGCAGCTGGAGTTCCTTTTCTTGGCGAATATTTAAAAATATGCATTTGTGAAAGCTCTATCTCTTTTAAGAAATTGTATGTTTGTTTAAATTCCTCATTAGTTTCTCCTGGAAAACCTACTATTACATCTGTAGTTATTGCTACATTTGGTATTTTATCTCTTAATCTATCCACAATAGTCTTATACTCTTCAGTTGTATATCTTCTATTCATTCTTTTTAGAGTTTCATCACATCCACTTTGAAGAGATAGATGATAATGAGGACAAACCTTCTCCATCTTTAAAACTTCATTCACAAATTCATCAGTAAACAAAATCGGTTCAACAGAGCTAAGTCTAATTCTTTCTATTGCATCTATTTCATTTATTTGTTTTATTACATCAAGAAGTTTAATATCCTTATCTTTTAAATCTTTTCCATAAGAGGCTACATGTATTCCTGTTAATACCACCTCTTTATAGCCATTTTTAGCCAATTTTTTCACTTCATCAACTATACTATCAATATCCCTACTTCTAACACGTCCTCGGGCATAAGGAATGATACAGTAGGTACAAAATCTGTCGCATCCATCTTGAATTTTCATAAATGCTCTAGTCTTTCCATTAGTTTGACTAATTTCTATTTCTTCAAATGCTTTTACCTTCATTATATCATCAACTGTGCTAACTTTTTTACTTGCATCTATCCTTCTAATCTCTTCAACAATCTTCCTTCTATCATTTGTACCCATGACTAGGTTTACTTCTTCTATATCCAAAATTTCTTCTGGCGATACTTGTGAATAACATCCCACAACGGCTATTATTGCATCTGGATTTTTCTTTTTAACTCGTCTTATATATTGACGAGATTTTCTATCACTCATATGAGTTACGGTACATGTATTTATAACATAAACGTCTGCATATTCTTCACTATTAACTTGTTCATATCCATCTTTTTCAAATAGTTCTAGCATAGCTTCAGTTTCGTATTGATTGACTTTACACCCAAGTGTATAAAAAGCTACTTTTTTCAATTTATTATTCTCCTCCTAAATCACTCAGCTCATACAAAGCTATTGTTGATGCTACAACAGAAGCTGTCTCAGTTCTCAATATTCTAGGTCCTAATGATACAGTACTGCAATTATCTTTTTGAACTTGCTCTATTTCTTCCTCAGCAAAACCACCCTCTGGACCTACAAAAATTCCAACTCTATCTATATTAGAATCACAATTTTTAAGTGCCTGTTTTATTGAGACAGTTCTTTCGTTCTCATAAGGACAAATATTTACATCATTTTTTTTCATATCTTCTAAAGCTTCTTTAAAACTTAAAACACCTCTTAAATTTGGAATTTTACCTCTTTTACTTTGCTTTGCGGCTTCATAAATTATTCTTTCCCAACGTTCAAATTTTTTATCTTCTTTTTTATCATCAACTTTAGCAACACTTCTCTTAGTTTGAACTAATATTATTTCATCTACACCAACTTCAGTTAGTTTTTGAAGTATCATCTCCATCTTTGGAGCTTTTGGAAGACCTTGATATAATTTTACCTTAAGTTTAGATTCTCTATTTATATCAACTTCTTCTAAAATTTTTAAATTAACCATATTTTTTTCTATATTTGTTATCTCGCAAATATACTCATTATTATCTTTATCACATATCTCAAGTTTTTCTCCTAGTTTACACCTTAAAACTTTTGAAATATGTTTTACATCTTCACCTTCTATAATGCAGGCTTTGTCTTGTAAATTTATATTATTTTTTTCAACAAAGAATCTATCCATTATATTCCACCCAGCCTTTTACTTTTTAAGTTTAGAAACTATCGCTGACCATTCACCTAGTTTTTGAACCTCAACTATTTCAAATCCATTTTCGATTAAGCTTTCTTTAACTTCCTCTACTTTGTCCAAAATTATACCTGAAGATATAAATATAGCATCTTCTTTCATAAAATTTTGTACATCTTTTGCAAGTATTTTTATTATATCAGCGATTATATTTGCAACTACAACATCAGCTTTATCTTTTATTACATCTGTTAAATTCCCATGCATTACAGATACATTCTCTTCAACTTTATTTTCAAGCACATTTTCTTTTGCAACTTTCACTGCAACTTCGTCTAAATCTACAGCTACAACCTCTTTTGCCCCTAATTTAGCTGCTGCTATTGCAAGAATTCCGCTACCACAACCAATATCAAATACTTTAGAATCTTTATTTACATATTTCTCTAATTCTCTAATACACATACTAGTAGTCTCATGTGTTCCTGTACCAAAAGCCATACCAGGGTCAAGCTCTATTATCAAATCCCCTTCTTGCATATCGTAATCTTCCCATGTAGGTTTTACTACTACCTTTTGACCTACTTTTGTTGGTTTATAGTATGCTTTCCATGCATTTGCCCAATCAGCTTCATTTACTTGGTCTAATGACACACTTCCTTCACCTATATCTATACCAAAATCTCTTAGTCCTAAAACTTTTTGCTTTATTATTTCGACAAATTCCATCACATTTTTTTCTTCTGACACATAAGTCTTTATCAGTACACCATCTTCTTCATTCTTTTTAAATACTTCTTCTTCTACATAATCCCAATCTAATTCATTTTTCTTTTGAAATAAGAAATCTTTTGGGTCTTCTATTACAGCCCCTCCAGCACCTTGTTCATATAGTATATTTGTTATTGGCTCAACTGCCTCTGTTGTTGTTTTTATAGTTACTTCTATCCAATTATTCATAAGTTTACCTCTCTTTTCTATATTAATTTTCCTATTTTTCCATAACTTTTATTATATCACAAATATCATACTTTTTTGTTTTATAAATTTTTTATTAGTTTATATCTACATTATAGTTAATTTACTTAATTTATAATAAATTGTCTAACTTATTTTTAGCACTTTATTTGATTATGCTTTTCCCTTAATACATTTTAAATAGTTCACATTATATTTATTATATACAAATTAGCAAGATATACATTTTAAACAAAAATTTTTGGTTATTTTATATGTTTCCTACAATAAAATCATCTGATATTATATAATTAAATTTTAAATTATTAAGGAGAATTACAATGTCAGAAGTAATATTAAAAGATATATCAAAACTTTATTCTAATGGATTTAATGCAGTAAAAAATATAAATATAGATATTAAAGATAAGGAATTTATAGTTTTAGTGGGACCATCTGGTTGTGGTAAATCGACAACACTTAGAATGATTGCTGGTCTTGAAGAAATATCTTCTGGAGAATTATATATAGGAGATAAACTTGTCAATGATATAGAACCAAAAGATAGAGACATAGCAATGGTTTTTCAAAATTATGCTTTATATCCTCACTTATCTGTTTATGAAAACATGGCATTTGCACTTAAACTTAGAAAAATGCCAAAAGATGAAATAGATAAAAAAGTTAAAGAAGCCGCTAAAATATTGGATTTAGTCCCTCTTTTAGATAAAAAACCTAAAACATTATCTGGTGGACAAAGACAAAGAGTTGCTCTAGGACGTGCAATAGTTAGAAATCCTAAGGTATTCTTAATGGATGAACCTTTATCTAACTTGGACGCAAAACTTAGAACTGCCATGAGAACAGAAATAACTAAGTTACATCAACAGCTTGGAACTACATTCATCTATGTAACACATGACCAAGTTGAAGCTATGACTATGGCTGACAGAATAGTAGTAATGAAAGACGGAGTGGTACAACAGATTGCAACTCCACAAGATGTATACGACTATCCAGCTAATGTGTTTGTTGCAGGATTTATTGGAGCTCCACAGATGAACTTTATTAATGTTACATTAATAGAAGAGAATGAAGAAATATATGCTAAAAACGAATACATTAAGATAAAATTAAATAGAGAAAAACACTATGATTTAATAAAGGACAACTATATTGAAAAAGAAGTTATTATGGGTATTAGACCAGAAGATATACATATAGGAGATAATTTTGTTAAATCTAATCAAGATACTTGCTTTAAATCAACAGTTGAAATAAAAGAGCTTATGGGGGCAGAGACCTATGCTCATTTAAAATTAGATGTAAATACAATAACAATTCGATTTGACAGCAAAAATAGAGTTGATGTTGGTGATAATTTAACTCTTTCAGTTGATAATAATAGAGTACACTTATTTGACAAAGAAACTGACTTAGCTATAAGATAATAGTATAATCTTATTTCTAAGGAGACTTTATGGAAGACTTGAAAAGTTTTTTTGAAAAACAACTCAATAAAAAAATAAATATTTACCCTTATAAAAATCAAAGTTTAGATGCCAATAGTCATTTAGTTACTTTTAATGATACTGTTTATGTTATTGATTTTTTAGATGAAAATAACTTAGATAATCTAAATGGTCACTTTTATTTAATTTATCAGCCACATATAGATTTTGAGTATCTAAAAGGTATTTTTTATAACTTATATGATGATATAAATACAATTCAACATAGTAGTTTTTTTGTAGTAAACTCTAAGTATAACTTAGACATTAATGTAACTACACAAAATATAATTGAAACTGAAACTTATCAAAGTACTTATATTTTCTATCTTGGTGAGTTAGATAACAAATCTGATTTTAATTTTAGATTGCAGTTATGCTCTAATTTACTATCTTATATTGTAAAAGATAATGCTAAGGATAAATTTTTAAATTTATTTGACCTTATTAGGTATAAAACTTTAGACTTAATTAACAAAGACGATGTACTTAATAGACTGATAGACTTCAATAAGATAAAATCTATTGATGAAGAACTTCTATCTACAGGAATAAAATTTATAAATAATGACTTAAACATCTCTAAAACATCTAGTGATATGTTTTTACATAGAAATACACTGGTATATAGGTTGGAAAAAATTAATGAAATACTCAACCTTGATTTAAAAAACTTTGAAAATGCAATGATTTTTTATCTAAGTGTAAAATCTTATTTTCTATATAAAAAAAATTAACTGCTAAATCAAGCAGAAATGCTAACTCACATTTCTGCTTGATTTTAAGTTAAAATACTATATACTTTATCAAATGTTATTTATCAAATATTCTCTCCTTTAAACTTGTAAATATTTGATAAGATATCCTTTTTTATAAATAATATCTTTAATCTTATTGAATCTATTATTTCTTTAATACATTATTTCGCTTGCTTTAATTGTTTTGTAAAAACAAAGTTTAGCAAAAAACTTATTGTACCTAAAATCACCATAACATATCCTAAAATTTTAAATTGACTTGATGTTATAGTTGCTTCAAATACCATTCCAAGTAGTACAGTAGCAAAAATTGAACCTAAATAACGACTAGTTTGAAATAGACCAGAGGCTGTACCTATGCTCTCAGGAGGACTTTCTTTAAACATTGAAGATTGTAATGCTACATTACCAACTCCATAACTAACACCTGCTAATGATAAAATTATCCCCTTACCTATTACTGGTATTTGAATAAAGATTAATGAAAGAAGTATTGCACTAATCAACATAAAAATTGATGACACTATAAGAGGTACTCTAGTTCCAGATTTGTCTATCCATTTTCCAGTCAATGGAGATATGAAAATTCCTATACCAGACATGAACAACATAAATAGACCAGTTGACCTAGCACTGTAATGTAGTGCATCTTGAAAATAACTTGGAAGACCAAAAAATAAGATATAATTGAAGAAGTTTAATATAATAAACTGTAAATATACCTTTGATAACTTAGGATTACTCATAAAAAGTTTAATATCTATAAAGGGTAATCTCGTTCTCAGTTCATGCCAAATAAAAATGCACATCAAAATTAATCCTAATACAAATTGCTCTAAATTAAAAGACTCCTTAACTGATAATAAGAATAGTAATATAAAAATCATTGCAATTGAAAATAAAACTATACCAACAACATCTAATCTTGATAAAACATTCTTAAAAGTCTCTTTTATACTTTTTTTCTCTTTTATTTCTTTTGGAAATAAAAAATATCCTAGACAAATGGCAACCATAACAATTGGTATATTTACAAGAAATATAGCATGCCATCCACCTAAATCAAGCAATACTCCGCCTAAAGTTGGACCTAACCCTGCTGTAGTTGAAGCGAAAATAGTTAAAACTGCTAATGCAGAAGATTGTCTTTCCTTTATATTATTTTGTATAAGAGCAACTCCAGATGGATACAATGTACTTGTTCCAATAGCTTGAATTACTCTTATAAAAATCAATATAAAGAATGATTGAGTAAATG
This sequence comes from Clostridioides sp. ES-S-0048-02, assembly GCF_020658495.1. NCBI lineage: Bacteria > Bacillati > Bacillota > Clostridia > Peptostreptococcales > Peptostreptococcaceae > Clostridioides > Clostridioides sp. ES-S-0048-02. Next base: position 50,974 of record NZ_JACVWH010000004.1, read on the forward strand.
GTACCATAAATGCTGAAAAACTTACGAGTATTAAACCACTTAAAAATAAAACTTTTCTACCTATTAAATCTCCAATCTTTCCTGAAACTGGCTGTGCAATAGCACTAGCTAAATAAAAGGCTGAAACCATCCAAGACACAGTTGTAAAACTAATATTAAAATCGTTTTGTATACTATGTAATGCAAGTGAAATCATAGATGAATTAAGAGGATTCAGCATAGTTCCTGAGCCTATAGCCACTAAAAAAAGAGTTCTTTTAGCATTTATCTTACTCATATATCATGCCCCCAATATTTTTGATTCATTTATCTTATAAAAAAGCTGCTCCTATAATTCCTGCATCTGAACCTAGGGTTGCACATACAATTTTTGCTATATCTTCTTTTTTGTATAAAACAAACTTTCTTACCAATTCTTCAATCCCATCAAGTATTATATCACTTGCTTTAGAAACTCCTCCACCAATTGATATCACTTCTGGGTCTAATGTATTTATTGTATTTGCAAATGTTTTTGCTAAATAAGTTTTAAATCTAGTTATTACTTCAATTGCAACTGTGTCATTTTCTCTATATGCATCAAACACCATCTTTGCATTTATTTTTTTTAAATCTCCTTCTGCTAAATCTAAAATCATACTTTTTCTACCTTCTTGTATAAGTTTTTGAGAATATTTTATAATGGCAGTTGCTGAGCAAAAAGTTTCCACACAACCATTATTTCCACAATTGCAATCAAAATAGTTTTCTCCTATTACTTGATGCCCTATTTCTGAGCCTAATCCATGGGCTCCAGAAAAAACTTTTTGATTAATTACTATTCCTCCACCTACTCCAGTTCCTAAAGTATATAAAACTCCAACATCTGCACCTTTCATACTTCCAAACTTTGATTCTCCAAGTGCTGCTACTGTTGCATCATTTTCTCCATGAATTTCAACATTTGGAAACCTTCTTTTTAGTTCATTCTCAAAACTTTCTCCATCCCATTTTAAGTTTACACAAGTTACTAAACCTTTTTTATTTATAAACCCAGGTACTCCAAATCCAATAGACTTTATCTCTTTCATCTTTAGATTGTTTTCTTCTAACAATTTATCAATCATTATTTTTATATCATCTAGTATTCCTTCAAATCCCTTTTCAACCACAGTTTTACATTCTGTTCTAAAAAGTATCTTTCCTTGATTATCAACCACACCTGCTTGTATGCCTGTTCCTCCAATGTCTACACCTATATAATACATCTTTCTCACCTTTCTCTTTTAAATTTTATTAATATATATATATTATCATGTCTATATTATATTAAAATGTAAAACCATGCAAATCTTTAATAATATCTTTAATACAAAACAAAAACACCTTCCCATAGTATATTTTCACTATGAGAAGATGTCTATTTTTATAAATTATTTCAATTTATTAGATGTCAAAACAAACTATATTTAAATCAATTATTTTAAACTTTTATCTCGACTTATTTTTTCGTACTAAACAATATTTTTGCAACTATATATCAACCAAATCTTAAATATATTTTTTACAAACATAAATTAGTTTTCCATAACATAATAAGTTGCTTTTATTATTCACCAATCTATACTAAAAATCTTATACACATAATATATATATTTCTTTACATATACATATATTTGACTAAATACATATTTCTTTACATACATATCTAGCCTATTACCTAACCATACATACATATTTCTTTACATATGCACATATCAAAAGCAATTTTTTACATAAATTTTTCTAACTAAATTATAAGCAAATATGCAATTTGTAAAAGTTTTAATTCTTACAAATAACTTTAAAACTTAGATGCTTTGGCTATACAATATGACTATTTTACTACCAAAATTTTAAGTCTAGGCAATTCCAATAATTATCCCAGCTTTTGAGTTTTTCCAGTACTTAATATAGCACTAAAAACATCTAACTTTATTTCATAGATTATAATTGAGTTTTCTTCATCATTTGGCTGTGCCACATCCGTTCCCACTGGAATCACCCCTTTCTCTTATTTGATTATATTATAGCATATTAGATATGTAGGGACAAGCATTTTTTCAGAAAATTATTTATATTCAGTTTTATTTTTTGTCTATCTTATAGCATGTTAATGTAATTAATATTTATACAATTTACTCTTTACATATATAAACAATAGAAGAATATTTTGAATCTAAGTCAGTCTTATATATAGATTTTAGATTTTTAACACTTATAGTATACTCTTTTCCAGATTCAAATTTAGCCTTTATATTCACTATAAAATCTCTTTTAGAATCTACTATAATATCTTCTACTTGAACTACTGGATCTATCAAGTAGTTCAATTCATCTTCTGCTAATACCTTATCAAGTGTCATATTAAAAGTAAGAGAAATTCCATCATTATTATTATCAACTGCTTCAAGTTTTAATTTTGGCTTTTCTACACCACCTGCACAAACTGGTAAACTTCCTCCTTGTATACCAGAAGCCATTGCGCTCAATCTACATTTTATAGATGGTTCTTCACAAACATTATATTCATTTCCTGTAGCATTTTCATCTGATATTAATCTACATAAATCTCCCAATTGCTCATATCCTCTAAGAGTTAAAGTCATCCATTGGTCACCAAACCATATTTTTCTACTTACAACACCAAACGAATAATAATCTGATGGTCCTGTCCCTGACATTTTATCACTATTTTGTGGTACTCCTCCATAGAAGCGACCTATCCCATGACCAATTGCCATAGCAAGACCCTCAACATCTAAGTTTTCCATTCTAACTAATCCACCAGATACTAGGACAGTCTTTACTCCATATTCTTCAAATGCATATACATTTGGTTCTATTCTATCCCATTCTAAATGTATATTTATATCTGGATAAAATCCTTTAAATAGTTTTATTAAATATTGGATTGCATTTAAGCCCAATGTCATATGTATTGGAAATTGTGTGCCATTTTGGAATATATCATTTGCTTGTTCTCTTGTAAATAGGGTATGTGCAGATGTTATAGTTCCTTTATATCCAAATTTATATGGTGAGAATTTTTTATTAATGGCCACCTCTGTGTTGTCCTCTTTATGGAAAAGTAACACACCTCTTTCTTTCACAAGATGTTTACATGCTTTCATATGTTCTTCACTTCCTATAATAGGTAATTCATTGTAGTTTTCCACTTTTAGATTATCCTCTAAATCTTCAAAGTGAAGTTGAAGTGTATAATCCCCACAAACTACTCCACCTGCAATAACTAAATGTTTGTCAGCACTTCCCTCAAAATTAATATCAGTTGTTATATGATGAACTCCACCAGTATAATGACCTAAACTTGCAGTTAAAACAGGTACTTCATTTCCATCTTTGTCAATTAACATGTCTCCAGGTTTCAATTTACCTGCCACAGTAAATTTTCCATTAGCAAGTAAAAATACGTGGTCTGCAGTTACGATTAATTCGCTCTTACCATTTTTTATTTTCTTTTCTAACTCATCTGAACTTTCTTCATCTAAAGAACGATATACAATGTATACCATTGATGGTTGTTCTCCACTTTCTGTCCCTGTACTAAATTGTACTTTTACAGGCTCCCATGCAAGATTTATTTTTTCTCCAGCCTTTTTTATAGAACCTCCCAATACCTCATCACCATTTTTAATATTTTGTACTTCTACTTCTCCATCTGGTATTGCAATGAAAGTACCATCTGCAAAGCATGAACAGCAGCAACAACAATCTTCTAAATTCCAGTCTTTATTCTCCATACGTTTAGCTATACAGTCATCAATTAAATGTTCTGTAGAAGATGGAAGTGTTTCTCCTGTCTTACTATTCCTACACATTACCACATGTACTGCTTGATATATTCCTTGGTCTCCACATGAATCATGATATGCCTTTGAAGTAGAAAAATCCATACAATGCATTTCTAAACAAGCCTTTAACTTTTTTTGCTCCAAACGTCTTTTACATTCATTATAATCATAGCCCATAGTAAAACACTCCTCATTATTTTAATTTTCTAATAATATTTCTCTTGCCACTTCTTCGTTGTTCGATTTTAATATATAAATAATTTGTTTAAGATATTTAAATAGATACTCTAAGTCTTCTTTACTTGTATTAAGACCAAAACTAAAACGTATTGAAGCATAGTGTTTTGTGTTTGCTCCTATTGCTTCAAGTACATGAGAAGTTTTTATCCTTTTTGAACTGCATGCAGACCCAGGAGAAACACTTATACCTATATTATTTAAACTTCTTATAATCGCATGACTATCAAGAAGCGGAAAGCCTATATTTAAATTATTTGGAAGTCGATTTTCAAGAGACCCATTCACAATATAATCTGGTTCAATTTTTTCAATCTCTTCTAAGAAAAACTTTCGTAATTCTAAAAGTCTATTTGATTCATCATTCATTTCATTGTAAGCAAGTTTAGTTGCCATTCCTAAAGCCATTATATGACCTACATTTTCTGTACCAGCTCTAAGTCCATATTCTTGTCCTCCACCATGTATTATTGGAACTAAGCTTAATCCATTTTCTACATATATTCCACCAATGCCTTTTGGAGCATATATTTTATGTCCTGAAAATGTAAGAAGTGAAATTCCCCACTCCTTAGGTTTTAAAAGTATTTTACCAAAAGCTTGTATTGCATCCACCATGAAAGGTATATTATAACCTCTACATATATCTCCTATCTCCTTAATAGGATTTATTGTACCTATTTCATTATTTGCAGCCATTACTGATACAAGTATTGTATTTTCCTTTATAGAATTTTTTATATCTTCTGGTGATATCCTTCCCAATTTATCTACATCTATATAGGTTACCAAAAATCCAAGTGTTTCAAGATATTCCATAGTTCTAAGTACTGATGGATGCTCAATCTTAGTGGTTATAATATGACCTTTTTTATCCAAATACTTAAACGCTATCCCTTTTATAGCCAAATTATTTGATTCAGAACCTGAGCCTGTAAGATATATTTCCTCTGTATCAACCATTAAACAGTCTGCTATTGTCTTTCTGGAACTATTTATAATATCGAAAGTATAATGTCCTTGTACTGTTGAACTACTTGGATTAGCATAGCCATAAACCCCATCATAATAATCTTTAAGTAATTTAACTATCTCATCACGAATATAAGTTGTTCCATTTGAATCTAAGTACACTTCTCTAAAATCATTTGCTTTAATTTCAGCACATGGTTTACATGATTTAGCTTCAGGATTTTTTTTCTTTTCTTCCTCTATATAAGAACCATACTTATCTTCATAATCTTTTTTATTATCTTCATATACAAAACTTATTTTAGATTCTTTAATTATGTTATCAAGTTTAGAAAATAATGTGCTATCTAAAAATTCTTTTTCAACTTCTTCATCTGTATAATCTAAAGCTGGATTCTTTATAAGATATTCAAGAAAACTTTGAACATTTCTACATGTATGCAGATTATGTGCATATGTACTATCTTTTGCAATACTTAATAAAACCTGACTTGATATATTATCTTTTAACCCAAATAAATTTCTAAATTCTACACAATAGCTTTGTATATTTTTAATAATATCCATTTGTATTTGCCTTCTTTCTAATATGATTTAAAAAACATAATACTGACTAGATTTACCAATTTAATCAACTTAAAAAATTTTACTTTCATAGTCCAAAACCATTTCTATTCCATATAATTTCTTACCATCAATATGATTATTTTCTTTAAGAAACTTCTTTAAATCCTTATCTTTTTTCATTTTTTCTAAATCTATCTTTATACTCCATTTGCCTTTAATATCATTCATATTTAAATTGATATTATTTACCATTCCAATATCTTTATTTAAATTTATTACAGTCTCTTTCATACCTAAATTTTCAATTGTTATGAAGTCTGATTTTATTGGTAAAACAATATCTTTTAATATATCTAACTTCATATATATAGCTTTAACATTAACTTCTCTAAAGAAACTAAGTTGGGATAATGAAATGTCAAAATTAAAACTCTGTAGTTCTTGATTATCACATTCATTTATAAACATATTCCATTCTGTAGAAAATATCTGTTGTAAAGGAAAATAAAGTCCGCCTACATATGGATAACTTTTAGATAACAATTCTATAACCTTTTCTTTTAAATTTGAATCCTCAAGAGCTGTATATTTTACATTGATTATTACATCTGATATACTATCAAAATTAAACCTATTCGTTTCTTTTAACATCTCAAGTTCCCAGCTAGAAACAACTCCTGTACCTTCAAATGGTAAGTATCTCTCATCATTAAAATTAAGCAAGAACATTCCACTATCATCAATACCTTTTGATATGGCAATTTTTTGATTAGGCAACCAATTTTCTCTAATACCTTCTTTTGGTTTATTTCCAATTTTATTACCCAACAGGTAAGTTACAACTTCCAATAAAGGTTTTGTAACAACACTATTGTTTTTCTGAACTAATGTAGCTTTAATATTTTGAAATGGACCAACCACTGCTGGCACAGATATAGATATACTCTTAATTTTTCGTAAATAATGTCCAGGGAAATCATAATCAAACATTTTTTCAGTCAATTCAAAACTACATTTTCCAAATGATTTGAGATTTAATAATGCTTCAGGACTAATCATTGCCAAAGATATAGTTTTTTCTACTTCTAGACCCCTCTTATTTTTATTATAATAGGATGCCTCCATCTGACTTAATGCTAATTGAAGTCCTTCACCTGCCAAGAGTCCCTTTCTCATACTATCCCAATTGTTAAAATTTATAAATTTATCATCGCAACCAAATTCAAGTTGATAAGCTTTCTCAGCTACATGAGCCATATTTAATCCTATTTGGTACATTTGCCAATATATTAAACTTATTCTACCTACCATCCAAGAATATAAATCTACATTATTAAATTTATTTTTTAGAATATTATAAACTTCATTACCCTGTAAAATTGTTTTCTTATGTATTTCAAGCTCTTGTTTTGCGCTCTGGACTTTTATTTTAAGAGTCTCAATCTGTTTCTTAATATTCTCAATTTCATAATTAGCTAATTCTTTGTTAAGTGTCCAATCTTCTTCTCTTCTATTATATCCAGCCATTGTTAAAGAGCGTTGTGCTTCATAATTTGAGATAGATGCCCCTATTTCTGCTGCACCTGCCATTCCTTCTAATACAGCTCCTAACTGCTGTCCTCCATACGTCATGGCAAAAGGAGAACCTACTTGTGGAACTGCATATCCAATGCTTGAAGATGTTTTAAATATATTTGCATAAACTTGGAAAAATAAGGCTACTCCCATTGCATCTAAATTTGTTTGTTCTTCTTCTGAAAGTCCATCTTTTATTGAATTCTCATAATATGTTTTCTTATGTTCTGCACTCTTAAGGGATTGATCCATTGACTTAATAGTTTCATTTAGCTCTTCTATTTGCTTCTCTTTCGTTACTGTAACCATATTTAAAATATTGTTTTCTTGTATTGAATGAAGCACTGCCATACTTTCTGCATCATTTTTTTCAATTGTATTTAATAAACTTGTTCCAAGTTGACATATATGCCCTGCAAATTCCTTTGCTTTTTCAATTAGAAATGAAAAACGATAATTAGAAAGTTCTATATCTAGTGATTCTGCTAATGAATTTACATTATTGATTGAACTTGCAACCCTAGAAAGTAATTCTGGTGAAATTGGTGGTTGATATAACTCCAATAATCTCTTTTCACCTTTAATATTCATTGAATGTCTAATCTTATTTAATCTATCATCCACTATATCCCAAAGTTTTATAAGTTCCTCATTTTCTGGTATTCCAAAATAAACATCTATATTATTAAACCCTAAATCAACTTGTATATCTGAATTTATATTAGATATATGATTTTCAAGGTCTATCAGAAATTGAGGTATACCACCTGGACAATCTTTATATTTTGTCTGTATAGACTTAAATGTTTCTACATTTTTTTTGTCATGTCTACCTAAATTAACTGGTCTTTCTCCCAATAAGCTTGATGCTAATATATAAAGCATCGTTGCAGAAGTTATAGATTCCCATGTATCTTGCATAAATTGTTTATCAGCCCACTCTATTATATTTTCTATATATTGAATCACAGTGTACTTTTCATATGCTCCCATTCTTAGTCTAGCAATAGCATGTGGGTTAAATGGGTCATTATTATAAACTTTCATTGCAGGATTACTGTCATCTAAAGTATCTATAAATTCATCTAAAACATGAGTACGAAATAGTTGGAAATTCCAATAACAACTTGATGGTGTAGCTAAAAGCTTATTCATCAATATATTTCTTACCATGATTATCATTTCATTATTTAAACTGCATTCTGTTAAAAAACTAAGTTCTGTATTTAATTTAAATTCTGGGTTTACTCTTCCATTAGCATCAATAATAGGATATGCTGGATTACCTATTTTTTTAGTATTTAAAACTGACAGTACATCTTCAGACATTTTATCAGTTATTATATGCTCAGTTTCTTTTGAAAAAGTATCTTTAACTATTTTTGTTTCTGGATTTGTTGGATTAAATACATATTGATACCATCTTTGCGCTTGAGCATAATTTTGATTATTTCTCAGATTATGAGCTAATAACATCGGTGCATGATAAAAAAGTTCCCAATAGTATTCACCATAAAGCCCATCAAAATCTACCTGTACACCATCAATTGCACTTGGATAGTTTATATAATCTTTATTTGGTTCAAATCTATCAAAAGGTAAAACAGGAACAACTGGTATATTTTGAGAATTAGTACTAAGAAGCATATCAATTCCACCTATAAATATACGTTTTTGTAATATTTTTGTTGCACCTGTTGACAGTCTAGTTATATTAAATTTATATTTAGATAGGTCTGACATATTCTTATCTTCATATAAATTTTCATATTTAAGTGTTACTGGTACAGGTGAATGAACTAGTTTTTCATAAATATCATAAATCTGATTTACCTTAATAATACCTTTCTCTATTTGATTTTTTAGAATCAACTTAACATCTGGATATGTTAAATTATTTCCATCTGCTCTACCATGTGAATCTATAATTTTATAATACTCAAAAGTATTGTAAATAGTTTCTGATACACTCTTACTAATATCCTTATTTACAAAACTATATTTATTTACTATTGGAAAATTCATCAACATCCTATAGATAGATTTTTTTGTTGTGTCATCCAACTGAGCATTACTCAATATTATTTCTATTATGTTGTAATCTATATTCGAAACTTTAACTATATTATTTTCATCCAATAACCCATAATTTTTCAAAAGTTTTATACATTTTATTGATTTATCATAGTTAAGACCAAGTGATAAAAAAGAACTTACACTTGCTGGTGGTCTTGTAATTATTAGCCCATCTGATAACATGCTAAACCTTGGAACTGAAATTTTATCCTCTGGAGAAATCATAAATGTTTCATCTACATTGTCAAATACAAAAGAACCAACTTGGTTATATATAGGCATAACAGAAATATCCTTTTGATTTATATTATTAAATATATTTAAACCACCAACATGGCTAAACAATACTTTTTGTATATCTAAAAGTTGATTAGGACTAATTTCTTTTGATACAATCCTATTTATAAGCACTATTTCCAAATCTAATGTACTGAGATTTGATTTTAATATCTTACCATTATCATCAATTATCTTACTTGTTTTTAAATCATTAAAAATCTTACTTGATAAACTAAATTCAATTGTATCTGATGTAAAAGAATCTGACTCAACAAAGCTTTCCTCTATTTGATGCGATAAGTCTTTCATATCGGATAGATAATTATCATAAATTACACTTTGAGAATAAACAATCCCAAGCTTATTATTAAATTTATCTATAATAGGTTTATAAGGTATTTGATATTTATTTTGTGAATATCTATCAACCAATAAAAATTCATTTTTTAATAATAGTGGTTCATTGTTCATATTCATATTAAATGAATATTGATGTTGAATAGGTAAGTAACCCGTATTATTTGCTAAAACCAATCTATTAAAACTTTCCCCTATTTCACTTAACTTGGATTCAAAACAATACTTATTTGTACCATCATCATTGATTTGCTTTATTTCAATTACCTTTCCAGATTGATTTGCAAATGGTCCATAAAGTATATTTATACGCTCAAAATCCTTTGATTTTTTATCAAACGCTTTAAAATTAGATGCATTAACGGAAAATGCATTTACTTTAAGCCAAGAAATACTATCCATTTCAAAAATATTTTTAAAAGGCAGTTGATTTTTTATTGAATCCTTGTCAGAGTAATCAGTATAATATACCAAATCTTCTGATAATATATTTTGAGGATTTACCCACTTCTGTTGAATATTTAAAAACGAATAGTACATATCCATTTTAAATGTTTTGCTATTATTAGATTTACTTACTGAGCCCACCACATCTATGGATGTACTTTGATTTTCTTTTAATTCCACCCAGAATATGAATAGTTTGTTAAATGCAAATACTGGAGTTATATAGTGTGAATTTATAGCTAAATCTATTTTTTTCCATTCAGTCCAAGGCATCCCCTCTTCTTGATAACAATAATAATATATATATGGTTGTTGACTTGTTCGTCCAAATAAAAATAAGGTACAAACATCTCCACGCATTGAATCTTTATATGTACAACGATATGAACTTGCTATAGTCAATTTTGATATATTTGAAAATTCTTCTATATAATCATTATAAATTGTCTCTATATATGCATCTGTTATTTCAGATTGAGATAATGCACTTTCTAACTTATTAAATATTTCTGACTTTGTATGTCTTATTGATGGTAATAAATAATTTTCTGGATACACAAAAATTTTTCTATTCGCTTCCCACATTCTATAATTCATAATCCAGGACCACCAAGATTCAGGTATATTTAGTGACTCTACTCCTTTTTCCATTTTTAATCTACATCTTTGAAGATAAAGTTGAGTAGCATTTAATGCTTCTACTATATAAGAAATCTGCGTAGAATCATCCATTTCTACATCAATTAATAAATACTTATAGACATCATTTGATGTTTTAATATCTACAAACTTTTTATTGAGAGTATACAAAGTGATACTAAGCAAAATATCTCGTTTAGAACCTTCTATAATTGCTTGTAATTTTGTATTTATCGATTTCCATTCTTCTATACTGTATGTCCCTTTTACTTTTTGTACTGCCATATTCGAAATGTCAACATATTTAGTCCAATTTTTTTCTTCATCCAAACCTGATAATGTAAGAATATTGTCTATAAATGCATTGTCAGACTTTAATTTATTAACTATGTCAAAACAGCTTTTTAGTTTTTTTATCAAAATCACTAAATTTTGTTCTTTTGAAAATTGCTTAGATATTAAATCATCTATTTGAGATTTATTCCAATTAGTTGCTATTGACAGATATTTTGTACTATTTGTTTCTTTTTTTGCACTTGATTCAATAAAATTAAGCATGTCATAATCTACATCATCAAAAGTATATAAATACTCATTAATCAAATAAAAATTCATAATATTATCTATAGAATACAACTTAAAATCATTTTGGAAACCATAATAGTTCGGATACTTAATAATACTTTCAACAAGCTTATAATCTGGTGCTATTTTAGTTACTAAGTTAATCCATCTTGAACAACATCTTAATACCTCTATAACATAAAACTTATATTTCTCAGGGTTAGAATAGTTTATAAATGCTTCTGTCCAGTATTTTATACCCTCAGGTAAAACAATTGACTTTTTAAACACAATCACTAAATATTTTAATAACTCTTTTTCTGTACCTAGATAAGCAGACATCCTTTCTATAATTTCATTTTCTATATCTAAACTTGAATCTTTTTTTATGCTCATACATAATGACTTTAACCAATTATCAATACTATCTTCTTTGAATATTTGCTTTACATACTGACTTTCTTCTCCATTTATAAAATAGTTAAAGTTGTATACGTTGATTTTAGAATTTTCTATAAAACTTACAACATTTTTAATGCAATAAATATCATCAATAGAAAAAACCTTTTTAGTATCTAAGTGGCATAGCTTAAGCAATATTATATAGGTTTCAATTTTCATTTTAAATTTTCTTGCAAGTAATGAGTGTCTATATAAAGCTGATAAATTATCTACAGTTAATTCTATATCTGCATTTAAATCTATGTTTGCATTTTCTTTAAAAATTGTGATAGCTAAAAAATTTAAATCTTCAATTGACATAATTAAGCTACTGGAAAGCCATCTTGAAATTTTAATATTATTTTCATCAATTTTAGCAGGATTCCAAAGTTTTAAATTGTCTATATATAGAGGGTTTAGTTTATTGTTTTTAGGATGATATGTAGACTCAGTTTTTTTAGTTTTACAATTATTATATATGACATCAAAAGGTACTTTTGACTTTAATAAGTCATTGCCTTCTCCATATGTTTTTATTGGAGCAATAAGTGCACATAAATCTATTACATCAAGTTCCATATCGCTCGATAATTTTAATAAACGGGATATATCTGTAATAGTTTTTTTTGATATTTCTATATTTTTATCATAATAATGAATTGAGTTTATCATCCAGTCTAAATCCATAAAATTTAAAGAAGTTACTTTACTTAGTCTTATAAATCTATTTAATCTATCAAGAACATCATTATTGATGTTTTTAATTGAATTTGATAGATTATTATTTTTATTTTCCTTATTGTCATCAATATACAAATATTTTTTGTCTAAAAGACCTTGATTTATATAAAAATTATGTGCTATATTATTATCTTTTTCGTTCTGTGAAACATTTTGCATTAGTAATTCTTCAAGTTGATTATATTTTAATTGTGTTACTTTTAGTAATGTTTGTGTATTATTTAATTCTGCTAATTTAGCTCTATCACTCATACCATAATAGTTTGCTAATTGATTATCATCTTTAAAACTCTGTGTTAAAATATTATACTGTTTTAATGAAATACCTAACCTTTCTCTCTCAACTTCGTTTTGTTCTATATCCCAAGTTTCATATATGTCACTCAAATTTAAATTTTCTTGATTTAGATATACTCTTATCTGCTCCAAGTTTAAATTAAATGGGAGATTAAATGGATACACAGTTTTTGTAGCAAGAACCTCAAATATACTTGTGTCTTTTGTATTAAATAAAGTTTTAATACAATCATACAAACGTTCATTTACTATTTTTAGATATGGAACAAGATTATTTGCATTTTCACATGTAAGAGGTATCTCTTGTAAATCAGGCCTTCTATAATTTAAACTCAGGTCTTTATCAATAGTATGCTCATTTGGTTTAGTTATATATTTATCTATTATTCTCATTAAATCTACGAAATACGCAGCAGGTCCAAATATTGATTTACAATCTTCACAATCACAAAAATCTAAATTTCCGAACATCTCTTGGTAACTAGGTAATTTTTCAAAATATCTAATTGTATCATCACCTATTGTATTTACTTTGAGATTTCTAAAATATGGAGATGCAACTGTTGTTTTTATATTTACTAAGAGATTCATTACTTTATTCTGTATTGATATTGCATTTTTATAAATTTTCCTAGCAGTTTCTTTGCTTATTTCTAGTTTAGTTGAATATGTATTAACAAAATACTCTTCTTCCATACTTGCAATTTGTTGAGCTGATATTAAATCATTTTCAATCAACTTTGAATGTATACCTTCTGACGCATGCAATTGATGTAATCTTTTTTGTATCATAAGGTTTTTTAAAACCACTTCTTTATTAACTCCATCTAAATTTAATTTATCTAAAGTTTCTTTTTTATGTAACTCAATATCCGATAATTCAAAATCTGGATTATTACCATAAAAAACATTGAGTTGCTCTTTTTGTGTCAGCTTGTCCTTATCCATAGTATTCTCCTTTCTAAATTTATATTATACACTTAAAACTTTTTTTAACTTATAACCAACCTTACTAGCAACAAAGTTAAGAAATAATGGAGCTAATATTACAGAGGCAACATATCCTACTTTTTCAAGTGTACTTAAAATCTTTCCATACCCTTTAACAGTTTTACTTTCATACCAAGTGTTCCACCACTTACTATTACTTATCCATGGAGCTTCAACTTCTCTACCTTCTTTATAAAATTTTATGTTTTGCATAAAATTTGCATCATTACGTCGTTTATATATAAATCTAAGCTCTCTTTCTGTATAGCTTCTTTTTTCATGAGTATTGTAGCATATACTTCTTATATTCAATCCATCTAACACAAACCTTATAGTTTTTCCTGATGCAACAGTAAACAACATTCCTGCTTTACACCCAGATATGATTCTTCTTTTTATTGAAGAAGGGCTACTATCTCTAGGTAATTTACTTCCTAAAAAATTATGCTCTAGAAAAGCCATAAATCTAGATACAATAGGAGTTCTTATAGTCATCCCATTAATTGCTACTTTACCTTGACCATAAGTCTCACCTCTTTGCACTCCCAAAAACAAGTTATTCATATTGTCCACTACTATGGGGCCTACACCTAAACGGCTACGTCCATTAGCTGCTCTAACTTCATTCATATAAATATCTTTAGACCTTGATTCATGCAATCCGTAAAGTAAATCATCTCTTTCAAAGGTAAAATTATCACCTATATCCATTCCAAAATCATCACTATATCTAATAGGATTATTTATAGTAAATGTGTATAAATTTAAACCATTCACTTTACCAGCAGGGTCAGCTGAAACCCATCTCCCAATATGAGACGCATAATACCTTTCCCCATAATAATATAGTCCTGTCGATAAATCTCTCTCTTTTGCTGAATACCTGTATTCCTTTAGATTAACTTCTCTATCATCTTCTCCTAAAATCAGAGCTGTTCCACCATATGGATAGTATTCCTCATAAGTTATTAGTTCTGCATTTTCATTTATCTCTACACAATATGAGCCATTACTATTATCTAACTGATATTTAAAAAAGTACTTATTAGTATTTTTAGTCTCTCGTTGTCTTTCATCAATATTCCAGAAATAGATCATTGATATACATTTCTTATCATCCATTACCTTTATAGATTTTCTACTTAAAATTATAGTTTCATTTTTATTATTTATCCTCTTTATCTTTTTAATTTCAAAATTACCAATATAAAATTTTTCTTCTATCTCAAAAATATTTGTATTTATCTTTCTTTCGCTAACTTTTCTTACACGTTGACCATTTGCATCATATATATAATAATCACTATCACATATTTCATCTTCTCTAGTTAAAGTATCTACATGAGATATATTATTTTTGTAATTCCAGCAAATTTGAGAAATAGTTTCTAAGTTTCTCATATTACCATTTTCATCAAAATTAGTTTCATAATATAATTCATCTTTATTTCCATACTTGATGCCACGAGAATGATTTGATTTTTTATCAATATCAATAGATTTAATCCATGTTAAACTATCTGATATATGCTTTATAGATACTAAATTTTCTGAATCATCATATCCGTACATCTCTCTATAATTTTCAATTTTTTCACTATCATTTATATGTAATGTTCCTAGTTTAATGTATTTTGAATTTCCAAAGCCACAACCTGATTTATCTGCAATAACACCTGAATGTTTCCTCCCAGTTGCATTAATTAATTGATACATAGCATCGTATGTGTACTCCATTACAGGACTTATTTGTTTTTTGCTTTTTAATATTGCTTCCAAAGAACTATCCATTATAGTCATAACATTTCCACATGGGTCAAATATATATTTTAACTCTTGAAATGTGCTCATCTCATTACCTTTATCTGCCTCATTTTTATTTATTGTCCTTATAGACTTAATTCCTCTCAACCTATAATCTATATCATCGTAAGTATACTGAGTAATTAAACTATTATTCATATAAATCTTAGTTCTTTGCTTATTTGCATTGTACTCTATATCTTTTATAAAATTGTATTCTTTGTTTTCTTCAGATAAAAATACATCTACACCATTTAATAGACCTAATTGATTATACTTGGCTTTATATATACTTAAATCTGGTGTAATTTCTATTTTTAATCTTTCAAGTGCATCATACTTATATTTAGTATGAAATACATCTTCTTCAAGCTGAACACTACTTATTTTATCCCAATTAATTTCATTCTTATAATCGGAAGCAAACTGTCTACTAACACTAATAGCCTTACCATTCAAATCATAAATATCTGAGATAGCTATACCTGCACTATCATAATGTTTATAAATTTTGCCTATTAGGTTCCTACTTTTCACCTTTTTAATATCTTGATTATAAAATTCTCCATAAACATACTTTTCTACAGTTTGATTTATGTTTAGACCACTTTCACATCTTCCATCAACATAAATTTCTTTAATTCTTTGTAGATTATCATAATATATTTTTTTATGAAAACCTCTTAAGTCCCATAAATGTGTAGGCTTATTATACATATTTAATAGGTTTAACTTTATACCTGCATCTGCACTTTCTACATAAATTTCATTACCTTTCATATCATAAAAATACTTAAAATTACAAAAATCTGTTTTTTCACTAATGTTTGAATAATACAATCTTGCATCTACACTACGCTTAATCTTACCAGTTACATCTATATCATTAAACGTTGTTAGACAACTCTTTTTCATAAAATCTATTAACTCATTACTGCAACTTTCATATTTCTCATCTATCTCTAATTTAAAATTACTACTATATGGTTGAAATTTTTCAGATACCCATCCACTTAAAATTTTGTTTTCTTGAATCTTGCTTGGTTTTATATATTCCTTACCCAAAAGCTCATTCCATATATCATCTACACTTATACCTCTTTTACAAGCTATCTCTTTAAATGAATCCTTATAAACTTCACCTAGGTTATCCCTTATAAATAGATATTGATTTCCCATATTATCAAACACTTTTTTTTCAGGGGTATTATAAAATTTACTAGCTTTTAAAAGTGCTTTTTTCTCATATTCTTGTTCTACAGTAGGATTTTCAGGATAATTATTTATATATTCATTGAAATAATCTGAATCTACTAATGTGTCATTTTCATCATAGTGAATTTCCTCCCATGGAGAATACTTAACTTTAGTAAATACATTCTTTACTATAGAACATTTTGATGGTATACCTTTAGCTTTTTCAATCTTCACAACCCTAAGAATTGAATCATAATAAATAACTTCTGATGCAGTTAATATATTATCTAGATATTTTTGTTGTTCATATTCAGAAGTTGATGAAAAATATGGCTTAAACTGCTTTATAGGTTTTCCCTTATTGTTGTACACTACTCTTCCGGACACTTGCCAACGTTCATCCACATACCCAGTTGATACTTCTCCTAACTTGTTATATATAAGATTTCCTTTGTTATATAAGATTGCTTTTCCTGAATCAACTTTAGTTTTTTGTTCTATATTTCTACCAAAACCATCTGAAAAACCTATATTAATTTGAACCTTATCTTCTTCCTTAGTTTGAATCTCACTTAAATAATTCTCTCTTACAAGTTGAATAAAGCAAGCTGGTTTTTTATTATCACTCCATTCCCACAAATCATAAAAGAAAAATTCAGATGCCATTTGTAAATATTTTTGATTATTTTTTATAACCTCTTTAAACGT
The DNA here is from genome assembly GCF_020658495.1 of Clostridioides sp. ES-S-0048-02. Lineage (NCBI taxonomy): Bacteria > Bacillati > Bacillota > Clostridia > Peptostreptococcales > Peptostreptococcaceae > Clostridioides > Clostridioides sp. ES-S-0048-02. The sequence goes on from NZ_JACVWH010000004.1 coordinate 68,697, forward strand.
AGCATTCTCTAAATATTTATATATATCTAAATCTCCGTTTCCCTGAAAACTTTCATCAACAATACCATAGTTAGATTTTGCAATTACCATTGCTAATGGATCAAAAATAACTTGATATATATTACCATTTATATCTTTCAATTGTTTTGGTAAAGTAGTTATATAGTCAATTATAAACTCTGATTCATTTGATATTTGCTCAGACAAATATTCTCCTATTTTAATTGGAAATAATCTATATTCATCATACTCAATATATTTTTTACAATATAATTTTGAATCTTTTTCTATAAATAAATTTTCATTTGATATAGGCATAAAAAATCCATTTTCTTCTCTAGTAAAATAACTTTGAACAAGCCCTCTATTCCACCAATAATTTTCTTTTTTGATATAACCACAATCTTGAACTAATATATTATCATTTATCCTATCCGCAAATATATCATTTACTAAAGTTTCTGGCATAACAGCAAATTCCTGATGATGAAGTAACGCTTTATCAGTTATCTTTCCTAAATCCAGTAAATTATCCTGATGCTCATTCCAAAAATATTTTCTATCACAAGAAATACATCTAGCTTGTACTTTTCCTTTTTTGAAACTTTCATTGTAATTTACTACATTACAAAAAGATTCATTTGTTATTGTTTTGATTTCATCATATGAAAAATAGATTTTTCCATTTAATGATACTTCTCCTATCTCAAATAAACTATGTTCATATGCAATTCCAATTAAATTAAAATCTTCAGTTTCATTTATAAATTTTGTACATTCTGCTGTTATATTAAGGTTGTATTGTTTACTATAAACACTATTTTGGTTTATTATTTTAAACCTTCTTGGGTAATATACTTCACAAGATTTTTCTATATTACCAAACTTATCTACATCTAATATAAATTTGTGTGCTATACGTGGGTCTTTTACTAATCTTTCATAATTGTATGTTATACACTCAGTTGGATGAGAATAAAACACACCAAAATTATTTTCTATTTTATCTTGAAGCTTTACTATCTTAAAGTTAGTTTCAGACACAGTATATGGTATATCTGAAATTTCTATATCACTATCTAATCCATAAGTTTCTTCACGCAAAATTTTTCCAGCTAAAGAGATATATGCCTCTCTCAGTTCTTCTGAATCTTTTTTGTTAATAGAACTATCTAATATAATATCTGGTAGTACATAGGCATCCAAATCTTCAGAAAAAAAGTCTTCTTCATTAAGTTTAGATATATTTTCTAATTGATCACAACACCCTGTATGATACCATTTTTTTATATAAGTAGTAGGTACTATGAGTGGATTTTCTAGACTTGAATTAATCTTTTCTGAGTTCCAATTTTCAACAAACCCAAATCCTCTAAACTTTCGTTCCACATAATCATAATAACCAGAATGATATTTGTAATATTCTGTAAATTTAGATTCTGAAATCTCATCAATAAACTCTATCTTTTCCACTACATGTAGTGGAAATGGTAACTTTGTCTGCCATTCTTTACCTAAAGCCCTATCTTCAAGATAAAACTTTACAGAACTAGAATAAGTTATATTTGTCAACATACCTAAAGAATTATCTATATTAGTTAATAAATATGGCTTTGAGTTATTTGTAAAATCATAAACATAGTGCTTTATTATTTCTCCTACCTTTGTAAATATCATACAAGAAGCTCCATTTCCATTTACATCTTCAAAGTTTATTTGGTCAAACTTTGAGTAATTCTCTGGTAATGGTATTGATATTGCATCACTAAATCTATTGCCACTTAAATTTAGATATATATCTACTCTATCTAAATATACATAACATATATCCATAGTTCCCGAACCATCAATATCTGCAAAATGAATTCTTGATATATCCAAATCTTCATCAAACTTTGGTGCATTTCTCAACAATATTTTTTCTCCAAAATTACCATGACCACAATTTGGCCAACATTCAAAACATCCATTTCGTACTCTAATTCTATGATAAAGACCGTCTCCAAGTACATTACCAAATCCAATAAATTCATTTATGTTTTCACTATTCTTATATGGAAATTCTCCTGAACTTATTCTATTTCCAAAATCAATTCTATTTGCTCTACTAAAACCACTTTTTTTAATAGATGAATACACATTTAGGTAATCATCTCCAAATATAGCAATATCTATTAGTCCTCTTCCATTTATATCAACCATTTCTTTTCTACTGCTTCTTGTAAATTCCATAGGAAAATATTCAAAATCCATATATTGTTTCCAATCTCCATTACTTTCACACTCATAAAATCCTGCTCTTTCTGTTTTTGAAACAATAAAGTTCAATTTGCCATTACCTTCAAGACTCATTAAAAAATAATTAGAGGAAGTTAAATCTTTTTCAATAGGAAACTTAATTGGTTTTTCTAAAAATCCATATTTTCCATCTCCTTCTGCTCTCCAAAAAAATGTAGACTCTTCATTGCTCATTAAAATTCCTGGTAAACCATCACCATAAATATCTATAAAATTAAACTTAGTTTTTTGTAAATATCCTTGTAAATTAGAATCATCTTTTGTTTTTAATAAATTGAATTTTTTATTATTTGGATTAAAACTAGAATATCCTAACTTTATTGGAGGCATAGATTTTAAAAAATAACTATTATCTTTATTCCTTCTGTATCCTTTCAGTTGAACTTCTGATAGCATAGACATTTGCAGTGTTTCTTCATATTTTAAGTTAGTTACATTTACAAGGCATGGTATCTCTCCAAGTTCATTTTCAAATTTATGAAACATTAATATATTTCTACAAAGCCTACAAATTCTTATTTCAAATCCACTTCTATATGACGAAAAAGAATCTTTTCTCACTTTCCACATATTTGTATATACATATGGATTCGACTGACTCGTTTTTAATAAAGTATCTTCTAATTCATATTCACCATAATCAAAGACCACTTCAAAGGCCCATTTTTCTTTTTTTTGTTTATCAAAATAGTTCCCATATCTTATTTTATGTATATATTTATATGAATCAAATCTTCTATCTACATAATTAGATTTATCTATTATATTTTCATTATTTTCTTGTTTATAAATATACTCAATTTTATTTCCTTTTGAATCAAAACTTTCTTCAATAAGCCACATAAATATTTGACTGTCATTGTTTGGATTTGCAACTTTTGAATTTAAAGACTTGCCATAGATTGATGTAATGTTATCTTTTGTAGTAATTTTCCAATAAGAACTCTCTTTACTCTTCCAATATTCTATTCTTGAAAAGTCTCCTTCTACTCTAGGTAAATATGAAGTCACTTCCCATGAGGAATTTAAGTTTTTTGATTTCTTCATTTGTTTTCTATTATCACATGTTTTTACAAGTTCTGATGAATTAGATAATATAAACTTATCCAAAATATCCTCATATGTAGGCACACCCTTCTCCGTATTTCTAGATATATAAGGCAATGAAATAGAAAATCCTAATCCAAATGGACCATTCCCAGCACCAGAGTTATAATTTAAAGAAATATCTGGTTCAAAACCTCGACCTTTTGAAGTTTTTATTGGTATAGAAAAATTTCCAACTCCTGTAAATGGATTTGAACTAAAAGTCTCACCCATACCTTTTATTGCGCCACCACCTTTAGGCATAGATACTTCACCTATAGAAATTGTTCCATTGTTAAACACACCTTTATTATTACTTTCCATATGATTAACACCGCCTATAATTTCATTAGATTTTCTTTTTATATCCTTTTTTCTAAATTTTCTGATAAATTATACTATAAAGTATATAGATATTTAAAAGAATATTCAACAATTTATGCGTAACTGGTCGTCTAAAATGTACATTTGGTCAAAACAATTATTTTATAAAAAAAAGTTATATAGTTAATACCTGCCACAAAGCTCACGTTAAAAAACATAAGTATTTTTGTCATCAACTACATTATAATGGTGAGTATTATAAAGAAATTATTTATACATATTTTACATACTCAAAATTAAAAATAGCCAATATAAAAATCATATTATATTAATTCAAAATCTTATAACTAAATAATTTAGATTCTAAAGAATATGATTACATTATATTGGCTATTTTAACTACTTTTTCTTAAACATATCTTCTATTTTCTGTCCGAATGTTTTTTTCTTTTCGTGGACGTTCGACCCGCACTCCTTCGCAAATTCTCTTAACAGATCTTTTTGCTTATCATTTAATTTTTTAGGAATCTCGACTACAACTTTGACATATTGGTCTCCTCTTGAATTACCTCTAATTCTAGGAATCCCTTTTTCTTTAAGTCTAAATACAGTTCCAGTTTGTGTTCCTTCTGGCACACTATACTTAACTTTTCCATCCAAAGTAGGTACTTCTATTTCATCACCTAAAGTTGCTTGAACAAATGTAATTGGCATCTCAAAGTAAATATCATTTCCATCTCTAGTAAACAATGGATGAGATTTTACATTAACTACAATGTATAAGTCTCCTCTTGGAGCACCTTTTTCTCCCACTTCACCTTGACCAGCAAGTTTTATCATTTGACCATCATCTATACCTGCAGGTATATCTACTTCTATAGTCTTAACTTTTCTTGTGTTTCCAGTTCCATGACATTTGCTACAAGGAGATTCAATTACTTCTCCAGTTCCATTACAAGTACTACAAGGTCTTGAGCTTGCTATATTTCCAAATGGAGTTCTTTGAACAGTTCTAACTTGGCCAGTTCCATTACAAGTTGAACAAGTTTTCTTTGATGTTCCTGGTTTTGCTCCAGTTCCATCACACTCATCACATTCTTCACTTCTATTTAGCTTTATAGACATTTTTTTACCAAATGCAGCTTCTTCAAAAGATATAGTAACATTTTGTCTTATATCTGCACCACGTTGTGGACCTCTTCTTCTTTGTCTTCCACCTCCGAAGCCCCCTCCAAACATGTCACCAAATATATCTCCAAACATATCTTCAAATCCACCAAAGCCTTGGCCATTAAATCCTCCTTGGCCTCCAAAGCCTCCTTGACCATTTAGCCCATCATGTCCAAATTTGTCATAAGTCTTTCTCTTTGTATCATCTGAAAGTACTTCATAAGCTTCATTTATTTCTTTAAACTTTTCTTCAGCCTCTTCATCACCAGGGTTTCTATCTGGATGGTACTTCATTGCTAACTTTCTGTAAGCTTTTTTTATCTCTTGAGCTTCTGCACCTTTACTGATACCTAAGACTTCATAATAATCCCTTTTTGTACTCAAAAATTGACACCACCTTCATTTTACAAAACGATAGCTTGTAGAATAATAAACTACAAGCTATCATTAATTCTTATATTCTACTTTAAGTTATATAATCTATGATATATTATATTCTTTATGATGTATATTGTCCATATATCTTTAATATCTATATGATTTTCATAAATAATCTATTCTTCAATTATCATTTGATGTTATATTATATAGCTTATTTATCTTCATCTACTTCTTTAAAGTCAGCATCTACTACATTGTCATCTTTAGGTCCATTATCTTGAGCTTGCTCTGCACCTTGTGCTGCTTGTTGTTCTTGAGCTGCCTTTTGGTACATTTCTTGAGATACTTTTTGGAACTTAGTCATTACTTCTTCTGTAGCTTTCTTAAGTTCTTCTGCTGTAGCATCTTGATTATCTTTTACAACTTTTAAGTCTGCTATTGCTTTTTCTATATCTTCTTTATCACTTGCACTTATTTTATCTCCAAGCTCATTTAAAGTTTTTTCAGTTTGATATATAGTAGATTCAGCTTGGTTAAATGCTTCTATTTTCTCTTTTTTCTGTTTGTCAGCTTCAGCATTCATCTCAGCTTCTTTTATTTTTTGTTCTATATCTGCTTCTGATAAATTAGTATTTGATGTTATAGTTATTTTTTGTTCTTTTCCTGTACCTAAATCTTTAGCTGAAACATTAACTATACCATTTGCATCTATATCAAATGTAACTTCTATTTGAGGTATTCCCCTTTGTGCTGGTGGTATATCAGTTAATTGGAATCTTCCTAAAGTTGTATTGTCATAAGCCATACTTCTTTCACCTTGAAGTACATGTATATCAACAGCTGTTTGGTTATCAGCAGCAGTTGAGAATACTTGAGATTTCTTAGTTGGTATTGTAGTGTTTCTTTCTATTATCTTAGTCATTACATTACCCATAGTTTCTATACCAAGAGATAATGGAGTAACGTCTAGTAATAATAAGTCTTTAACATCTCCTGCTAAAACTCCTGCTTGTATAGAAGCTCCTGCTGCAACACATTCATCTGGGTTTATACCTTTATGAGGATCTTTTCCTATAAATTTCTTAACAGCATCTTGAACTGCTGGTATTCTTGTAGAACCACCAACTAGTAATACATCATCTATTTCACTTGTAGAAAGTCCTGCATCTTGTAAAGCTCTCTTAGTTGGTTCCATAGTTTTTTCAACTAAACCTCTAGTTAATTCTTCAAATTTAGCTCTTGATAAATCTATATTTAAATGCTTTGGACCTTCTGCTGTAGCAGTTATGAAAGGTAAGTTTATGTTTGAATTCATTGTTGATGATAATTCTTTCTTAGCCTTTTCTGCTGCTTCTTTCAATCTTTGAAGAGCCATTTTATCATTTCTTAAATCTACACCTTCAGCTTTTTTGAATTCATCTGCTAAATAGTCTATTACTATTTGGTCGAAGTCATCTCCACCTAATCTATTGTTACCAGCTGTAGCTAAAACTTCAAAAGTACCATCACCTATTTCAAGTATAGATACGTCAAAAGTTCCTCCACCTAAGTCAAATACTAATATTTTCTTTTCTTGGTCTAATTTATCCATACCATAAGCAAGAGCTGCTGCTGTTGGCTCGTTTATTATTCTCTTAACATCTAGCCCTGCTATTCTACCAGCATCTTTAGTAGCTTGTCTTTGAGCATCTGTAAAGTACGCTGGAACTGTTATAACTGCTTCTGTTACTGTTTGTCCTAAGTAACTTTCTGCATCTGATTTTAATTTTTGTAATATTATTGCTGATATTTCTTGTGGAGTATATGATTTTCCATCTATATTCACTTTGTAATCAGTTCCCATGTGAGTTTTTATTGAAGTTATTGTTTTATCTGCATTTGTAACTGCTTGTCTTTTTGCAGGTTCTCCAACTATTCTTTCACCATCTTTTGTAAATGCCACTACTGATGGAGTAGTTCTCATACCTTCATTATTTGCTATTATTTGTGCTTCTCCACCTTCTAATACTGCAACACATGAATTTGTTGTTCCTAAATCTATTCCTATTATTTTTCCCATGACTAAAAATCCTCCTTGAGTAATTGTATAATTAAATTTTACTTATTTGTGTATTTTATATTAGGCTAAATATTTTAACCTTAATTTATATACTTAGCAAGAAACTTTAACCATTGAAGGTCTTATAACTTTAGTTCCTAGCTTATATCCTTTTTGAAGTACCATCACTATTTGATTTGCTTCTACTCCATCTACACTCTCTTGCATAACTGCTAGATGTAAGTTTGGGTCAAATTCCTTAGATTCTGCTTCTATTTCTTCTACTCCAAATTTTACTAGAGTATCTATTAATTGTTTATGTACAAGGCTTATACCCTTATACATAGTATCTTCCTTATCTTCACATGCATCTAAGGCTCTTTCCATACTATCTATAACTGGTATTAACTCAGTTATTATTTTCTCATTTGCAAACACACCAATTGTTTCTTTTTCTTGTTGAGTTCTTCTTCTATAGTTTGCATATTCGGCTTGAAGTCTTTGATATTTGTCATTTAATTCATCTACTTCATCTTTTAATTTTTTTTCTGCTAATTTAGAATTTATATCTGTTACATTTTCATCATCAGCTTTTTCTTCATCAGTTTTTTCGCTTGACTCTTCACATTCTTCATTAACAACTTCATCTTCTAACTCTACTTGAGTTTCAGATTCTTGGTTAATAGAAGTATCATTTTCTTCTTTTACTTCTTGTTGCTCATTTTTTTTATCCAAGACTTTACACCCCTCAATTTAAAATTTCTTTACTTTCTATTAATTAATAAACTCATATAATTTATTATAGAGTAAATTCTAGCGTAATCCATTCTTGTAGGTCCTATGAAGCTTATTCGCCCAACTAAGTCTCTGTCTACATTATAAGTTGCTGTAACTATACTACAATCCTGTGCCAATTTACAATCATTATCACTACCAATTATTATATTTAGATTTTCTTTTTGTATTCCCTTTGATTTAATTATGTCAGCTATTGTTTCCTTTCTTTCTAACATATTTAAAAATGACTTTGCTTTTAACACATCATTGAATTCTGGATAACTAAATATATTAGTGGCTCCATTTAATGATAGAGAGAAATCTTCTTCTTCCATATTTGAGTTTAGGGCATTTAAAAGTTCATCTATAAACCCTGAGTACTCACTTATTTCATATTTAATAAAAGCAATCAGATTATCATCTAAATCTGTTATACTTTTTCCTAAGAGCTTCTTTGTAAGATTATCAGAAATCAAATTTAACTTAGATTGATCTAAATATACATTAGTTGTAAGGTTAGCTTTTTTTAAGTCCCCTTTATCTGTTACAACTATAAGTAAAATATTATTGTCATGCATAGCAACTAACTGTATATGCTTTATGACGCTTTGATTTATTAAACTCTTAGTAACTGCTACAGTTGTGTAGTTAGTTAATTGAGATAATAGCTTAGACGTTTCATGAATTAATTCTTTTATATGATTTATGTTATGATTCATACATTGTTCAATAAGAATCTTATCATTATCATCTAATTCACTTTTACTCATAAGAGAGTTTACATATAACTTATAGCCTTTTTCAGATGGAACTCTACCCGCAGAAGTATGTGGCTGAATTAAATATCCTAATTCTTCAAGGTCAGCCATTTCATTTCTTATGGTGGCAGCACTAACACCTAAATCATGCCTTTTAGATATTGTTCTAGAACCTATAGCTTCAGCTGTTTCTATATAATCTTTAACTATAGCTTTGAGGATATTTAATTTTCTTTCATTTAATTCCATATTATTATACCTCCTAGCTGTTAGCACTCACTAAGTTCGAGTGCTAAAAAGATTATATATATTATATACCATTATAAATTTATTTTGTCAACACCCTAAAAATCATTCCATAAATTCTATAAATATACTATTAGATATTTCTCTTCCCTTTTGAGTTAATTGTATTCCCTCAAAGCTTTGGTTTATAAGGTCTCTAGCTAGTAACATTTCTATCTGCTTACTGTATTTTTTTCTAAAATCTATTCCAAAATTTTTTTCAAAATCTTTAAATTTTATTCCCTTATTCATTCTAAGGCCCATAAATATCTTTTCTTCTATCATATCTTTTATAGAAAGATTTTCACTATCTTGTATTGGCTTCTCTCCTTTAATCAGACTTAAATGATAATCCTCTAAAGATTCTAAATTATTATATCTATTATTATCAATATAACCAGAAGCTCCTGCTCCAAGACCTATATAGTGTTCACATTCCCAATATAAAATATTATGTTTACAATTATAGCCTTCTTGTGAGTAATTTGATATTTCATATTGATTGTATCCTTTTGATTTTAAATAGTTTATTGTATACTCATACATTTCTATATCTATATTTTCATCTATAAGGTCAAATTGATTATTTTCATACATATTATACAGTTCAGTACCTTCTTCTAATATAAGAGAATATGCTGATATATGTGTTGGATTTAAATCTGTAACTTTTTCAAGAGTTTCCTTCCAATCACATAGTGTTTGATTGGGAAGACTATACATTAAGTCTATGTTAATATTTTTAAATCCTACACTCAGTGCGTCCATATAGTTTTTCTCAAATTCTTTATAACTATGTATTCTTCCTATAAAGTTCAAATGCTTTTCTTGGACAGCTTGTAACCCTATGCTAAGTCTATTGATACCAACTTCTTTCATAGTTTCTAATTTTTCTAGTGTCAGTGTGCCAGGATTGCATTCTATGGTTATTTCTGCGTTTTTGTCTATATTGAATTTTTCTTTTACACTTACAAATACTTCTCTTATTTCTTCAGATGTCAAAATACTAGGTGTTCCTCCACCTATAAATATACTTGTTATTATATCGTTTTTGTCTATATTGAAATCTTCTTTATTTTTGTATTTATCATCTCTATTTAATTTATTACTGCATAACTCCATTTCTATTTTCAAATCTTCTATATATCTTTTTTTTGAATCTAGGTCCATTTTATAAGAATTAAAATCACAATACTTACATTTTTTCACACAAAATGGGATATGTATATAAAGTCCTAACATTTTATATTCCTCATTTCTTAAAATTATCTTAAAGCATCAGTTATTAAATTATAAATCAAACAAAATAACTCATCAAATAACATATAAAGCATCTTCACTATGTAATATCATAAAAAATTTGGATAAAAGTAGATTTTTACTTTTATCCAAATTTTTCAACTTAAAATAAATGACTATTTTTTCTTCATATAATAATAAACTGGTAATCCAAGTAGGGTTATAAATATACCACCTAAAGATACTGCTGTTGAAGTCAGTATTTGATTTATTATTACAAATAATCCACCTAATATAGCTATAATTGGTATTATTGGATATAAAGGAACTTTATACGGTCTGTGTAAATCTGGTTGTTCTCTTCTAAGCCTTATAACTCCAACAAAAGTCAATACGTAAAATACCCATATTGAAAATATAGTTAAATCTGTCAAAAGATTAAATTGACCAGATAAAGCATATATACATGCTAATACAGTTATGAGCAGTATTGAATTTACAGGAGACCCACCAGAATTTACTTTTAATAAAACCTTAGAAGCAGGCAAAGTTCCTTTTTCAGCTAATGTATATGGTATTCTTGACCCTGTTAATAAATATCCATTTAATGTACCAAACACTGATATTAATATACCCACAGTTATTACTTTTCCACCTAAATTTCCAAATAATTTTTTTGCAACTAATGTTGCTGGTGAAGTAACAGTTGCTAATTCACTTGCTGGCACAACCCAAAGATATGCTACATTTATTATAATATATATTGCCATAACTAATGATAGCCCACCAACTATTGCTCTTGGTAAATCTTTTTCTGGAGATTTCATCTCTCCTGAGATAGCACCGACATTTATCCATCCATCATATGCAAACAACGTTGCTATTAATACTTGTCCAAGTGCGCTTGATACACTAACTCCATCACCTACAAATGGATTTAATATCTCACTACTTTGGCCTTTAATAAATCCAAATATTATTATTAGAGCTAATGGTATCATTTTTCCAATAGTAGCTACTGTCTGAACTTTTCCTCCCAATGATGAACCTATTATATTAAGTAATGATAAAAACAGTATTACTCCAATTGCTATTGGAAGCACAACTGACATATTGTTTGGACTCATATTTAAAAGTTCAGATGCTTGTTGAGCAAATATTACCCCTAATGCTGCTGACGTACCTGGAAAAAATAATACAGTTTGCATCCATCCAGTTAAAAATCCTAATTTTTCTCCATATATTTCTTCAATATAAATCATCATACCACCAGTTTTTGGGATAGCAGCTGATATTTCTGTAGCTGTAAGTCCAGCTGTTATTGTTATAAATCCACCTAAAAGCCATGCTATAATACCTAGTCCTGGAGCTCCATTAGTTGTGGTATATATTGCCTGTGGCTTAAAAAAAACTCCTGAACCTATAACCATACCTACAACAGTAGAAAGAGCTGCTGAAAGACCAATCGTCTTTTGTAGTTGAGTACGCATGATGTCCCTCCTTACTGTTTTATAAGTGCATAAAATATTAATTTTATAAATTTATGGTTTTAGTATTCCCAAAGTTTTTTTTTATATTAACTTACTAACTTTATATTAATTTGCTATACATTTAAAATTATAGAATACCAACCTTCATAATTTCAACCTTATAAAGACTGTCTATTTTTTTAATGTAAATTATATTTACTATCTTAAATTAATTAAATTAAAGTTTAATCTTTTAACTTAAAATGTGTATATATCTAATACTTTTCCTTTTAAAATTTCTTTTTCATTTAGTTCTGGATTATTGATAACAATTTCAAGCATCTTATTTAATAGATACCCTATATCTTTACCTGGTTTAACACCTATAGACATTAAATCGTTTCCATTAATAGCTAAGTCTTTAATATGAAAGCATTCATTTTGACTTATTATATGTTTAAATTCCTTTTCACTCTCAATAAGGTTTAATATTTTCTGTTTTGCATATTTTGGGTTTTTAGCAAGTGTGTCAGCCCAATTAACCTTTATTAAATCTTCAAATAGTTCAACATCTCCAAGTTTATTTAATAACTTTTTAATAATTTTTCTTTTTGGTTCTATTCTATAATCATGATATTGTATTAATATTAAAACTTTATTAATAGTATAATTATCATACTTAAGTCTCTTCAAAATTTGCTTTGCTATTTTGACAGACTCCCTACTGTGACTATAAAAATGGTCAATTCCATTTTTATCTGTCGTTTTAGTAATTTTTTTACCCAAATCATGAAATAACATTGTAAGCTTTAGATATAATTCATCTTCAATTACTTCAGTAGCTATCAATGTATGTTTTCCAACATTATAAATATGATATGGATTATTTTGAATAACATCTTCTAAGTCACATATTTCAGGAATTATAAATTTTAATAATCCTGTTGAAATTAATAAATTTAACTTAGATGAATCAGATATTAGCATTTTATTGAATTCTACTTGAATTCTTTCCATAGACACACATTTTATTAAATCTGCGTTTCTGTAGATACTTTGTTTAGTATCTTCATCTATTTTAAAATTAAGCTGTGCAGAAAACCTAATCGCTCTAAGCATTCTAAGTGCATCTTCTTCAAATCTATCTACTGGATTTCCAACGCAACGAATACACTTATTTTGTATATCCTCACAACCATTAAATGGGTCAACTAATCCAGTCTTTGAATTGTATGCAATTGCATTAACAGTAAAATCTCTTCTTGACAAATCCTTAACTATATCATTTGTAAATTCTATTGAATCTGGATGTCTACCATCACTATAACTTCCATCTATTCTATATGTTGTCACTTCAAATGGCTCATGTTCAATCATGACTGTTACAGTACCATGTTGTATACCAGTTGGAATAGTCCTTTCAAATATCTCTACCACTTTTTCAGGTCTTGCACTAGTTGTTATATCCCAGTCATTTGGAATTTTTTCTAATAAACAATCCCTCACACATCCTCCAACTACATATGCCTCATAACCATTCTTTTCTAATTCTTTAATTATATAATCCACTTTTTTAGGAATTTCTATATTAGTCATAAATATCACCTTTTTTTATTTTTTCTTTAATATACTCTTACTTATATTCTCTATGTGTTTAATTAAAATATACCACAAAAAAACTAGATTAATTTAGAAATAATTCTAAAATCACTCTAGCTTTTAAGTATATTTATCTAAATTTATAAAAATTTAATAAATTATTCATCCAACTTAAGTACAGACATAAATGCTTTTTGAGGAACTTCAACAGAGCCAATTTGTCTCATACGCTTCTTACCTTCTTTTTGTTTTTCAAGAAGTTTCTTCTTACGAGATATATCTCCACCATAACATTTAGCAAGTACATCTTTTCTTAAAGCACTTATTGTCTCTCTTGCAATAACCTTATTACCAACAGCAGCTTGTATAGGTATAGCAAATTGATGTCTTGGAATTTCTCCTTTTAATTTCTCACACATTGCCTTTCCTCTAGGGAAAGCACGAGTTTCATGTACAATAAAACTAAGTGCATCAACTTGCTCTTTATTAATTAAAACATCAAGTTTTACAAGAGTAGATGCAACATATCCCTTAATCTCATAATCAAGAGAACCATATCCTCTAGTTCTTGATTTTAAGGCATCAAAGAAATCATAAACAACTTCATTAAGAGGAAGGTCGTAATGAAGCATTACTCTTCTCTCATCTATATATTCCATGTTTAACATATTTCCACGTCTTTCCTGGCAAAGTTCCATAACAACACCTACATAATCTTTAGGAACTATTATATCTCCTTTTACTATAGGTTCTTCTATCATTCTTATCTCAGCTACTTCTGGCAAATTTGCAGGATTTTGTATCATTACAACTTCTCCGTCAGTTTTTGTAACTCTGTATATAACAGATGGTGCTGTAGTTATTATATCAAGATTAAATTCTCTCTCAAGTCTTTCTTGCATTATTTCCATATGTAAAAGACCTAAAAATCCACATCTAAACCCAAACCCTAGTGCTGCTGAAGTTTCAGCCTCATATTCAAGGGCAGCATCATTTACTTGTAATTTTTCAAGAGCATCTCTTACATTTTCATATTTTTCACCTTCTCCTGGATATATACCACAATATACCATTGGAGTAGCTTTTTTATATCCTGGTAAAGGTTCTTCTGTAGGATTATTTGAATCTGTTATTGTATCCCCTACACGACAGCTTCTTATGTCTTTTATACTAGCAGCAATATAACCAACATCACCAGCTGATAATTCACTAAGTTCAGTTTGCCCTGGAGCCATAACACCAACTTCAGTTACTTCAAACTTTTTCTTAGTATTCATCATTTTTATTGTCATACCTTTTTTAACAGTTCCTTCAAACACTCTAACATAGGCTACAACACCTTTATAAGCATCGTAATAAGAGTCAAATATTAACGCCTTTAATGGTGCTTCATTATCTCCTTTAGGTGCAGGTACATTTTTTACAATATCTTCTAAAACATCTTCTATATTTAAACCTGTTTTAGCTGAAATAAGAGGTGCTTCACTTGCATCAAGCCCTATTATATCTTCAATTTCATGTTTTACTTCATCTGGTCTTGCACTTGGTAAATCTATTTTATTTATTATTGGTAATATTTCTAAATCTTGGTCTATTGCAAGATACACATTAGCTAAAGTCTGTGCCTCAACACCTTGTGCTGCATCGACTACCAATAATGCTCCCTCACATGCTACTAAACTTCTTGATACCTCATAATTGAAGTCTACATGTCCTGGTGTATCTATAAGATTTAAATAATATTCATTTCCATCCTTCGCCTTATACATTAATCTTATATTTTGAAGCTTTATAGTGATTCCTCTTTCTCTTTCAAGATCCATGTTATCAAGTAATTGACTCTTCATGTCTCTTTCACTGACAAGCCCCGTTTGTTGTATTAATCTATCAGCTAAGGTAGACTTTCCATGGTCTATATGTGCAATTATACTAAAATTTCTAGTTCTACTTTGTTTATTGTCCACCTTAAATTCCCTCCTCTTGATTATTCTTATAGTTATCATTTTATATTATATAAAAACTTTTTATATATCAAATTTTAAATTTTTGAATATAAACTAATTGGCATTAAACAAAATTATCCACATTATATGTGGATTATCAAGTCTAACACTAAATATTATATAATATCATAAACTTAAAGTAAATCCTATAAAATATAGTTAATGTGTTTTTATTTTATACAATTAAAGATACATAACTAAAATAAGGCTTATTTTAATCAATAAACCTTATTCACTTATTTCCTACTTATTAAATTTTTCAACGATTTTGTGTATATCAAAATCTGGTATATCAATCTTTGGTATATCAAACTTTGTAATATCAAATTTAATACTTGAGAAATAATTATGTTGCTTTATTCCCAACATACTTTTAGCATTACTATCAACTATAAACACACAAATGGATGTACCTATAATCATAATAACTAAAAATATAATTCTCATAATATACTTATATTTTCTTTGTTTACTTTTACCTTCTATATTTCTTTCTAATCGGCTCATTCAACATGCTCCTAATTACACTAAACAATCTAATTTTTTTGTTTAAAATATTCATCTAAAATTTCAGCAAGATACTTTGTAGTAGCCTTAGATTCTTCTATACTCGTTGCATTATTTCCAATTTCTATTAACATGTGATTTTTAACTGCAAATTGATTAAATCTAGCATAGTCTTTTTCTACTATTGGAGACACCAAGCCTGGATATTTCTTTTCAGCAAAAGCAGTTATATCATCTGCTAAAGCTCTAAGTTGTGCTTTATTTTCATTTTTTCCTCCTACAACAAAGAAGAATTTAGATACTCTCTCTCCATTTATCATAGTTGTATATTTCAAATGGTCTTTTTCTTTAGTGGCTGGATTAGTTAAATCCCTAGCATCCCTATGTAAATCTATTGCTATGTCCACTGTATTATATTTAGGGAGTATACTTTTTATTGTTTTTAAACTACTTGCATAAGAGTTATTATAAGATGGATAGTCATGGTATTTAGTAGTATGGACTACACCCCATCCCTTACTGTCTAAAGCACTAGTTAATGCATTTCCTACTTCCATTACTGAATTTTTCTTATCTCTTGAATGATAATTTCCATCAGGTGAGTTTGAATAAGTTTCACACCCATGAGTATGATATATCAAAATTCTTGGATTTTCTTTAGTCACTCTTAAGTCATCTTTATACTCTGCACTAGATGCAGTACTAGTTTCAGTT
The DNA here is from genome assembly GCF_020658495.1 of Clostridioides sp. ES-S-0048-02. NCBI lineage: Bacteria > Bacillati > Bacillota > Clostridia > Peptostreptococcales > Peptostreptococcaceae > Clostridioides > Clostridioides sp. ES-S-0048-02. The sequence continues at coordinate 85,345 of NZ_JACVWH010000004.1, forward strand.
GTATCTGAGTTTTTTGACTCAATATCTGGAACATTTTCTTTACCAACATAAAGTTTTATATATTCTTTTTCGCTTTCTTTCTTATTGTCGGATTTACTTACATCCTCAGATTTTTTATTTTCATCTTTACTTTCTTTACTTGCTTCTTTATTTTTATCACTCTTTTTATTTTCTGTATTATTTCCTTCGACTTTAGCTTCTGGATAAGATGAATTTACTAAAAACTTTAAAAAGTCATCTTGATTTAAAGCCAATGATTTTCCTGGTAAAATGCATGCTAATATAAAAGTCAAGGTTACTACTTTAATGCATTTTTTAAACATATTTGCTCCTCCTTATTTTACAATCTACCTGGATGTAAAGACCTATTCAGACCTTCACTTATTATTATAGATAGATTTTCAATTGTATCATCTATATCTTTTGGTGTTACGATTAAGTTCTTATCATATGGATCTAACGAATCTTTTATTAGATGATATTTTTCTTCCTCTTTAAGTTTTTTCAACATATTATAAAAACTTTCTGTTTCTTCTGATTGAGATATTAAATTATCTATTGCCATATCCAAAACATCTATAGTAAGAGTTGCTGCGTCAACCACAGTTGGAACTCCTATTGCAATAACATCCACTCCTAAGGTTTCTTTAGTGAGAGATTTTCTTGTATTACCAACACCTCCACCAGGTGATATTCCTGCTGTTGATATTTGTATAGTAGAGTTTACTCTTTCCATTTTTCTTGATGCTAGTGCATCTATTGCTACTACTCTATCTGGCTTAACTTTCTCAACTAGTGACTTCACTACTTCACTAGTTTCTATCCCAGTAACACCCATAACCCCTGGACTTAGAGCTGATACCTCAGTAAAATCATCATCATAATCCTTGTTGTAATTTTTAAAGAGATGTCTAGTTACTAGTGTTTTAGATACACTTTTGGGACCCAATGCATCAGAAGTAATATTTCTATTTCCAAGACCAATTACTAGTGTCTTTTTATTTTTGTCTTGTCCAAATACATCTACTAATTCATCTTTTAGATAATTTATCATCTCTTCTCTTGACTCATCATCATCAAACTTCATAAGATTACTTTCTAGGGTTATATACTTTCCTATATCTTTGTTCATTATCTCTGAACCTTGTTCATCTATTACTTCAACTTTTGTTACAACACAATTTTCTAATTCTTTAGTTTCTATTTCCACCCCAGGAATACTACTTCCTTCTTGAGATTTTTCACACATTTCACTAGCTTCTAAAGCCAAATCTGTTCTTACATTAATCATATAAACCTCCAGTATAAATTAAATGCTAATTATAATTGTTAACAAAATTTAGTATTTTATAACAAAAAACTATAAATTTATTTAAAACAAGTAAAATTAAGGCTTTCAATGTAAGAAAATTGAGTTTGGTCAGTAAATAGTCAGTAAACTTCCTTAACTATCATCTATTTACAAATATAAAAAGGTAGCAACTATTTATATAGGCGCTACCTTTTAATCTATTTATCAATTTCATATTATCAAATTCCTGTCAAATTTTCATTCATTATACATTTCTTTTTATCAAAATAACTTTATAATTTCTATATCATTTCATTCTGTTGAAAAAATGGTTCAGTAATCTCCAACCACTCATTTGGCAAATAAATAGCTAGATAACCATGATTATATCCCTTAGCTTCATAAATTTTACAAGAAGGTACATAAGACTGAAACATCTTTGCAGAGTTTTTTACACATTTCATTTCCTTTTCACCATACCAATACATCACTTGTGCTGTAGTTTCTCTTAAACTCTCCTTAAGTGTGTACTTCATCATATAAGTACGATACATAGCATAGAGTGTTTCTTTTCTGACATGTGGCATATCTTTCATATAATAGTTCTTAATTTCATCTGGATATTGCATGTTTTTTGGAAATAATTTTGACATCATAGCAATTTGAAATCTACAAGCTTTTTCACTAAATAAAAGCCCTCTAAAAAATCGAATCGACATCATACAAGCTCGTGCCATATTGGGTCTAGGATAGCAAATACTGCCATCAATAATTGCCTTTTCAGTAATATCTGGTTTTCGAGATAAAATCTCTATAACAATCTGTCCACCAAGAGATACTCCACACAGAGAAAAAAGATGACCACCACACTCTTCATCTATATATTTCATCAATTTATCTGCTGTATCCTCTGTAGAAATATATGCAGTCTTGTATTCTTCTCCATGACCATCCAGTGTAGGAAGTATTACATGATAGTATTCAGACAATACTCGTGCTTGTCGTAAATAATTCCACCATGCATTCCCACCTCCATGAATCAGCATGATATGTGGATTGTTTTTATTCCCAAATTCATGAAAGTTCATATATAATACCTCCTTATAAAAACAAAATGTTTGTTATTTCTTCTTCTCATCATTTTTTGCAGGTGGAGAAGATATAATTGAGAGTTTTCGGAGTTTTAAATCTGATTTGGGTTCTTGGTCTATGTATGGCTTTAATAAATCAACTATACTTTGAAGAAGATTTTCATATTCTCTATCAGTTATATATAACAATGCTGAAGTGAAAAATACATTGTCTTTCTTATGGGCTTGATTTTTCAAACTAAAATACTCATTCATTTCTTGCATCAAACCCATATGAAATGCTGTAGAGAGTGAAACAGATGCATCTACTTCCATATCCAAAGCATATTCCTTTAATGAATAAATTTTTTCAATTGTACCACGTACACGATTTTCTTTAACTACTTCAATCATATTGTTATCTTCCAAAATTTTAACATGGTGGTAAACTGTTGCACGAGGAATATCACTTAGATACTTCACAATATCAGATGTACGAACACTACCATGAATTCTGATATACTGTAAAATTCGGAGTCTAGCTGGATTTAAAATTAGTTTTGTTGTATCCACTTTATCAATCCTTTCTTTAATCCATAAAATTATTATAGTCTATTTTTTTAGACTATACAAGAGTATGATATAAAACTATTAAACAGTCAACAGTAATAAAAATAGCGATAGTATAGTTCTGCTTATCTGCAACAATAAAAAAATTACCTTTAATTAATAGAAAAACTTTCATATTAACCATATAAATTCATATTTTTATAAAATTTATTACTAAGTCCATAAAAATGAGTAATTTCTTGTATTATCTTATAATTATTGGAAATACTATCAAAATGTATGTTAATAATTTGTATTATTTCAAGATATATGTTACAAAAATAAAATATTAAATTGTATCTATTAAAATATTTAAAGAACAAAATATATCAACATAAAAACAAAATATTTCAAATTATTTATACATAATTTATAGTCTAAAAAATCAAAACAAAAAACATTATTAAAATATATAAATAATAATCCTTGATTTTTAGATTTATTTCTGTTAAAATCTAATATGTTGACGATGAATATGAGAAAAAAATACAGGGAGGTGAACACGGTGGCAAATATAAAATCAGCTAAGAAAAGAATAAGTGTTATCGAAAAGAAAACTGCTTTAAATAGAGTTAGAAAATCTCAAATAAAAACTGCAATAAGAAGATTCGAAGATGCTGTTGCAGCTGGAAACAGAGAGGATGCTGTTGTTAAGTTCCAATACGCTCAAAAAAGAATATACCAAGTAGCTTCTAAAGGAACTATACATAAGAATGCTGCAGCTAGAAAAGTAGCTAAATTAGCTCAAAAGTTAAACGGTATGAACGCTTAATTACCAGTTTATATTTCTTATATATAATAACCCCTATGTAGGGGTTTTTTATTTTGGAAATTTATACAATAAAAAATAAATAGTTAGACATATTATAGTAGATTATATACTCTTAGACTCAATCTAGCCTACTTGTACTTTGAACTATAACATATCTTGCTATTTATTTTTTATTAATGTATAATTTTTTTACACTGCTTGTCTTTTACAGTATCTACTAACCAACATTTCTACTGCTAAGGTATCCCTTATAAGACCTGTTTTTATTTTATAATCACTTTCTAATATATAGTTTAAAATTTCTATGATTATATCATCAGAAAAGTTCTTAGCCTGCTTTAATGCTTTTCCTATTACAAATTGATGAATTTTTAATTTATCTGCTATAAGTTTTGCTGAGTATCCCTCTAATTGTAATTGTCTTACTTGCATAACTATTTTAAACTGTCTAGCTATCATAGAAAATATACCTAAAACAGATTCGCCCTCCTGTATCATATCATTCAATATTTTCATTGCATTAGAAGCACTTTGCTCTCCAATATAATCAATTAACTTAAATATATCATTTTCAACCTTTTTAGGAGATAATTTATCTATTATATCATTAGTTACACTATTTCCCTTTCCAACAAATGAGCTAATTTTATTTATCTCGTTTTCTAAGTCTGATAAAGTCTTTTCACTACTTTTATCTCTATATCCTTCTTGTTCAATAAAATACATTATCTGAGAGTTTTCTATTATAACTTCATTTAGAGCAAAAGATTTTTTTATCCACTTAAATAAGTCCATATCAGAAAGCTTGTCACAGTTAAAAACAATTCCATTATTACTTATCTTTTTAACTAAAGATTTTCTTTTGTCAATATCTCCGTATACAACAAAAACTATGGTAGTAGTGTCTGGAGTATTATCTAAATGCTCTATCAAGTATTTTTCGTCACTATCTGTAAAATTCTTTTTCTTTCCTTTTAGTAACTCAAAGTCTTTTACTATTACTATTTTTCTATCATCCATAAAAGGAAGTGTCTCTATAGAGCTTATAAGCTGATTTAAGACTATTTCCTTTCCATCTATTATATCTAAGTTAAAATCGAGCATTCCTTCGTTTAAATTCTCTTTAAAGACTTTTATTGCATTTTCTATTAAATAATACTCTCTGCCATAAAAAAGATACATTTTCTCAAGTTTTTTATCTTTTATATTCCTTATAATATCCTTGTAATCCATTTTCTTGCTCCTTTATCTCTTTTCCTTCTATGTAAAATATGTAAAAAAATACTCCTATGTAATAAATCACTACAATATAAAGTTTAGGGTTATCTATATCAATATATGTAAAATTTAAATTGCTGAGTTTCTCTAGTAAAAAAAATATGATTTCTATCAATGTACTGTTAAATAAAGCTATTATTTTAGCTATTACTACACTTATTTTAAATATTATTAAACTTGCAATACTCAAATACATTATTATACCTATAAATGGTACTATGATTAAATTTCCTATGATTGAAACCAATGGTATACCTTTAAATGTATAATATATTATAGGCAAGGTTAATATATTTGACGATATTGTCAATGATACCATACTTAATTTTATAATACTATTTATTTTATTGTAAAATATTAGTATAGAGAATGTAGCTAAAAAAGATAATTGAAAACTTACATTATATATAACATAGGGGTTATTTATAATTAAAACTATCCCTATTAGAGACAGTGTTGATATTCCATCCTTTTTTCTATTAATAAAGACTGATAAATAGAAAACCATAACAAATGTTATAGACCTAATTATAGATGGAGACGCACCTACCATTATACAATATAAAGATATAAAAATCGACAATATTAATAATTTATACAATTTATTTATACCTCTTAATAAAAAAGCAATTACAACACATAGTATGCCTGTATGAAGACCAGATATAGATATTACATGGCTAGTTCCTGTTCTGGTGAACATTTCTTTTTGCTCATCTGTCAGATTTTCAACTTCTGCTAACAATATAGAATTTATAAAATCCGAATTTTTCTTATATAAATATCTATACGTTTTATTTATGTAAAACTTTACTTTACCTATTAAGTCATATATTTTATTCTTACCAATAATTTTATAGCTATTTATATATATTATACCTTTATATCCAGTGCTTTTTATATACCTTCCATAATCAAAATCTTCATATTTCATTTTAGCTAAACTTTTAAATTTGCCTGTAATATTAACTTTCTGACCAATTTTCAAATTTTTAGTTCTTGTGTAATCATTTATTAAGAAAGCGCCTACTTTATACTGATTATATCTAGGCTTTTCAAGTCTTCCTTTAACTGTTCCTTGTATAGTTATTATCTTATCATTAAATTTTTCATCCTCTTTCTTCTTATTTGTGATAATAAAAGATACAGCTATCACAAATATTAATATAATTAGTAAAGGTCTTCTTATTTGAATCATAATCACTCCTCTAGAAAACATATTATTTAGATTATTTTCAAATAAATATTTTTTAAACAAAAGAAATTATTCTATAAACAAAAGAATACGTCAAAAGATTTATTAAAATCTTTTGACGTATTTTCATTTCTATATATATTCATTTATATAATTATCTTTTTTAGAAAAAATGCAATTAAGTATTTCTATTGTTTTTTTTGAAATACCCTTTATATTATTTAATAAAAGTGCTTCTTCAATGTCTATATAAGAAAATGCCAATTGTGTTAAAGCATTTATATCTAATTTAATATCAAAACACTCTTGAAGCTCATCTGTACATTCTTTATTTAATTTTTCTAACATTACTTTTTTATTTTGTATAGATATTTTGAATAGTCCATTATTCTCTTCTATATATTTATCTTCTATATATAATTTTATAGAGCCATTAATATCCTTATCAATATCTATATCTTCAATAAATTGCTTTACATTTATAACTCTTCCCATCATAAAAGGTTTTATTTTTATCTCACAGTCTTTAGGATTGTCTAATATAAACCTTATCTTATCTATCATAGGAGTAGCTATAGTAACTATCTTACATTGAGTATTGTGATTATATATAAATTTAAGCATTGATTTAAGAGCATCTATGTTTTTATAAAATAGCTCTCTGACAAACATTTTATCTCCTTGAAGAAAATAAATTACATATCCATCTTTTTCACTATCTTCATGGATATATAAATGTCCATCTTCACTTTGGATTTCTTTAAATAAGTTTTCATAATAATGTTCATCTTTTAACACATTACCATTAACCTCATTTAAAAATACTTTATCTATTTTAATTAAATCATCAATTTGTGATAAATTAGCTTTTATCATTTTTCCATTTGCCTTGAAAGTTTTTAAATCATCTGTTTTGATAGTATATTCAATTTGGTCATAACAATGCTCATATCCAAACCTTCTATAAAGTCTATAATCAATTGGCATTAATATAGATACTAGTTGTCCTTTCTTATACAACTCATTTAAAGTAAATTTAATAACTTTACTCATATAGCCAGTTCCTCTCCCCTCAGGAAGTGTGGAAACCCCTACTACATACGATGTATTGTATACCTTACTATTTAAACTTAATTTATACTGGTTTAGCTGAAGAGAGGAAACAATTTTTCCTTCATCTAAAGCTATTACAGTATTTTCATATTTATATTTATCATTAAAATAGTATTTCATAAAACTTTCACTATCATTAAAGCAATAACTCCATATTTCTTTTATACTTTCTATTTCTTCTTCTTTAGCATACCTAATCTCCATATAGTTTATTAAGCCTCCCTAACACTGTACTTTTCAACAAATCTACAAGGGTGGTAAGAAAGTTTAGCTTTTCTTAGACCTTCAATACCTAAGTCTTCTTCTCTATTTACAAACTCAACATCTTTAAATTCACTTACTAAAAATTGTTGGTTTATAAATGGATATAAACCTCTTATATCTGGATTGGCTTTTTCTATATGAATTAATGCCATGTTTTTATTTAAAAGCTCTCCGATACTAAATGCTTCTAATTTTCCATCCACATATACACCAAATACTTTTACTTTATCTTTTAAAATATCATAATTGTTAAATATCTTTTTGATACCAACTAATTCATCATCCATACTTTCATCAAATTCGTTATTTTCTTCTTTGTTACTTTCCCATTCTTTCATTAATACTAAACATTCATTGAAGTTTTCTTTCTCTAATAATCTTGCTTCATATCTACCTGCATATTCTTTTAAGAAATAATTTATATGATTTCTCTTCTTTTGATTCTTTTTACCTGCTAGCGTTCTTAAACTTTCTGCATCATAGATATAATCAAATAAATCTCTTTCTTCTATATACTCAAATCTATTTGGGTATTTTTCTTTTAAAAATTCTACCACTTCAGTAGTAATACCTCTTAAGTATATTTTTTTGTTGTTATGTGAAAAATACTCAAGTACAAAATCTACAACTTCTGGAAGTTTGTCTTTTTTAGCAAGTGGTAATATTGAGAAACTATCTCCTTCATACTCACCAACTAAAACAGCAAAATCTTCACCTATATAGTATCCTGTCTTATAAACATGTTGCCACATATATAAAGTACTAAAACAGTACTCACAAGCTTCATAATCTACTAAATCAAAATAAGGGTCTAGCTCCTTTTTTGAATTTAGTTCAATATCTTTGAAAAACATAAAATCCTCCTACCTTTTTATTGCTTAATTTTTTAAAATTTTATTTTGTATCTATAAAAACTCCAATTTAGTTATGGTATTAATTTCACTTATATTGTCTAAAATATAAAATAGGATAGTTCCCATATATCTTATATTACCCATCATAAAATTATATAAACATGTAATGACTGGAGTGATTTTTTATTGAGAAATAAAATTTTTTTATTAATACTTATTATAATATCACTTTTAAGTGCTTGTGACAAAAAATCTCTACTATCTATACATATGATAGATGTTGGACAAGGTGATAGTCTTTTAGTTCAAACACCTACAAAGAAAAATATATTAATTGATGGAGGTGATGAAGATAGTGGAAATATAGTTACTAGTTACTTGAAACAAAAAAGAATAAAAACCATTGATATAATAATAGCTACGCATCCAGATTCAGACCATATAGGAAGTCTTGATAATGTCATAAAAAAATTTAATGTAAACTCCATCTATATGCCTGAACAATCAACAGAAAGTGAAGCTTATCAAAATCTAATAAGTTCTTGTAATGATAAAAACCTATCTATACAGTATCTATACAGAGATGATGTTTTAAATATCGATAACAATATAAATATATATGTATTAAGTCCTTCATATATACAGGAAGAACCTAATTTAAACTCAATAGTTTTTAAATTAAATTTTAATGACACCTCATTTTTATTTATGGGCGATGCTGAAGAAGCAATTGAAAAAGAAATTTTACATTATTTTAAATTAGATAACATCAATTTTATAAAAATCGGTCATCATGGAAGCAATTCATCAACTACTTTAGAATTTATTGAAAAAATTCATCCAGATATAGCCGCAATATCGTGTGGATATAAAAATCAATATGGACATCCTCATAAGGAAGTTATCAATAATTTAAAACAAAACAATATATCAATTTATAGGACAGATAAAATAGGTGATATTGTTTTTTATAGTGATGGTAAAATGATATTTACAAAACACAAATATAAAATAGACACTTAACATAAGAAATAAAACTGTAACTACATAACAGAACTAGGCTAAAAGTATCAACATAAAATGGTTTTATATTGATGCTTTTAGCCTTTAAAATATGTCCATAAAATTTATAGATAAAATATTTAGCATTATTACCCTAATAATTCATTAACTATTACAGATGCAATTACTAGACCTCCAACAGATGGCACAAATGATACACTACCTGGTGTTACCTTTTTACCATTCATGACTTTCTTTTTAAGTTCTATTGGTTGTTCAGTTGAATATACCACCTTTAATTTTTTAATTCCTCTATCTCTAAGCTCTTTTCTCATGACTTTAGCTAAAGGACAAGTACTTGTTTTGTGTATATCAGTAACAACTATTTTAGTTGGGTCCAATTTATTTCCCATACCCATAGAACTTATTATTTTTAAACCTCTTTTTTCACATGTTTCAATTAAATGTATCTTCGAGCTTACCATATCTATTGCATCCACAACATAATCATATCTTTCTGTTAGTATTTCACTACTAGTATCTTTATTATAAAGATTTCTTATTTTTTTTATATTAATATTAGGATTTATATCTAAAATTCTTTCTTCCATAACATCGACTTTATATTTTCCCACAGTTGAATGTAATGCTGGTATTTGTCTATTTATATTTGTTATATCTACATCATCAAAATCAACAATAGTGAGATTACCCACTCCAGCTCTTGCTAAAGCTTCAACAGTAAAACTACCTACTCCTCCAACTCCAAATACTATTACATTTGAATTTTTAAGTTTTTCTATACCATCATCTCCAACTAGAAAACTAGTTCTCGTTGTAAAGTTATTTTCCATTTTTCCACTCTCCTAGACTTTTATATACCTAATATTAGTATTAGAAAATTCACATTATATAATACTAGATATTATATATTACTAAAACTAAATTATCTCAAAATAATTTTTAAATTTAAAAAGGTATCTTTTAATATTAAAAGATACCTTTTATACTGGCGGGAATGCGTGGGAATCGAACCCACCTAAGAGGCTCTTAACCCCTCATACTAGTTTTGAAGACTAGAGGGCACACCGGCACCCATCCACTCCCATAACGAAACGTTTCTCAACGAAATCTATAATATCATATATTTTGACTCTTTGCAACAATTTTTATAGATTAATTTGATAGCAAATCATATTTTAAATAGTTTTTATCTATAGCAATTAATATTTATATATCTTCTTATTATATTTATAACTATATTTATAAACTTAAAAACTGGAAACCATATTTTAATTATCTATAAAGAATTTTTCCTCTATTTAATCAAAATACAATTTCCAGTATAAATATAAATTATTTAATTATTTTAATATACGTATATCTATAGTTTTTCTTCCCCAGTTATAAACTGTCTTTGAATCATTCATAAATATATCAATTTTATTTCCTTTTATCGCACCACCACAGTCTTCAGCAGTAAATACCATATCAAATTGAGGTATATATACTTTCGTTCCATATGGTATAACCTTAGGGTCTACAGCTATTGTTCCCCACTTAGGCTTTGTTCCTGTTGCAGTTATACTATGACCAGAATATGCAGTTGCTACAACTCTCATACTTCTACCATTGTTACTACTGCTACTACTTGAAGAAGATGAAGCCATCCTTCTTGAACTTTCTCCCCTTGATGAAGCTACTTGCATTTCTACTTTTGTTCCTTTATTTACAACTTTATTAACTGGCTCAGATGTAACAACTTTTTTCACAAATTCCTTTTCTACTTTCTTGCCATTGTGATAAGTTTCTTTATATACTAATTCACTTTTACCAGATTTTCCTTCTTCTTTAACTTTAGAATCTCCTTTTGACAAAGAGTTATCTTCAACAACTGTAACTTCAAACGGAATGTCTTTAGTCTCTACAACTGTTTTTTCCTTAACATCAATTACTTCTATTTTATCTCCATTAGATAACTTTGAATTTACATCCAAACTAACTATATCATTTCCATCATAGCTAATGTTTTGGGCTTCCAAAAGGTCTCCTACATTAGAACTAAATGTAGATACAGTTCTTTCTTCTCCTTTTACTACTAATGTTACTTGTTTATTAAGTGCAGAGTATCCAGATAAAATTCCAACTGATAAAACAACCGCCATTGCCGAGACTTTAACATTACTCAATTTCTTTAAATTCATATAAAATTTCCTCCCTCAAATTTTTTACACTATATATTTTGCTTCGTAATCTTCTGCTTCGTAAATTTCTTTTTTGTTTTTTGTGTAACTAAATTGTAACTATTTTTTCAAGAGTTGTCAACTTGACAAAAAAATAGAAATATGCATACATAGTATTTTCAACTATTGAAGCATATTTCTATTAGTTACAACAATGTCATTGTTTATTGTTGTTTTGTTATCATTTTGTTACCTTTTATCTTTATATATTTTCTATCTGCCAATTGATAGGTTCTTTTCCTAGCTTTTCGAGAATTTCATTTATCTTAGAGAAGTGCTTACATCCAAAAAAACCTTTACTTGCTGATAATGGACTTGGATGAGGTGCTTCCAAAATATAATGCTTACTTGTATCAATCAATTCTACTTTTTTACGCGCATTACTTCCCCACAGTACAAAAATTACTGGGTCTTCACGGTCACTTAAAATAGAAATCACTCTATCTGTGAAAATTTCCCACCCTTTATTTTTATGAGAATTGGCTTCATGTGCTCTAACAGTAAGTGCTGTATTTAAAAGTAACACACCTTGGTCTGCCCAAGGCATTAAGTATCCATTATTAGGTATAAAGCATCCTAAATCTTCTTTCAACTCTTTGTACATATTTAATAGAGATGGTGGAGTTTTTACTTGTGGTTGAACTGAAAAAGCTAAACCATGAGCTTGATTATCTCCATGATAGGGGTCTTGTCCTAGTATTAAAACTTTTGTATCTTTATATGAAGTGTGTTTTAAAGCTTCATATATGTTATGCATATTAGGAAAAATTTGACGTGTCTTATATTCATCTATAAGGAATTTTCTTAAATTTAAATAATATTCTTTTTCAAATTCTTCCTTTAATAATTCATTCCAATCGTTTCCTAAATTAACCATAGTTATCACCAATTCCTTTCAGCTATTTTTATTTATTGTTTTATTTAGAAATTATGTCCTCTTGATTGTCATTCTTTTCATTAGTATTTATTTTTATGCTCACTCTGTTAGGTATACAAACTATACTTTGACTTGGTTTGTTTATAAAACCTGTATGTACACACACCTTATCAGGACATGAAGCATCTATTATCTCCACACCTTTGTCATGAATTTTAACTATATTGTACCCTCCTCTATTTTCTATTTTAAATTCTTCTTTGGCATTTATTGAAACAGTCTTATACAATTTATTATCTACATAAATTTCAATACTTCCAGCATTTTTAGAATTTATAACATTTATTATTCCATAACATGCTGTGATAACAATCAAAACACCTAAAATAAGAAGAATGTCTTTTTTCTTCATTTTTTGTCCTCCTATGAAATTATGCTATAATAAGATAATAACACAATTTCATAGGAGGAATATACCATGAATAAGAAAAAAATCACATTTATTTTTGTGATATTGATTTTAGCATTAATTTTATTTTCATTTTTTAGGAGTTCAAGTCAAAATACTAAATATAGTAAGACAAGCTATTACCTTGGTACAGTAAATGAAGTTACTATATTTAATATAAAAGAATCAAAAAGTGATAAAATTTTAAATGAATGTGATTCAATTTTAAGATATATTGATAACAAGATGAGTACCCATATACCAGGAAGCGATGTTTCTAAAATAAATGATAATGCTGGTAAAGATTTTGTCAAAGTTTCTGATGATACATTTTTTGTTGTACAAGAGGCTATAGAATACTCTAAGTTGTCAAATGGATACTTTGATATAACAGTTGGTCCACTATCCAATCTATGGGCAATTGGAACAGACAAGGCTAAAGTCCCAAATGACTCTGAGATAAACGAACTTCTGCCGCTCATTGATTACAAAAATATTATATTAGATGAAAAAAATAAATCTATAAAGTTAGCTAAAGAAGATATGAAAATTGATTTAGGGGCAATAGCTAAAGGATATGCTGCTGATAAAATCGTAGGCTATTTGAAATCAGAAGGTATAAAAAAAGCTTTAGTAAACTTGGGAGGTAATATATTTACTTTAGAAGATAGCAAAAATAACAAACCTTTTAAAATTGGTATTCAAGACCCAACTAGCAAAAATGGAGAATCTATAGGGAATATAGAAACTACAAATAAATCTGTTGTTACATCTGGAATTTATGAGAGATTTATAGAAAAAGATGGTAAAATATATCACCATATGTTAAATCCATTTACAGGATACCCTTTTGAAAACAACTTAAGCAGTGTTACAATAATCTCTGATAAATCTATTAATTGTGATGCTTTATCCACTTCTACATTTGGACTTGGACTTGAAAAAGGTATGGATTTAATTAATAGTATTGATAATGTAGATGCTATATTTATAACCAAAGATAAAAAAGTATATTTAACTAATGGCATACAAAATAATTTTAAACTTACAGACAAAGCTTTTTCTATTAAAAAGTTCAATAAATAATGAGTTTAAATAATAACTATATCTATTATGCATACAAATTTATACATACAAATTTAAATAACTCTAATATAACTAATGTAAATTTAAGTTTTATATAAAATATGGTATATACTAAGTAGTCTAAAACAAATTGTACTTATGTATATACCATATTTATAGCTTGATTTGTATAAAACACTACCCATTACGCTTTAACTTTCGATAATAAATAACTCCTACAACATATAAAACAATCCACAAAACAAATAAATATATGATTATTACCAATGAGTTGTATATATCTAATGCATTTAGTACAGAGAAAACAAAAGCAGATATAGGAATTATTATCATACATACAATGTAAGCATATCTTCCTGCTTTATCTCTATACATAACATTTCTTTCATCATGAAGATTAATGTTTTCTATTTCGAGCTTTTCTTTGTATTCTTCTTTATGCTTATTCCAGTAAAAGTAACGATAAATGGCAGAAATTCCACCAAATCCAAAGCCTCCTGCTAGTCCAGCAAACAAAGAACCTAACTTATCACCATTCATTAAACAAAGAAACAAGAAAATAACACCTAAAACTACAAATACAATTCCTATTCTTAAATTTTTCTTTTCCATGAACTATTTCTCCTTCCATAAAAATATTTCTTCAATCGACATTTCAAAAAAATCAGATATTTGAAATGCAAGTTCTAAAGATGGATTATATTTTCCATTTTCAATAGAACTAATCGTCTGCCTTGAAACCTTAAGAATTTTTGCAAAATCTTCTTGATTAAGACCTTTTTTCTTTCTTAAATCCTCTACACGATTTTTCAAAAAGATTGCCTCCTTTTTGTAAAGTTTCCTTTACATTTATAATATACCACTTGCTTTTATTTTTGTAAAGGAAACTTTACAAAATATATATAAAAATAGACATTTCATTAGAAATGCCTATCATTAAACATATTTAATTTTATAATTGAATTACATCTTGATGTCTATAAACCTTATTTTTTAATCTTTTTTAGTACATCTTTGAAACAACCTACATTTTTTATTTTTAATAATAACTCAACTAACTTTTTATAACGACTTTACAAACAAATCCATTCTATTTAATGCCTCAATTACATTTTCTTTTTGAGTTCCTAAATTTATCCTAACATACTTTTCTCCATCTTTTACAAAGTGACTTCCATCTTCTATTAGCACTCCTGTATTGACAGCTAACCTATCTGTAAATTCACTTGCACTTAGTCCTAGATTGCTTATGTCCATCCAAGCCAAATAAGACGATTCCATCTTCATTAGTTTAATCTTCTCATATTTATTTACCCAATTCTCTAAAAGTTCATAATTTGATTTTATATACTCATTTACGTTCCTTAACCACTCTCTACATTCATCATAAGCTGTTATTAATCCTATTATTCCAAATACATTTGGAGAAGTTATAGAATTTTGTTTTAGTTTCTTTCTAAAAGTATCTCTTATATCCTTATTTATAACTATTGAATAAGAGGTCTTTAATCCTCCAAGATTAAACCCTTTATTTGGTGATGTCAATAGGATAATATTTTCTAAAAGTTCTCTTTCAAGCTTAAGAATAGAATTAAATTCGCCATAATGAATATGCTCTGCATGTACTTCATCTGCAACTAAAATAACATTGTTTTCTTTACATATAGTTGCTACTTTCGTCATTTCTTCAATTGACCAAATTCTTCCTGATGGATTATGTGGTGTACAAAACATCATTAACTTAGGTTTATTTTCTTTAATTTGAGATTCTAATCTATCAAAATTTATATAATATCTATCATTTATCACATCTAATGTATTACAAACTACATTTACACCCTGCTTTTTAGCTGATGATTCAAATGGGTCATAAACTGGTGTATTTAATATTATACTATCTCCTTTTTTACAAAAAGCTTGTACTACATAGTGAAGTGTTGACACAGTTCCATAAGTCAATGTAATCCATTCTCTTTCTACATTTACTTTATGCATATCATTTTGCCACCCAATAACTGAATCATAAAATTCATCATAACAGTATGTATATCCAAATACACCTCTTTTTACAGCTTCAATAAATTTACTTTCTATTTCTGTTGGTATTTTAAAATCCATATCAGCAATCCACATTGGTACAAAATCTTCTTTAATATATCCAAATTTATCTCTTATAATATTTAAATCCCACTTTCTACACTTTTCACTTACTCTATCTGGTCTATCATCAAAATTATACATTTAAATTTACCTCGTCTTTTCTTATTATTATAAAAATACTTAGCTACAATTTATTTTTAATTTACAACTATTAAATCTTTGGTAGATATAGTCAATCTCATACACCCATCTTGAGTTATAAGTACATCATCTTCAATTCTTACTCCTCCAAGTTCTGGCACATATATACCAGGCTCTATAGTTACAACCATGCCTTCTTTTAATACTTCATTTGATTCTGAAGTTAATGCTGGATACTCATGAACCATAATACCTACACCATGACCCAGATTGTGTCCAAAATTATCACCATATCCATATGAACTAATTATATCTCTTGCAACCTTATCTATTTCACCAGCAGTCATGCCTGGCTTTAAAACCTTTATACACTCTTCATTAGCTTTCTTTACTATATTATATATTTTTTCTAGTTCTTTATTTGTAGTTCCCATACAAATAGTTCTAGTAATGTCTGAACAATAATTATTATACTTTGCTCCAAAATCGAATGTAACAAAATCTCCATATTCTATAATTTTTTCACTAGCTTTTCCATGAGGTAAGGCTCCTCTCAAACCAGATGCAACTATAGTGTCGAATGATTCTTTTTGTCCGCCTAATTCTTTTATGAATCTTACAATTTCATTTTCTACTTGTCTTTCAGTCATACCAACTTTTATAAAGTCAATTATATGATAAAACGTAGCATCTACTATTTCACAAGCTTTTTTTATATATTTTATTTCATCTTCATCTTTCTCTTTTCTTAAAGTAGATAAATCAATTGATTTTAAAGTTACATTTAATTTGTTATTCATACTTTTATATGAGTCAAAAGATACTTCACTTCCTTCAAAGCCAATTTCTTTTATATTTTGATTTCTGCAAATATCATTAATTATGTCAAAATACGTTCTATTTTTATCCATTAATATAACATCAAATAAATCTGATTTTCTTTTAACTTCTTCAAAGTATCTAAAATCTACTATTATATATTGTTTATCTTTCGTTATAAAAACATAGCCTGATGAACTAAATAGATTTCCAATATAAAACTTATTGGTAGAACTATTAATAAGAATTCCATCTACATTATACTCTTTAAGATACTTTCTTATTTTTTCTATTTTATTCATAATTTTATCTTCACCATCCTTAATTAGTCATATAGGTAAGGCTGGTAATATTGTTTCAATCAATATTACCAGCCAAGGTTATTATAGATAGTAAAATTTATAAATTAATCAATATAATCTACAACAAGTTTACCATCCTTTATTAATTTATTTCTGTAAAATACATTTCCTACAGCTATGAATATAGCACCAACTGCTATACCTATTACATATCCAAATAAGTTATCTACTAGAGGCCATGCCCATATAGCTGACTCTGGGAACCACTGAATTGCCCCTAAAACTATACCTGTAATAGCTCCTATTATACTTCCTACGATATTTAAAGGTATAACAAAACCTGGTCTCTCAAGTGCAAATGGTATTGCTCCCTCTGATATACCCATAAATGATAGGAATATAGAAGTTTTTCCTGCTTGATAGAATTGTCTATCATATACTCTTCTTCCCACTAATCTTTTATCTAATAAAGTTGTAAGTCCTAATCCAATTGGAGGAACAACTATAGCTATTGTTCTTGCTGTTATTGGTAGTACATTTTCTGTAGTCAAACCAAGTGCAACGAATCCTGCTGCTTTATTTATTGGTCCACCTAAGTCAAATGCTGTAGCTGCTGCTAAAGCTGTTGCATATACATATTCTCCCGCTGCTCCTGCTGCTGTTAAGAAGTTTTTCATACTTTCATTAATTAATCCACCAAATGGAGTTATTATAAATATCATCAATACCATACAAGTTAATGATGCTATTAGTGGTATTAAAAATGTTGTTTTAAAAGCTAACCAGTTATGAGAAACTTTTATAGATTTATTTAACCATTTTACAAAATATCCTATTATAAATGCGATTAATATTGCACCTAAGAATCCTGATGCAACTGGTACAACTTCTGTCCATTGTCCATCTATGAATTGTGGTACACCTACAGGTTTATTAGCTATATATCCACCTATAAATCCTGCGATTAGGGCTGTTTTTCCACCTATAGAATTTGCACAGAATGCTGCAAATAGTGGTATTGCAAATCCAAACAGAGTAAACCCGAAGTTTGACATTAATTGTGCCATGTTTAAAAGGCTAAGTTTAAATCCTGTAAATTCACCTGAGTTCATAGCATCAACTATACCTACAGATGGGTCAAGCCCTAATATTGCATATGGTATTAATTGAGATAAAGCTCCTATAAGTCCACCCATTACTAAGACTGGTATCATATATGATATACCTGTCATTATATGTTTACTAATTTCTTTCCATTTTCCATTTCCCTTTGATTGAGTTGGATTAGATGGAGTAGTTTTTCCTGCGTTATTGCCTCCTGTTGTAGAAGCACCTGAACTGTTTATAACTTTTTTCTTGATTGCCATTCTATTTCCTCCACAGTAAATTTATTATATTCCTAAATCCTCTTCTATTTCCTTTATAACACCTTCTGCATTCTTTATAGCCTCTTGTAATTCAACCTCATAAACTTCACAACCATCAAATCTTTCCATACCTTCTGGTGTTATTGCTACTGCATGTATTATCATAGTTGCTCCTAATATGTCTTCTCTTGTTAATTCATTTTGCACACCATCTGCACCTTGAGTTTCAACTTTTGCTTCATAACCTAATGCCTTTGCAGCTTGCTCTATTGCTTCTGCTGCCATAAAAGTGTGAGCTAGTCCCATTGGACAAGCACATAATGCTACTAATTTTTTATTCATTTTAAATTCCTCCTATTTACTTTAATTAATTATTTTTATTTTAACTTTAGTATTTATCTATAAACCTAAAGCTTCATTTATTAAATTAGCGATTTCTTCCACATTATCACTCTTTAAAAGAGAATCTTTAAAATCTTTATTTATTAATTTTCTTGAAAGAGACGATAATAATTTAAGGTGTATGTTTTCTTTACTTTTTCCTGGCATAAGCAAACTTATTGCCAATTTGACATTGTCCTCACCTTCATTCCAAACAACATTATCATTAAACTTTAGTACCACTACTGCTGGATTTTCAATTGCATCATTTTTAGTATGAGGTATTGCTATAGATTCTCCCAAATTTGTAGTAAATTGCTCTTCTCTAGCTGCTAAGCCTTCGTATACTAGATTTTCATCTTCTGTTAAATTTAATTCTTTAGCTTTCTTAGCTATAAATTTTAAAACCTCAACCTTAGACTTAGCCTCAGTATTTAAAAATACATATTCTTTGTTAAATATGTTTGTTCCCATTGTTAATTTCCTCCTTAATTACCTATCAGTGCCATTAATTTATTAAAGTCACATATTTTAATAATTCCTCTTACTCCACCTTCATCTTTTATAAAATTGTAAAGGTATTTAAATATTGAAAAATTATGTTTTTCTTTAGTATTAAAAAATACCATAAATACTAGTTGAACTTCTTGCTTATCCCAAATTATTGGATTTTCAAGTATTCCAACTCCGATTATAGATTTTTTATCTCCCTTCACTATTGTGTGAGGTATAGCTA
The DNA here is from genome assembly GCF_020658495.1 of Clostridioides sp. ES-S-0048-02. Lineage (NCBI taxonomy): Bacteria > Bacillati > Bacillota > Clostridia > Peptostreptococcales > Peptostreptococcaceae > Clostridioides > Clostridioides sp. ES-S-0048-02. The sequence goes on from NZ_JACVWH010000004.1 coordinate 105,293, forward strand.
CTAGATTTCCTATTTCAGTTGATGAAATATTTTCTCTATCTATTATACTTTTTATTGAGCTTTCTTCTATAAAGTCTCTTTCTTTTAACTTGTTTGAAAGCGAAAGTATAACTTCTTCTTTTGTATTTGCTTTTATACTGAAAAAAGCTCTTTCATCAAACATATTACTTATTATTTTTCTTCTTTCTTCCTTTTCATAAAAGGCTTTGTTTACGTTTTCAATTAGGCTATCATCAAATATATTTTCTATATATAAGACTGGCTTTTCATATCCTTTTAATTCAACTGTTGATACTACCAAATCAACATCTTGACCTATTGCCATATCAAGATATCTAAATGGATAAACACCTACAACATTTAAGTCACTTATATTCTGCTTTAATTTTTCAGAAAGAAGCTGACCTGTGCCTATACCATAATGACAAACTATACAAATTTTCTTACTTGTATTTTTTTTCATTCTTTCATTTGAAGCAGCAAAGTGAATAGCTATATATCCAAGTTCATCTTCATCTAATTTTAAATTAAATTCAGTTTCTAGCTTATTTGATAAAAACACAGCTAAGTTAAAAGCTATTGGAAATTTCTCTTTTATTTGATGAAGCAGAGGATTATTAGATTTTATATTAGCTTTTGCTCTATTTAAAAACCTCTTTATATGGTCAGAAATCGCTATCATAAACTCTTCATCTTTTGTATAGTCACTTCCTGAAATAAGCAGTATATCTTGAAGAGCACTACTTATAACGCTACTTATTCTTTCTTCAATTTCACTTGCATTTTTTATTCCTTGTGCACCTCTATATGCTATTACACCAGAATAATTGGAAATATAAATTACTTCATCTTCAATAAGTTTAAATCCAACTTTATCAGATATTTCTTTCATAAGCTTTTCTATAAAACTGTAATTATGAAATCTATATCCTGTATCTATTAAATTTATATTTTTGCTATGACCTCTCTTACTTCTAAACACAGAAACTATTATTTTTGAAAGTAAAAGATTAAAGTCTTTATCTGAAATTATTGTTTCTTTTTCTCTTAAATGCTTTTCTAAAATACTTTCTATGCAATTTATATCGTTTTCACTGATATCATCCAAAAATACTTTGATTTTACTCTTCTCATCCAACTTTATTGCATAATCAGTAATCAACTGTCTTATATTAATTTCTTCACCATATATATAGCTTCCATAATAAGGTTTAGATTTTATAACTAAGTCATACTTTTCAAGTTTTCTTTTAAGCTTACTAGATAATTTATTTATGGCTGCTATACTTAGATTTAATTCTTCTGCCATTACTTCTATACTCATATAATTTCTGTTAATCAGCATACATATTATATTTGACATCCTTGCTTCTTCAGAATCATCCAAGAAACCATTTATATATTTATTTGCTTCTTTTACAGCTTTTGATATGTTGGTTTTAGAGCCACTTAGCTTATATCCTATACCTCTTGAAGAATCTATTTCTAAATCATACTTACTCAAAATACCATTTAAATCTGCTATATATCTTTTAATAGTTTTAGTAGATACATCTAATTTAATAGCTAGTTCATTTGATGTCATATATCCATCTTTATTGCTTAAACTTTTTACTATTACTGCATGTTTCTTAGTTATCATTGTATCACCTTCTCTTTGATTTCAATTATATATCAAATAAAATTTTAGTTGTATATATAATATGTCTATATAAGGGACATTTTGTATTTATATATTATTGCATAATGTAACTATTGCCTCCGCATAGATACCTATCGCAGTTATAAACCTATCTAAACTGGCAAATTCATTTGCACTATGAACATTTCCAAAACTACCATCAGGAAATTCACACCCAAATATTACTGAATTCTTCATTTCAGCTGCATAGCTTCCTGCACTGGTTACTCTAACAACACTTTTTGAGTCTCCAGAATACTTTACATATATCTCATGTAAACGTCTTACAAGTTTCGAATTCTCATCTATATAATTTGCTTGCTTTAAATTTTCCCCAATAAACTTAAATTTATTAATATTATTTATTTTTATATACAAATCAAATTTTTCTATTATTTCTTCAACTGTCAATACTTCAGGATACCTAACACTTAAAATTACTTCAAGCTTTCCTTCTTTTATATTTATTATTGTTGGAACCATTGAAAGAATTCCACATTTTCCTTCAACATTTAAGCCAAACAGTTTTCCATCTATATTATCTTTATTTATTAGCCTGTACAAATCTTTTGCCCAATCTTCATCAAGATTTTCTGCTAAAATTTTAATTGTATCTAATATGGGATTTATTGCTTTTTCAGGTTTAGATGAGTGTCCACCTTTCCCATTCACAATATACTTACCATCATTAAAACTTATTGAAACATTATTAAAATCAGAATTTATATAATCATTACTTAAATTTTCAATATTTTTGATATACACTTTGTCTGGAATTGTATTAAACTCTATTCCACCACTTATATCTAGATATTTATCATCTATATCCAGCATTAGCTTTATTATCGCTCCACCCTTTTCTCCATTTAATACAGGAAATTTAGCATCTGGAGTAAATCCATATACACCATGTGGCTCTTTGCTATAATAGTGCTTTATGCACTTAAATCCACTTTCTTCATTTCCTCCAGCAATTAATCTAACTTTTCTCTTTAAATCTATATTTAGACTTTTTATCATTTTTAATGCCAAAAAATTTGCTATCATAGGGCCCTTATTGTCGGAAACACCTCTAGCAACTAATTTGTCACCCATAATATCTAGCTTAAATGGCTCACTATCCCATCCTTCTCCTGGATTTACAACATCACAATGCCCAAATATGTCTATATAATCTTTACCATCTCCATATTCAATATAAACAGCATGATTATCTATATTTTTAACAGTAAAATTATTTTCTCTACCTAAATTTTCAAACCACTTTAATGCATCATATACACCTTTTCCAAAAGGCATATCTTTAGATACAGTATTTTTATCATAAAAGGAAGGTATACTTACCCATTCCTCCAACAATTTCAAGAATTCTTTTTTATATTTTTGATTTTCTTCTTTAAATCTCTCCATGATTATCACTCCAATTTAAACCTTTATATTATATATCATAGTTTATCTTGTTTCATAAATCCTTATACTTTATGTCATTTCAAGGGACAAAACTTTTTTGCTATTGATTTTATAATCTATTTATATATAATTATTTGTAGGATAAATTTAATATCATAGGAGGAACAAGATTATGGAACCATTATTTTTAAAGCCTATTTTTATGGATAGAATATGGGGTGGTACTGCACTTAAAGATAAATTTAACTATGAGATAAAATCACCTACAACAGGTGAATGTTGGGCTATAAGTTCTCATAAAAATGGAGATTGTCTGATAGAAAATGGAGAATATAAAAATAAAAAGCTATCTGAATTATGGGAGAAAAATAGAGAATTGTTTGGTAATACACCTGGAGATAAATTCCCTTTGCTTACAAAAATACTCGATGCCAATGACAATTTATCGGTTCAAGTTCATCCAAATGATGAATATGCTCAAAAAAACGAAAATGGAGAATTGGGTAAAACAGAATGCTGGTATGTAATAGACTGTTCTGATGATGCAGAAATTATAATAGGTCACAATGCAAAATCTCGTGAAGAATTTATAGAAATGATAAATAATAACGAATGGGACAAACTGCTTAGAAAAGTTAATATAAAAAAAGGTGACTTTTTCTATGTTCCAAGCGGAACTATACATGCTATATGTAAGGGAACATTAATTTTAGAAACTCAACAAAACTCAGATACTACTTATAGAGTTTATGATTATGATAGAACTGATAACTTAGGAAATAAACGTGAACTTCATGTTCAAAAATCAATAGAAGTTACAAATGTTCCTCATACAGATTTTGATACTGATTATAAAATTGTATCAACACCAAACTTTAAATGTACAACATTTGTATCAAATGAATTTTTTAGTGTCTATAAATTAGATATTTTTGGAAAATGTGATTTTACTCACAATACACCTTTTTCTTTGTACAGTATCCTAGATGGAGTTGGTAAATTGATACACAATTCTATAGAGTATGATTTAAAGAAAGGTATGCATTTTATATTACCAAATAACTTTGGAAGTTTTGGATTTGAAGGTAATCTAGAAATCATATGTTCTCACATATAGATACAAAATACAATTAACATCAAAAAAAGATAGACTATCATAAAAACTTATTTTTATGATAGCCTAGCTTTTTATAATGTACTCTATTAAATATAGAATATTTTATTTTACTTTTACAATTTAATAACTTTCTAATAATATATATCAGAAAATTCTATTTTTATTTTTTCTTGAAGATTGTATATTCTCTTATCTTCTGTATAATACTCATTACTAAAGCTTTTCATTGGCAGTGAGATTAAAAATTCTGTACCCTTATTAACTTCACTTATTACTTCTATATCTCCACCATGAAGACTTACTAGGTTCTTAACTATAGCAAGTCCTATTCCACTTCCTTCAGTATTTCTAGATAAAGTCTTGTCAACTTGTGAAAACTCTTCAAAAATCAACTCCAATTTATCTTGAGGTATACCAACACCAGTGTCTTTAACACTTATTATTACTTTATCAATTTTATAGTAGATGTTTACATATATCCATCCTCCATTATCAGTAAATTTAATACAGTTTGATAATAGATTTAGTATAATTCTCTCAATTTCAGCCTTGTCTACATAGACATTGATTTCTTCAAGCTCTGTATCAAATAGAATTCTTATATCTTTTCTGCTTGCATACTCTTCTATATTCATAAACAAATCTTCTATTACAGATACAATATTGTATTTTGCAAGTTTAAGTGTGTAAAATCCTGACTCCATCTTTGTCAAATCTATAATATTATTTATCAATCTTTGAAGTCTATAGGAACTTTGTCTAACTAAATCAACATGAGATTTAATATTATTATTATAGTCTTTTATTTTTTCACTTCTATAGAAAGAATCTACCAATTGATTTGAACTTGATATAACATTTAATGGTGTTTTTAACTCATGAGACATATTTGCAAAAAACTCAGTTTTTATTTTATCTGTTTTAAATCTTTCAAGTAATTCTTTTTCAGCTTGTTCAGAGTATTTTTTATGTGCTAAATCTTTTATAATAAGCATTATATATCTAGTGTTATATATCGAAAAAGGCAAGGCACTTAATTCTACTTCTACTATATCATCATAATTATTTATTAATTCATATTCTAGTAAAAGTATACTCTTATTTTCATTTAAAACTTTAGTCATATTTTCAGTAAATTTCATTTTTTCTTCAGTATTTGCATTCATTAATATCTTAATATTAGAATCTTTTACATCATCTATACTTGTAAAAGATAGCATATCCAAAAATGATTTATTTGCATAATTTACACTTAAGTCTTCTCTTAACAAGCATATACCATCAGGTAGTATATCTATAAATCTTGAATAAGAGGATTGACTTTCTTCAAGTTTTATTTGAGATATCTTTCGAGAAGTTGTATCACGTATTACAATAATAGTTTTATAAGTTCCTTCATTATTATAATGAGAAAAACTCATCTCTACATATTTTACTTCACCCTCTATTACATACCTTTTTTCTATATTTTCTTCACTTTTACATATTGAGGAAAAATCGATGTTTTCTAATGTCTCTTTAAATATTTGTCTACATGCATTATTTACATATATTTTATTACTACCTTCAAGTACTACTATACCATCTCCAACACTTTCCAAAAAGTCTTCACTTCTCTTATTTGCTTCAATAACTTTTCGTTCGTATTCCTTTTTCTTAGTTTTGTCCTTTAATACACATAAGACTCCTTCTATTTGTGTAGCTATAATTAAAGGAGCAAATATAGCTTGGTAAACCTTATTGTCACTTGTATCAATAAATTTTTCTATATTTTTTTTATTGATAAATACATAATTAATGCTTTCTATTAAATCACTAAAATTTTTAACTTTATAACTTAATTTATCTTGTTCTTTATAATCTCCAAAAATATTTCTAAAACTTTTATTTGCATATGTAATTTCTCCATCCTTACTAAACACAACTATACTATTTACAGCAACATCTAAAGTAGATTGTAGTCGTAATTCTCTTTTTATAAGTATTTCTTTAAGTTCTTCTATTTTTTCTGTTTCATATATTAATTTTTTATTTTTTTCTTTCAAACTTTCCGTTTTTATTGTTAATTCTTCATTTGTATCATGTAATTCCAATGCTGTTTTCTTAATATTCTTAGATACTATATAATTATATAAATAATATAATGCTACATTTATTGTTATTTGTGATAACATACCTTCTATATGTATATTACCAATTACTATATGTAGTAAATTTGGAGCTCTTGATAAGATTGTTATTATTATTATTCTATTAAAAAACTTTTTCTCACTATATTCCCATTTATTTGCGTTTGAACTTGAGTTTAGTTCAATTCCACTCATAATAGAGACAATTATCATAAATATAGATGTAACAACCCCTAAAGTATAGTGTAATGTCCCTCTATCTAAAGAGTTACAAATTTCAGATATTATGAATAAAGATGATATTGTTAAAACTACAGTTACTACAAATAAAATTATGCTCGAATGAATTTGTTTATTATCCTTAACAAATTTAAAACTTAAATACACACCTAATATAGGAAATAAATCTGTCATTGCTGATATTGTAATGTTAATTCCAATTACAGCTTCTGCTCTAGTACCTAAACAATTAAATAAATATATACACTCCAATACTCCAGTTGCTGCAAATACTAATCCTAAAAATGTAGAAAATGAATCTACTTTAAATTTTGTAGTATTAAATATAATCATTCCTGTAGCTATTAAGAATGTAGCATATACAGCATGCAGTAAAATTTCATATTTATTTGTATCTTTTATAATAAATAACAAAAGCACTGAGCCCATTATTATAAATAAAAGGCTCATGTCTTCTCTTTCTTTTATATCTGGTTTCACAGCAGGTATTATATTCTTCAATACTTTACACTTCCTCTTAATTAATATTTTATACTAATTAATTTATACGATACTCGACATTATAATTCCTTCTTTATACCTCAAAGCAAAAACAGACATTTTCCGCTAAAACAAAATTCTTTTGTTTTCTACTCTTTTAGTTATTTTGTTTCTATCAAAGTTTTCTAATATAATCATACAGTTTTTTCTACTAGAATCTATCAAATCTCTGTATTCTCCTAATGTTATTTCCTTATTTTCTTTTATATAATTTATTAAAGTATTCTTTGCATCTTCATAAATATCTTTATCCATTATATACAAATCATCCAATTTTTCTACCTTGTTACCTATCATTGACTCTAATACTTCAGCATAGTTATGATTTCCTTCAGAAACTTCATCTATTGTCAATATTGAAGAAACTCCACATGATTTTAGCTTTTTTTCTATTTTTTTTGCTATTTCTCTTTGTTTGTCATTTAAGATAACTTCAAAATCAAATAATGATATTATATTATTTTCTATTTTTATAATATTTTCTGTAGATAATTTTTCTAATAAGATATCCATTTCTCTAGTCTTAAAATTACTTTCTACCTTAGACCTTACTTCTTCTTTTAACATACCTTTTCTCAATCTATACTTCTTATGGTACTCACTTAAAAGATTTATTGTACTTTCCTTCAGTTTATTGTATTGATTTATATGCATGTACATGTTTCCAATAAGCAATACTTTATTTTCTGATATAAGTATCTCAATAGCTTTTTTTACATGCTCTTCATGAGCACCACTATAACTCATTATTTCTTTTAGATTTGGATAATTTTTTAGATTTCTCTTTAAGTATTCTTCTATTATATCTTTAAGTTCACCTTTTTCTTTTATTTTTAATCCCTCTATAACTTTTTCATCAAATCTCTTATGCTTTTTAGGAGATGGGTCAATTATCACACCTCCACCTATAGTTTCCATTGGAGAATAACGTCTGACAACAAAAGTATCACCCTTCTTAGATACTATACTTTCTTCAAGTCTTAATTGAACATATCCATTCTCTCCGTTTTCAATTAAATCTTTATCTAGTGGAACTGCTCTACAAAGTATTTCTCTAGTCCCATGATACAATCTCAATCTATCCCAATGCTTTATCCCTTTTTCTAGATGATTTACCAATGATAATTTCACATCTAACATCATTGATTCTTCTAATGAATTTGGAGCAGCCAAAACATCTCCTCTTTTTATATCATCTACCTTTACATTTGATATGTTGATTGCTGTTCTTTGTCCTGCATAAGCTGTATCTTTACTTTCCCCATGAACTTGTATACTTCTTATCTTTGTTTTTAATACTTGTGGATATATAACCAAGTCATCCTCTATACTTATCTTTCCTTCTATTAATGTACCTGTTATTACAGTACCAAATCCCTTTATAGAAAATACTCTATCTATATTAAGTCTTGCTGGAGAATTTTCGTTTTTATCTTCTATTGCCTCACTCATCTTATCTATTTTTTCAATAAGAGTATTTATTCCTTTTTTAGATACAGAATCAACTTCAATTATTTCTGCACTTTCAAGAAAAGTACCTTTTATTTTTTCACAAACATCCTCTTTTACTAGTTCTCTAAATTCTTCGTCTACAGTATCAGATTTAGTCAAAACTACTATTCCATTTTTTATATTTAAAAAACTTAAGATGTCTAAATGCTCAACTGTCTGTGGCATAACACCCTCATCTGCTGCTACAACAAGTAAAACTATATCAAGTCCTGATGCTCCAGCTAGCATGTTTTTTATAAATTTTTCATGTCCTGGTACATCTACGATACCAGCCCTTCTATTGTTTGGTAAATCAAAATAAGTAAACCCTAAATTTATTGATATACCTCTCTTTTTTTCTTCATCCAAGGTATCAGTTTCTCTTCCAGTCAATGCTTTTATAAGAGTTGTTTTTCCATGGTCTATATGACCTGCTGTTCCAATTACTACGTTTTTCATTTTTTGCCCCCTATCAAAGCTTCAATGCTTTTAATTTTCAATTAAAATTAATAGTATTACTATATCAAATTTAGTTAATTAAAGGCTTTTCTTAATTCCTCAACTACTACATCAAATTCATCATCAAATATAGTTCTTACATCTAAAACATATTTATTATCATATACTCTAGCTATTATATGAGCTTCACTGAGTCTTAATTTTTTTTCTAAAGATGATACATTCATATGCTCAGGAGTTATTGTTATTACCTTTGTGGCTATTGTTTCAAGAGGCATAGACCCTCCTCCTACCTGAGAGAATCCATCTTCTATGTTTATCTTAGCATTTAGATTTAAGGCAGTTATTTTTTCAAATAATTTATTTGCCTTTGCTTCTAATTCTTCAATGCTATATGTCAACATTTTTAAAGTAGGTATGTTTTCCACAGCCTTTGTTTCGTCTAGGTACATCCTTAAAGTTGCTTCAAGTGCACATATTGTAAGCTTATCGACTCTAAGAGCTCTAGTAAGTTGATTTTTCTTCATTTTTTCTATATACTCTTTTTTCCCAACTATAATACCTGCTTGTGGCCCACCAAGCATTTTATCTCCACTAAAAGTAACTACATCTGCACCTTGTCTTATAGAATCTAATACAGTTGGTTCATAAGATAATCCATATTTTGATAAATCTATAAATACTCCACTTCCTAGGTCTTCTATTACAGGTAACTTATATTTTTTACCCAAATTAACTAGTTCTTCGATAGATACACTCTCTGTAAATCCCATAATTCTATAGTTACTTGTATGAACTTTCATCAATACATTAGTTTCTTCTGTAATAGCTTCTTTATAATCTTTTAAGTGTGTCTTATTAGTTGAGCCTATTTCCACTAATTCTGCACCACTAAGAGCCATTATACTTGGAATTCGGAAAGAACCTCCTACTTCCACTAACTCTCCACGTGATACAATTGCTTCTCCTCCTTTTGCCATTGTACTAAGTACAAGAAGCACTGCTGCTGCATTATTATTTACAACTAGTACATCTTCTGCACCAGTAAGTCTTTTTATTGTATTAGTTAAATGAGAATATCTTGAGCCTCTTTCTCCATTATCCAAATCATATTCCAAGTTTGAATATCTTGAAGCAGCACACCATAATTCATCTTTTATATCTTCACTAAGTAAAGACCTCCCCAAATTTGTATGAATAACTGTACCAGTTGCATTTATAACTTTTTTTAATGATAATGAGTAATTTAATTTAACTCTCTCTATTGAAGATTCTATTATCTCATCAAATTCTATTGTTACAGAATTAGATGCATCCTCTTTTAATCTTAAAATAAATTGTCTCTTAAAATCTATCACTTCTCTTACAGATTCTAAAACTAAACTTCTAGGATATTCCTCTATTATTTCTACTATTCTATTATCACTTAATACTTCATCAACTGAAGGTAACATTGCAAATAATTCTCTTTTGCTCAAAATAATCACTCTTTCTCTACATATAATATTTTATAAAACTTTAATATATTTTTCCCCTTTTTTCACTACAGAACCTATGATTTTTGCTTCTATTGCTCCATTTAACTTCATATCTCTTACAAGTTCTTCTGCTAATTCTTCTTTTACAGAAATCAATAACCCTCCAGAAGTTTGTGGGTCATATAAAATATCTTGAACTGCAACTTCTACATCTCCTACAATTTCTACATCTTTTGATACATAATGCATGTTTTTATACATCCCAGCAGGTATGATTCCCATTTCTGCCATTTCTACAGCACCCTCGATAATTGGAACATGCTTTGAATCAATTTCAATACTCACTTCAGAAGCTTTAGCCATTTCTAAAGCATGCCCAAGTAAACCAAATCCAGTGATATCTGTAACTGAATTTACATCAATTTTATCAAAACTCATTGCTGCATATTTATTTAAATGTATCATTATTTCTACTACTTTGTCACATACATGTTGTTCTACCATACCTTCTTTCATGGCTGTATTTAATACACCCACACCAATTGGCTTTGTTATAACTAACTTGTCGCCAGGCTTTGCAGTAGCATTTGATAAAACTTTATTTGGATTTACAATTCCAGAAACTGAAAGACCATATTTAGGTTCTTGGTCATCTACAGTATGCCCTCCGACTAATAGTGCACCACTTTCTTTTACTTTATCAAATCCACCTTTTAATATTTCTGCAAGTACATCCATATCATGACATGATGGAAAACAAACAATATTCATTGCAACTAAAGGCTTTCCTCCCATAGCATATACATCTGATAGTGAATTTGATGCAGCAATTTGACCAAATACAAATGGGTCATCTACCATTGGTGTAAAGAAATCCAGTGTTTGAATAAGTGCCATATCATCATTTAACTTATACACAGCAGCATCATCTGCTGTATCTAATCCTACTAATAAATTTTCTATATTATCATTTTTAGGCAGTTGAGATAAAACTGATGCCAGAACCTCTGGCCCTATTTTAGCTGCTCATCCACCTGCTGTTGTCATCTCTGTAAGTTTTTTTTGTTCCTTCTTCATAAAAGTACCTCCTTTACTAAATTTCCGCATATACACACATATACATACATATTTATAATACCATATCTATAAGTGAGTTTTGTATTATATTTTTAGTCTATACAAATTAAATCTTTTAGATTTTCGTATTTTTTATCTCCTATCCCATTCACATTTTTTATATCTTCAATTGAATCAAATTGTCCATTTTCTTCTCTATGTTGTAAAATTTTATTAGCTGTAGCTTCTCCAACTCCAGGTAAAGCATCCAGTTCTTCTAATTTTGCTGTGTTTATATTTATTTTTGATTTATCAGATAGATTTTTATTATTTTTACTTTCAGATTCATTTTTAGGTTCATCTTCTAGACTTGGCTTATTAGAATCGCTGTTGCTTGTAACAGATATTGTTTCTCCTATTTTAGGTATTATGTAATGTTGTTCATCTTCTAACTTTAGTGATAAATTAATTCCATTTAAATCAGCTTCTTTTGTTGTTCCACCTAATAATTCTACAGCATCATAAAGTCTCTTATCTGATTCTATAGTTACAATCCCTGGTCTATTCACTGCTCCACTTATGTATATAGTTATTTTATTAATTTGAATATTTTTATCTATTTTCCCCTCATATTTATTATGCTTATTTACTTCATTTTTAACTATTTTGTCTACCTTATCTGTTTTTTTATTATGTGAATTATTTTTACTTACAACATAAATATCTTCTTTGAAGACATCTAACCGATTAATGATTATTGCTGACAATGTTAAAAAACATACCATAGAAAACAAAATAATTTTTACCTTTTTTTTCATATATTAATCACTCCTTCATTTTAATTATTGACAAAAATATGCTATACTAAAAGATGAATTTAAATTTTGGAGGCTCACAATGAAAAGAAATTTATCACTTTTATTAATCTGTTTCTTGATATTTGCTTCATTTTTAGGAAGTTCTAATATATCTTTTGCAGATGATGAACCAGCTATAGTTGCCAAACATGCCGTTTTAATGGACTATGAAACTGGAAAAATATTGTATAATAAATCTGGAGATTCTAAGCTTTATCCAGCTTCAACAACTAAGGCATGGACAGCTTGTTTAGTTCTGAAAAAGGTTAAGAATTTAAATCAAGTAATAGAAATTAAAAACCTACCTCAGATAGAGGGTTCTAGTATGTACTTGAAAGAAGGCGAAGCTTTCACTGTAAGACAATTATTAAACGCTCTTTTGATTCATTCTTCTAATGATGCTGCCTTTGTATTAGCTAGATATGTTGGTGAAGGAGATGTACAAAAATTTGTTGACCTTATGAATTCTGAGGCAAAAGATATTGGAGCTACTGGCACTCATTTTAACAATCCTCATGGATTACCAGACCCAAATCATTACACTACAGCTCATGATATGGCTCTTATGGCCAGAGAAGCTATGAATAATGATGTTTTTAGACAGATTGTAAAAACTAAGTCACTTAAGTTTGATGCTACAAAAGCATACCCTTATGAAAGATATTTTGTAAATACTAATAAATTTTTAACATCACATGATAAGATTACATATAAAGGTCAATCTATAGATATAAAATACGATATAGTTGATGGTATAAAAACAGGATATACTGATGCTGCTGGTAAATGTCTTTTATCTAGTGCAGTAAAAGATGGAAGAAGAGTCATTGCTGCTGTATTTAATTCAACTAATTACGATTTATATTTAGATTCACGCATCTTAATTGATTATGGATTTGATAACTTTAAATGCGCTACTATTGTTGATAAAGAAAAATATACTGATACTAAAAAAGTATTATTTACAAAACAACATGAATTAATTTATGAACCAAAATATAGTTATAAGATAACTTTAGGACAAAATGAATCTCAAGGTGACTACAATACTAAAACTGAACTAGATAAAATTGATTTACCTGTAAAAAAAGGTACTAAGGTTGGTACTTTAAATATATATAATAGTGGTAAGCTAGAAAAGAGTATAGATTTAGTTGCAAAAAATAACCTTGATAGTAGTCTTCCATTTATAACTGAAAATAAAACTTTGATGCTTTCTATTAAAATTATTATGGCTATTTTAGTACTTCTAGTTATATTTATAATAGCTTCAAATATTAAAAAGAATAATAAAAGAAAGTCTAGAGGAAAAAGAAATATGAGAAAATAGCAATACCACTTATTTATAACACCCTTATCTGCTATAATTATAATGTTTTTTTAAAGAACAATTATCACATAGAAAAGGAGTTCTTAGGAATCCCTTTTCTTTTTTATACAAAAAAGGAGATACCCAAATTTTTATTTTGAGACCTCCCATATAATTACAATTAATCATAATCTTAAGCAAATCTAATTTTTAAATTTTTCTTTTTATAAAATATCATTTTTTTAATTATCTATACTGTATAAAACAACAACCTATATATCAAATTGAAATGTAAAGTTATCAATTAATCTAGTTTTTCCTATGAAAACAGCACTTGCTACAAGTACAGAATTTTCTATATGTTCAACAGGTTGTAATGTCTCACTATCTACAATTTCAACATAATCTATTTTTGTTGAATCTTCAGAATTTATTTTAGATGTTATTAATTCTTTTATTTTTTTTACATCTAGATTTCCTTTTGCCAGTTCTTCTTTTGCCAAGCTTAGGCTTTCATTTAAAACTAAAGCAGTTTTTCTTTCTTCTTTTGAAAGATATGTATTTCTTGAGCTTTTTGCTAAACCATCTTTTTCACGAATTATAGGGCATCCTATTATTTTTGTGTCTATATTCAAATCTTTGACCATCCTTTTAATTACTGCTAATTGTTGAGCATCTTTCTCTCCAAAATAAGCTTTATCAGGAGTTACTATATTCAGAAGTTTTGAAACAACTAGGCATACACCACCAAAATGAACAGGTCTTTTAGAACCACAAAGAAAATCTGTAAGTCCAGACACATCTATGGTAGTACAATTGCCTTTCAAATACATTTCTTCTGATGATGGGTTAAAGACTACTGATGCACCACTATCTATACAGTATTTAAAATCTTTTTCTATATCTCTCGGATAACTGTTAAAATCTTCATTTGGTCCAAACTGAGTTGGATTTACAAATACACTTACTACTACCTTATCATTTTCTTTTACAGCTTTTTTAATAAGGCTTTGATGTCCTTCATGTAAAAATCCCATAGTAGGAACAAGTCCTATAGAATAGCCAGTTTTTTTCCAATCTTTAATTATATTTCTTAGTGATTTTATTTCTTTTACAAGCATTTTGTACCATCCTTAATCTTAGTATAATTTTTCTAATTCAGATTCATTTATTGAAAAGCTATGTTTTTCTTGTGGAAATACGCCAGTTTCAACTTCTAGTATGTAATTTTTAATTGAATCTTTCATTATATCTCCTATATTTGCGTATTGCTTTACAAATTTAGGTACAAAATCTCCAAACATCCCCAACATATCTTGATAAACTAAAATTTGACCATCACAATTAATTCCTGCTCCTATCCCTATTGTGGGAATTGAAATAGAATTAGTCACCTTCTCAGCTATTTTAGCAGGAACTCCTTCAAGGACAATAGAAAATGCTCCTGCTTTTTCTATTAATTTAGCATCTTCAATAAGTTGTTTTGCTGTTTCACTAGTATTTCCTTGAACCTTAAATCCACCAAATGAATTTACAGATTGAGGTGTTAGTCCTAAATGGCCCATTACAGGTATTTGAGCATTTACAATGTTTTTTATTTGTTCTATAACTTTTGAGCCACCTTCTAATTTTACAGCATGTGCCCCACCTTCTTTTACAAGTCTGCCAGCATTTTTAACAGCCTCTTCTGTAGAAACATGGTAAGATAGAAATGGCATATCACTTACAATTAAGGCATTTTTGGCACCATTTTTTACAGCTTTTGTATGATATATAATTTCATCTATAGTAACAGATAGAGTGTTTTCTTCACCTTTTACGACCATTCCTAATGAATCTCCTATTAAAATACCATTTATGTTACATTCATCCATTATTTTTGCTATTGAGTAATCATAAGCAGTAAGCATAGATAGCTTCCTTCCATCACTTTTAGCATTTTTAAAAGTCAGTATAGTATTTTTCATTGTTTTTTCCTCCTAAAATTTTGTAAATCTCTTTATATTTTTCAGATTTACTCATTAAATCTTCGACTGCATTTTCTATAGAAATATTTTTTGTACATTTTAATGAATCTTCATTTTCCAAGGCTATTATTTTTAGTAGATTTAAGGAGAGTATTTTGTAAATATCTTCATCTTTTTTATCTAATGCTGATAAATGTTTTTTTATTGGTGTTATATCACCACGAACAACAGGTCCAGTAAGGGATTTAGTAAATCCATTATCAAGTATATTTTCTATATTTATTTTGACCAAAGGATTTATAGCTTTTAAAGCTTCTTCTTCAGATAGACCCAATTTAATAAAGTAACTTACTCCTACATATAGTAAAGATAACACTAAATTTGAAACTAAAACATTGGCCACATGATAAGTGGATGAAGTATTTTTATCTCTTATGAAAAACCGATTTCCTAAGCTATTTATAAAATTTTGAATAAATAAATCATCTTTTTCATTATCACCTTCTATGGAAAAACAAATGTCTTTCATTTTTTTAATATCAGTATTTTTATTGGAAAATGCAAATATAGGATGGACAGAATAAATTAATGCACCTGCTTTTTTTGAACAGAACAATATACTAGATTTTAAAGAGCCACTTGTGTGGCAAATGTATTTATGTTTTAAATTAAATTTGGAAAGTTTTTTGTCTATGATTTCAATAGAATCATCTGATGTTGTAATAAATAATATATCATTTTCATAAATAATGTCTTTCAAGTTACTATAAATCTTTGTTTTTGTTAAATCTGTTGATTCTAATAAAGATAATTGATTTCTTCCATAAAAGCCCGTTACACAATAATCTTTTGACAAAAAATAATTTGCTAAAGATGTCCCAACTTTTCCAGAACCAATAAATCCTATTTTAATAGTATCACCTCCAACTTGTGATACAACATCTTAATTTCCAATCTCATTCATGAAGATATGAGTTATATAAGACAAAATAATTAAAAACATTTAAAGTATAGTTCTTATAACAAGATACCATCCATGAATATTCTACCATTTAAATAAAAAGTTGACAATTAATTCTACAAAAATTAAGTTAATATGTTTTTATTTATGTTTTCTTATTTTACTAAAAATGCACTTAACTTAAAAATAATTAAAATAATATTTTTCAATAATCTCTTTAACATTTTATTTTTGTTAAAAAATAAAAATGTGCTCCTTCCTTGTATATTGTGATATCTTTACTACCACAACTTTTTGGAAGAATGCACACTTTATTTCACACACTCAACACATATTGAATATGTATTCTCAAACTTATTAAATTATATATTTATGTATTTTTCTGTTTTTGCTTATCGTTAAGTTTACATTTTGAACAGTTTCCTAGACATTCATCAACCATATCTAGACATTCATTAAATGCTACCTTACTACTATTTTTATGTCTTACAATTAGTATATCCTGTTTTTTAGCCTGAGACTCAACTGTTCTAGACATCTTATGTGAAACTGTTGATGTAAGTATAACAACAGCATCAGGTTTTCCTATAGAGTTATTTAATTTAGATGACATAGTAGTATATACTTTTGTTTTATAACCTTTTTTCTTGGCCATAACCATATAATCTTTTTCCATTCTTTCATGGCCACCAATCACTAATAAGTTCATTAGACTGCCTCCCGCCTTATTTGATATTGATTTTCATTATTATTTATACTATATATAATAATATCTAAAAATAATTTTGTCAATACTTATTGATATTAATTATCATTTTAATAATAGAAGGTTTTATTTTTAGTAACTTTTTAGTGTTAATAAATTTAAATTTATTGGCTCTAAAAGTTATTGATATTGCATTATAAATAATGTTTTATATAATAAAAAGCTGTAAGTTTTAATGATACCACTCATTAAAATTCACAGCTTTTAAAACTTAATATCCTATATTATTTTAAATTCTTTTTTATTCCTTTGTTTAATATACTTTCATAGTTAATAAAGTCATAAATATCTTCCTTAAATTCATCTGAAAACTTATGTAATTCTTCTAGTGTCAAATCTTCTATTGCTTTTTTATTATCTTCACAATATATCACAATACTTCCAACAATTCCATGTGCATCTCTAAAGGCAACATTATTTTTAACTAGATAGTCAGCAACTTCTGTAGCATTTAAAAACCCATTTTTAACTGCTTGTTTCATTTTATCTTCATTTACCTTTAATGTAGCTATCATTCTCTCCATTATTTGTATACACATTTCAAGAGTGTGTACACTATCAAAGAAGCCTTCCTTATCTTCTTGCATATCTTTATTGTAAGCTAGTGGTATACCTTTCATCACTGTAAAAAGACCAAATAAATTTCCATATACTCTACCAGTCTTACCTCTTATAAGTTCTGCACCATCAGGATTTTTCTTTTGAGGCATTATACTACTTCCAGTAGTATATAAATCATCTATTTCAACAAACCCAAATTCTTGAGAACTCCAAAGTATCAATTCTTCACTAAGTCTACTTAAATGCATCATTATAATTGAAAAATCACTCATTAGTTCTAATAAATAGTCTCTATCACTTACACCATCCATAAAATTATCTACAACTTTTTTAAATCCTAATTGCTCACAAGTTATATTTCTATCTATATCATGTGTAGTTCCTGCCAAAGCTCCACAACCTAAAGGTGATTCATCTAATATTTCTATAGCATTTTTTATTCTTTTCTCATCTCTATCAAACATACTATAATATGCCATCAAATGATGTTTAAAAGTTACCACTTGCGCTCTTTGAAGATGAGTATATCCTGGCATCATTACTGAATTTTTATCAGCAACATCTTTTATAGTTTCTTTAAATCCAGATATTAACCCCACTAAATCACTTGCCTTTTCTTTGGCATATAATCTCATATCAACTGCAACTTGGTCATTTCTACTACGAGCTGTATGAAGTTTCTTCCCAACATCACCTATTTTTTGAATCAAGTTTATCTCAGTAAAACTATGTATATCTTCATAATCTCCATCTAATGCCAATTTTCCATTTTCAATATCTTCAAGTATTCCATTTAGACCTTCTGTTATAGCTTTTCCCTCTTCATCTGTTAAAAGCCCACATTTTACTTGCATATAGACATGTGCTATACTTCCTTCAATATCTTTTTTGTATAGTATACAGTCATACCCAAAAGATTTATTAAATTCTTCCATAAGTTGATTTTCAGCTTTTCTAAAGCGTCCACCCCATAATTTCATATTTTTCACCTCATATTTTAATTTTTTATATTTTAATTATAATATTTTTACTTTAGCTAAAAATAAAAAATCTCTTGGTCAAAAAGACCAAGAGACGAAATATTCCGTGTTACCACTCTAGTTGATAAACTATGTTTACCCACTCTATTCTCTTAAGGCGAGATTACCTATTACCATACTGAATTTCAAGTAATATTCTCCAAAGCTCTATTCAATATAAAGTATTATCATTAGGCTTACACCATCCCTAACTCGCTGAGACCTGCTTTATATCTACTCTCTTCTTCACTGAATCTAAATTTTTATATTTTACCTATTTGTATTATAATTACTATCTATAAAATAGTCAACCTATTTTTTCCTTTAAATGCCTTTTTTAAGAACTAAGTGACTCTTTTAACTCAAAAAACTTATAAATTGCTTTTGCAACTCCACTCTCTTGATTGCTATCTGTCACATAATCAGCCTCTTGTTTAATCAATTCTTCTGCATTTCCCATAGCTACACCAAGACCAGCAAATTGTATCATTTCTATATCATTGTAATTATCTCCAAATGCAATTATATCTTCTCTATCTATATTCATTTTTTCAGCTAAAATTTTAACCGCATTGCCTTTATCAACACCAGTATTCATAACTTCAATATTATTTGGCCAAGAAGAAGTTATTTTTATGCCTTGAACTTTTTTTAATTCTTTTCTTATTTCGTCTAAAATAGCTGGATTTTTTTCTTCTATTATTACAAACTTTAATATGTCATTTTTAGAAATCTCTTCTCTTAAATCATCCCTTATAATTACTTCTGTTTCAGAGCCCAAAAACACACTTATTCTATCTTCACGCCCTTCTATTTTTTTTGAAAGCATGGAATCTATACTATTACATTGATAGTAAATATTATATTTGTCTAACACATCTAAAATATCTAGACATGTTTTTGTATCAATTTTATTTGAATATATTATATTTCCATTTTGCTCCCTTATCAATGAGCCATTACAAGCTATTATTGGCATATCTTCTTTAAGAAAATCTACATTGCATTTAGCTGAATCGAAAGTTCTTCCTGTTGCTAAAGTTACATTAATACCACTTTTAATAACTTTTTGCAGTGCAATTTTATTTTCATCAGTAACTTTATGGTTATTTCCTAATAAAGTTCCATCCATATCTGTTACAATCAATTTATATCCCATCATCCAACTCCATAACATTTTATTGTATACTTATATTTCCTTAATCTAATTTAAAGAATTACCCTTATTAAATTATATCATAACTTTACACTTAAACTATTCCAATTTATAAAATTAATAACATTCCTATACTTCCATATCAAGGCAAAATAAATCGTTTCTTGTAGTATTTTTCTGAATATTTTCAATTTATAGTCTTATAATGCTAGAAATTTTACAATATATAATATATAATCATATTAAATAAAGTGAGCTATTATAATATTTATATTTGTTTTTTACTATTATGTATTTTCACAATATTTTAAATCTAGCAACTTTTTTAACATTTATTATTGACTAAATAAGGAGTGATAAGCTATGAAATTAAAAATTAACAAAGCTATTGAAATGCAGTTGAAAAAAAGTTATGCCATAGAATCTGGTCATTGCGAAGATGTATTTGAGATAGATTGTGGCGAAGGTATAAATACAGTATCTTTCTCAAATAAAGCTGTAGAAGCTTTTAATGCTTTAGAATTTGATATGATAAGAGGATACCCTCATTCAATTAGTCTAAAAAACAATATAGTTGATTATTGGAAAGACTTTACAGCACTAACTACTGATAGAATTTGTCTAGCTGATGGTTCTATACATGTTATTTATCTTTTAAATAGATTATTTATTGAAAAAGGAGATAAGGTTTTAGGATATTCACCTCAATTTTCAGAATATGAAACAGATATAAAAATGCATGGTGCTACTTATGACTATGTTCTTTTAAAGAAAGAAAATAATTTCAAGTTTAATGAAAAGGAATTTATTGAAAAAATAAATTCAGAATATAAATTAATTTACATAGATAACCCAAATAATCCTACTGGACAAATTATACCTCTATCATCAATTGAAAATATAGTAAAAGAGGCAGCAAAATATGATATAGCTGTTATGATAGATGAGGCTTATGGTGAATATATGCCAAAAGAAAATTCAGCTGTAAAACTTTTAAATGATTATGATAATGTAATTGTTCTAAAAACATTCTCAAAAGGTTTTGGTTTGGCTGGACTAAGAGCAGGCTATGCAGTCCTTCCTGAACAACTTGTTAATCCTATTAAAAAGATTTCTACTCCTTACGAAGTATCTGAAATCTCTCGTAGTATTGCAGCTAATTTATTAGATGATGTTCAATTTATAGAAGAATTAAAAGAAAAAACAAAAGCTATAAAAAATCAACTATTGATTCCATGGAAAAACCTTAACATAGCTGAGACTAGTGATACTGTATCTATAATGACAGTTGAACATAAAAATAAAGATATAAATTTACAACAAGAATTTGCAAAATTAAAAATAAGAGTTATATCTGGTAGCGATTTTACTGGACTTGATAAAAACTTTATAAGATTTAGAATGCCTGAAGAAAAAGAACTTCCTGAGGTTATAAAAGCATTCCAAATAATCGATAATCTAGAATAAATCTAACTATATAAGGGACATATTGATAAAATCAATATGTCCCTTTAGTTTAGTATTTTTAATTATTCTACAATATTTCTATTCATTAATTTATTAAGTTCCATCAATATTGATGAAAGTAATGCTAAACCTAAACAAATTCCTAATTCATATAAACCAAATACTGTTGGTATAGAGAATATCCCTCTCAAAACTGGCATTAATGTTAAAGAGTAAAGTCCAAAACATATTAAAACTGCTCCTATAACATATTTATTACTAAAAAAGCCTAGTTTTACTATTGTCTGATTATTAGAACGTGCAGGCAATGTTTGCATTATTCTCGCTAATATTAAAGTTGAAAACGCCATCGCTACACCAAGTTCTGGTGACACTTGTAATCCTATATATTGTGCAATTATTGTAACTATACCAATTATACAACCTCTTATAGCCACTGCTTTTAATGTTCCTCCTGCTAATATACTTTCATCTGGATGTCTAGGAGGTTTATTCATTATATTTTTTTCTGATTTTTCAAATCCTAATGCTATTGCTGGCAAAGAGTCGTTTACTAGGTTTATAAATAAAAGTTGTAAAGCTGTAAATGGGTTCGACCATCCTGCAAATACTGCAAACAAGATAGCCACTATAGCACCCAAGTTTCCTGCAAATAAATAAGTTATTGCTTTTATTATATTGCTATATACTGTTCTACCAACTTCAACAGCATTTACTATACTTGCAAAGTTATCATCAACTAAGACCATAGCAGAAGCATCTTTTGCTACATCAGTACCACTTCCCATACCTATACCTATATCTGCTTGTTTTAAAGCTGGTGCATCATTGACACCATCACCAGTCATAGCAGTTATGTTATTCTTATGTTGCCATGCTTTTACTATACGAATTTTGTTTTCTGGTGAAACTCTGGCATATACACTTATATCTTCTAATTTTTTATTTAATTCTTCTTCACTTAATGCATCCAACTCTTTTCCAGTAAGTGCTAAATCTCCATCTTCCATTATACCTATTTCTTTTGCAATTGCTGCTGCGGTTGTTTTGTGATCTCCAGTTATCATAACTGTTTTTATGCCAGCGCTCTTTGCTTCTTTTACTGCGTCCATTACTTCTTCTCTTGGTGGGTCTATCATTGCCATTATCCCAACCAATATCATATCATGTTCGTCATCAATTGAAGGTGTAAAACCTTCTTCTGGAACATCTTTTATTGCAAATGCTAATACTCTAAGTGCTCTATTTGAAAACTCTTCATTTTTATTCTTGTATTCTTCTATTATCTCATCTTTTATGTCTACTTTTGAGCCATTTTTTAAAGCATATTTACATCTGCTAAATACAATATCTGGAGCACCTTTTGTAAACATTATATAATCTCCATATATACTATTTACTGTAGACATAAGCTTTCTATCTGAATCAAATGGTATTTCATTTATTCTAATATATTTACTTCTTAATCTATCATAATCTAAATCATTTTTGCTTGAATAATTTATTAGTGCAACTTCTGTTGGGTCACCTACTTCTTTTCCATCACTAGTTATATGAGAATCATTACATAATGTAGAAACCATAGTCAACAATTTAGCATGATAAGAATAATTTATATTTTCTTTATTAAGCTCATCATTGTTAGTTCCATACATATAACAGTCCACAACTGTCATTTTATTTTGTGTAAGAGTACCTGTTTTATCAGTACATATGACACTTGTTGAACCTAAAGTCTCGACAGCTGGTAA
The DNA here is from genome assembly GCF_020658495.1 of Clostridioides sp. ES-S-0048-02. Lineage (NCBI taxonomy): Bacteria > Bacillati > Bacillota > Clostridia > Peptostreptococcales > Peptostreptococcaceae > Clostridioides > Clostridioides sp. ES-S-0048-02. The sequence goes on from NZ_JACVWH010000004.1 coordinate 128,708, forward strand.
TTTTCTTATTATAGCTTGTTTCTTTGCCATACTGTTTGTTCCAACAGCCAGCACTATAGTAACTATTGATGATAAAGCTTCTGGTATTGCTGCTACTGCTACTGCTACAGAAAACATGAATGAATCGAGAATAATTTGTGTCATTTCTCCATTTCCAGCCATCATATAATTTCTTGCTACCTGAATTATAAATATTAAGAGTGCAAGTACTACAATACCTACACCAAGCTTTTTACTAAAAGCTTCTATTTTTTGTTGTAATGGTGTCAACTTATTTTCCGCAGTTTCTAAAAGACCAGCTATTTTACCCATTTCAGTATTCATACCTGTTCCAGTTACTACAAATGAACCTCTACCATAAACGACTACAGCACCACTAAATACCATGTTTTTTTGGTCACCTAAACTTACATCTTCGCTTATTTTTTCTGTATGTTTTAGAACTGGTTCTGATTCACCAGTTAACATCCCTTCTACAACCTTTAATGATTGTGCTTCTATAAGTCTTCCATCTGCTGGTATGTAATCACCAGCTTCTAAAAATACAATATCTCCAACTACTAAATTTTTTGCTGGAATTGTCATTTTCTTATTATCTCTTATTACCTTTGCATTTGGTGCAGATAAATTTTTCAAACTTTCTAATGAACTTTCTGCTTTTTTTGTTTGTACAACTCCTAAAACAGAGTTGATAATAATAACTGCAAAAATTATTATTGACTCTACAGTTTCACCTAAAAATATTTGTACTAAAGCAGCTATCAATAGAATTATTACCAGTGGGTCTTTAAAACTTTCTAAGAAAAGCTTATACGTAGGAACCTTATCTGCTTCCTTTAATTCATTAGTTCCATTTTTTTCTAATAGCTCTTCTGCTCTTTCCTTGCTCAAACCATTTAAGCTTGAGTCTAAATTTTTAATTATTTCTTGATAAGTACTTTTGTAAGACATTTGTTGCCCTCCTCTTTAATAAATTTATTTTATGTTTGGGGACTCTTATGTATACTTGAAATTTTAAATTTTTTAAATAAAAAATTCCTTGAATAAAAAAAGACCCCAAAACAAACATACTTAATGCTTATTTTGAAGGTCTTGCTATCAAGGAATTCCTTGTTAATTAACCGAGTATCTCTACTGTCCTGACGATTAATTACCACTTTCGTGTAAGCTACTCCCCTTCGAGTAGTTATCTTTAATTGTATTTACATTATAACACCTTACATAATTAATAGTCTAGATTATTTTTTATTTTAACCTAAATTTAACAAATTATGGCTTAATCTATATGTAAATATTCTTCTAGTGTTAGATTGTTCATTGCAAAGTTTTTACTGTGTTCAGTTCCAACATATCTATAGTGCCATGATTCATACATGTATCCTGTTATGCTTTCTTTTCCCTCTGGATATCTAAGTATAAATCCATACTTATATGCATTTTCGTACAGCCACTTAGCTTCTTTTGTATTATTAAATTTTTTATTTGCCCAACAAGATTGGTCGTCTCCTCCAATATCAAATGCAAGTCCAGTTTGATGTTCACTTTCTCCTGGCTTAGCTGAAAATCTGTTTGCTTCCTTCTCACCATGTTTCTCTGCATATGTGTTGAATAAATTTTCTTGATATTTATAACTTCTATATGTACTGAAGGCTTTTAGATTTAATCCTGCTTTTTGAGCCTCTTTATTCATTTTATAAAAAGCATCTTTTGCTTCATTACTTTCTTGTGGAGAATAGTCTTCAGGTAAGCTATACTTTTTGTTTGCTACTACAATATTATTTATTGATAAAACGTTCACACCTTTTCTATACTTACTTATTTCATATGCCATGATTTTATTTTCTCCACTAGATATATTAATAAACATTTTTGCGAAAACTAGAAAAAATGCAAAAACTATAATCAAGCCTCTTTTCTTTTTCATATACTGCACCCCCATAATTTAGATTTAATATCTAAAAAATTTAAAGACATTTTACTTCATAGTATAATCATATCATTAATTTATTGCAAATTCTTTAAACAATTCTTAAGAAACTCTTAAATTCTTCTTTATGTTACTAAAACTAACAATATTTTTTCAATTTTTTTATATCACAGGTCCAGATATTGATTTTTTTTCCAAATGATGTATAATGTATTTATGGAAACTTTAAAGTACTACTTAGTACTTATCGTTTTTACATGAAAGGAGATAGCCAATTGACTGACAAACAAAAATTTATTATAACTATTGCTCAAAGAATCTTTGACCAAAAAGGTTTTCAAAATACTTCAATACTAGATATTGTAAAAGAATGTAAAATGTCTAAAGCTACTTTTTACAAACATTTTGAAACTAAAGAAAGTTTTATCTGTGAAATAATTAATTATTATGACGAAAAATTTTTAGAAATTATACATTCTATTAATGAAAACAATGATATTCATCCATCTGAAAAATTAAAAAGAAAAATAATAGCTGTATGGGGAAATATTTTTTCTAGAACTACTATAAATACTTATGTTAGGGAAAATTTTTCTGAAGTGCAACGTAAAACGACAAGTAAGTTACAAAAAAAATCTCGAGCTAATTTATTAAATGAATATAAGCTGAGTTTATTTGATAATTATGGCGACAAAATAGAAAACATTCTATTTGATTTAGTTTTCTTACTAGATGCTCTAATTCACCAGTTTACATATATTATTCATATACAAAAAAGAGAAATAAATGTATACTTTATTGCTGAATTTACTATACAAATGCTTGATTTAGTTGTAGAAAATGCGGATAACCTAAATCCTTTAATTGAAAAATCAATGTTTTTATATGAACAAGAAGATGAAGCTTATTCTTCTCTTTATAGTAAATCATTATTTTTTAAAACAATAGAGGATATAGAAGAGCTAATCAAAACAAACACTTCTCTTGTTGAAAACCCTAAGTTACTAGAAGCATCAAAAAAATTATATGAAGAAGGAAAAAATCAACTATATGATTCTTTAATTATGGATGCAATGATTACATATCTAGAAAAAGAAGACATTTTGAGACCAAAAGTACTTTTATTGAATAGTATTAAAAATCAATTAAAAAAGGAGACGTTATAAACTATGGAAATACAAAGTAATAGCAAAAACAATAAAAAAGGAAATTTGATAATAGCAATCGTAATGACTGGTGCTTTTATAAGCTCTCTTAGTCAAACATTACTGGCAACTGCACTTCCCAATATAATGTCAGATTTTAAAATTACTGCTGATGTTGGTCAGTGGTTAACTACGATTTATCTACTTATTGCAGGTATCATTATTCCTACAACAGCTTACTTGATAAATAGATTTAGTACTCGAAAATTATTTATTACATCAATGACTATCTTTTCTTTAGGATGTGTTATTGCACTTTTCTCTCGTGATTTTTCAACTATGTTGATTGCTCGTGTGTTACAAGCAGTAGGTTCTGGCTCTTTAATGCCACTTTTACAAGTTATTATATTATATTTATGTCCTATAGAAAAACGTGGTACAGCTATGAGTCTAGTTGGTATTACAGTGGGATTTGCTCCAGCAATAGGACCAACTTTATCTGGATGGTTAGTAGATTCATTTGGTTGGCATAGTTTATTTTTGCTTCTTTCACCTATAGCTATATTAGATGTTATACTTTCATTTATATTATTAAAAAATGTTGGAGAAGCTCAGAAACTAAAACTGGATATACCTTCAATAATACTATCTTCTTTAGGTTTTGGTGGTTTATTGATTGGGTTTACTAATCAAGGTAATTATGGCTGGACTAATAGTGCAACATATCTACCAATAATATTAGGAATTGTATCATTAATTTTGTTTACATGGCGTCAATTAAAATCTAAAGAACCATTCTTAGAACTAAGAGTTTTTAAAAATAAACCATTTCTTATTTCTACATTATTAATTATGATTGTATATGCTTCAATGATGTCTGCTACATTAATGATACCTCTATATATTCAATCTGTAAGGGGATTCTCTGCACTTGCTTCAGGTTCTTTAATGATGCCTGGTGCTATACTAATGGTTGCATTAAATCCAGTTGCAGGACGTCACCTAGATAAATATGGTCCTCACGCTCTATCAATATTAGGAACTGGATGCTTATTTTTAGGAACTTTATCTTTTGCGTTTTTAGGCAAAGATACATCTTTAATTCATATATCATTAATGTATTGTATTCGTATGATTGGTATTTCAATGGTTCTAATGCCATTAACTACATGGGGAATTAAAACACTAGATAGAGAACTTATATCTCATGCTACAGCAATTAATAGTACACTTCGTCAAATATCTGGTGCTATAGGCTCTGCTGTACTTATTACTATAATGACAACTGCTACTAAAAAAGCTCACATGAGTTCAGCTATCCTGTCTAATATCCATGGAATAGATGTAGCATTTTCAATAGCAGCTACACTTGCATTTATTGGATTAATTGTATCAATATGTTTTATAAAAGAGCGACAAACTGTTAGAAGTTAAAATAAAAAAAGAGATGTTTTAAGATTAAAATCTTAAAACATCTCTTTTTTTCAGTTTGAAAAATATTGTAATCTTATAATACAGCTATTACTTCTATTTCAACTTTAACGTCTTTTGGTAATCTAGCAACTTCTACACAAGCTCTTGCTGGTTTATTTTCTCCAAAATACTCAGCATAAACTTCGTTTATAGCCCCAAATTCATTCATATCTTTTATAAATACTGTAGTTTTAACTACATTTGAAAAATCAGCTCCACTTTCAGCTAATATTGCTTTAAGATTTTTTAGAGATTGAGCAGTTTGAGCTTGTACATCTCCTTCAACTACTTCCATAGTTTCTGGCACAAGTGGAACTTGTCCAGATACAAATAATAAGTTTCCAGCTTTTATAGCTTGAGAATATGGTCCTAACGCTGCTGGTGCATCATTAGTATGTAATACTTCATGTTTCATATTAAAATCCTCCTAATTGGTTAATCTACTATACATAAAATGTATCTTCATACACTATTATACTATTTTTCTTGTATATTATATACACTTTTATTATAATTCTATAATTTTAAAACCTTTTTCTTCTATTGCGTTCTTTATTTTTGCTATATGGTCATAATCTATTGTTTCTAATATAAATTCCGCACTTTGTTTTCCTAGAGCTTCACCTGCTGATAATTTACCTTGATTAGCACTTAAAATATTTCCACCATTCTCACTTATTATTCTAGTTAATTCAGCAAAGTTTCCTGGCTTATCTTCCATAATTGTACTAAATGAATATCTTCTTCCTTCTTTAGCTAGAGCAACACCTATTATTCTATATAATGTATTTATATCTATATTACCACCAGATATTATACACACTACGTTTTCATCTTTTGCTGGTGCATATTTACCACTTAATATTGCAGCTGTACACACAGCCCCTGCACCTTCTGAAACTATCTTTTGACTTTCCATCATAAATAATATTGATTCAGCTATTTCTATTTCTTCAACTACTACTATTTCATCAACTAATTCATTTATTATTTCAAAAGTTAAGTCTCCAGGAGTTTTAACAGCTATACCATCAGCTATTGTACTATCATTAAATGCTGTTGTTACTTTTCCGTTTTTAATTGACTCTTTCATTGAAGGTATATTTGCAGTTTGAACACCAACTATTTTTACATTAGGATTTAATGCCTTTGCTGCAACAGCAACACCAGATATTATTCCTCCACCACCAACTGGGCATAGTATAGTATCAACCTTATTATTTAATTGTTCGAAAATTTCAAGAGATATAGTTCCTTGCCCTGCTATAACATATTTATCATTGAATGGATGTAAGAAAGTTGCTCCTGTTTCTTTTTGTATTTCAACAGCTTTTGCATATGCATCATCATAAACTGCACCATTTAAAACTACTTCTGCTCCATAACCTTTAGTTGCACTAACTTTTGCCAATGGTGCCGTTGCTGGCATTACTATTGTAGATTTTATACCAGTCATTTTTGCGCCTAATGCGACACCTTGTGCATGATTTCCTGCACTTGAAGCTATTACTCCACTTGCTTTTTCTTCATCGGTTAAACTTGCTATTTTATTACAAGCTCCTCTTAATTTAAAAGACCCTGTTTTTTGAAGGTTTTCACATTTATAGAAAACATTCGCTCCTGTTTTTTCGCTAAGTTTAACGCTTTCAAGTAAATCAGTTTTTTTAACTATGTCTTTAATGGTCTCTCTAGCTTCTTTCACATCTGTTAAGGTAACATTTATCATTTTATTCCACTCCCGTAAATCCAATTTTTATTTATTACTTTCTATATAATTCTATATCTTTTTTTTTTAAAAATCAACATGTAAACGATTTTTATAATTTTTTAATTAATCACAAAAAAACTAAAAATACAACAATTGAATACAATAAACATATCTATTCAATTAAGTTAGATTACGCTAAATGATAATATTAAAATAATTTTTACATTTTTATCAAAATAACAGTTTATTCTTTATTATTTTTATTAAAATTTATATTTATATTATTTTACTTAATTAAAAATTGTTTTTTTATTCTCTTTAATAACATTAATATTACCACATCTAACCTAAAATATTTTTATAAACAACATTAAATAAAAAAAGTTTTATTTTATACATTTTCATAATAATAAAACTGTACCTTTTACAACAAATATAACAAAAAAAATAAAATACAAGTTAAATTAGAGTTTTATTTTATATAGTAATCATTTTTTATTAAAAGGTATTTTATCTTTTAACATACATTTTATAAAGCTAAATAGAGTTATTATTTTAATTTTATACTTTACTTTTTCTATAAACCTATTATAATTAAAGTATAATCATTTTAGGAACTTGTTTATTTTATTATAAAAATGTGAAACTTATTACATAAGGAGGAATTAAACATGAAAAATAATACTTATAAAGAAATCAAAAACATATATGGAAAAATAAGTCCTTTTGAATTTAAGGACAAATTAATAGATATTGCGAAACATACTGCAAATGAAAATCATAGAGAACTGCTTGATGCAGGTCGTGGAAATCCAAATTGGACTTGTTCAACTGCTAGAGAAGCTTTTTTCACTTTTGGTCATTTTGCGATTACTGAAACACGTTCTAATTGGGATTTAGGACATTTAGCTGGTATGCCCCAAAAAAAGGGCATTAAGGAAAGATTCTTTAAATATATAAATGAAAATATAGATATGCCTGGAGCATACTTAGCTAGAGATATTATAAATTTTGGTATAAATGAACTTGGATTTGATGGCGATGAATTTGTTCATGAACTAGCTGATGGGATTATTGGTGATAATTATCCACTTCCAGATAGAATGTTGCCTCATATGGAAAAAATAGTGCATGATTATTTAGTTCAAGAAATGAAATATGATATATCAGGTAAATATGGTGATGTAGAAATATTCGCTGTTGAAGGTGCTACAGCTGCTATGTGTTATATATTTGATTCATTAATGGCAAATGAACTTCTAAAAAAAGGCGATACAGTAGCTTTAATGACTCCTATATTTACACCTTATCTTGAGATACCTAATCTTCCTCGCTATGATTTTAAAGTTGTAAACATAAACGCAAATGCAGTTGATGAAAAAGGTGCTCATACATGGCAGTATACTAAAAAAGAATTAGAAAAGCTTCGTGACAATTCTATTAAGGCTTTATTTGTTGTTAATCCTAACAACCCTGCATCTATAGCTATGGATGAGACATCTTGTAATAATCTAATAGATGTAATTGAAAATTATAATAAGGATTTAATGATAATATCAGATGATGTATATGGGACTTTTGTAGAAGATTTCTCATCATTAATGTCAAAACTTCCTTATAACACTGTTGGAGTTTATTCTTATTCAAAATATTTTGGAGTTACAGGATGGAGACTTGGTACATTCGCTCTTCATAAAAAGAATGTTTTTGATAAAAAAATAAATGATTTAACTGGAGAATTGAAGAAATCAGTAGATAAGCGTTACAGTGATATGAGTCTTAATCCTTCTAGTCTTTCATTTATGGAAAGAGTTGTTGCTGATAGTAGACTTGTTGCTCTTAATCATACTGCTGGTCTTTCAACTCCACAACAAGTTCAGATGTCATTTTTCTCTGCCTTTGCATTAATTGATAAAGTTGATGCTTACAAAAAACTTAATATGAGTATATGTCATAGACGTCAAAAACTATTGTTTGAAGCTTTAGAGCTTCCAGTTAATAAAAGTAAAAATAATGCTGCATATTATACTCAATTTGATATTGAAGAATGGGCTAAAATAAACTATGGAGAAGATTTATTCAAATTTATAAGTAAGAATGCCTCTCCAGTAGATATACTTTATAGATTGGCTAATGATTATTCAGTAGTCTTACTTAGTGGAAATGGATTCTATGGACCTGAATGGTCAATTAGAATATCTTTAGCAAATCTATATGATGAAGCCTACACTAAAATAGGGAAAGCAATAAGAGAAATATTGAATAGCTATATTGCTGAATGGGAAAAAACAAAAAAATAATCCTATTACACTGAAATGTCTAAATTATGTGAATAAAAGGATTTATATAGACCTAAATAATTTTTTTTGATATAATCCTATCGGAATTATAAATTTTATTTGTGAAAGGCAGAGAATATTATGAGTATTAAGAAAAAAGTTGCCATAGTCTTTACTGGTGGAACTATATCTATGACAGTAGATGATAAAGTAGGTGCTGCTATACCAACTTTATCTGGGGAACAAATATTATCTATGGTCACTAATATTGATAAAGTTGCAGATGTTGAAGTTTTTAATTTTGCTGAAATTCCAGGACCTCACATAACACCTTGTAGAATGATGGAATTAAAAAACTATGTAAATGATTTATTAGCAAGAAAAGATATCACAGGAGTTGTAATAACACATGGTACTGATAGTTTAGAAGAAACTGCTTATTTTCTAGACCTTACAATTGATAATATTAAGCCTGTAATAGTTACAGGTGCTATGAGAAGTAGCTCTGAACTTGGCTATGATGGTTCAAGCAATTTATCTGCATCAGTTTGTACTGCTGTATCTAAAGATGCTATGGGTAAAGGAGTTCTTGTAGTTTTAAACAACGAAGTGCTATTGGCTTCTGAAGCTACTAAAACAAATACACTTTCTTTAAATACATTTAAATCTTTAACTAGTGGTCCATTGGGAATAATCGACTGTAACGAACTTGTTCTTACGAGAGATATTGTAAATAGAACCATTATAGATACTGATAAAGTAGAATCTAAAGTTGCACTATTTAAAGCATATGTTGGAGAAGATGCAGATTTTATAAGATTTGCTGTTGATAGTGGATATAAAGGTATAGTTATTGAAGCTATGGGTAGAGGCAATATTCCTCCTCTAATGCTTTCTGGTGTTGAATATGCAAGGGAAAAAGGACTTCCTGTTGTTATAGTTTCTAGATGCCATTCAGGTAGAGTATTTGATAGTTATGGTTACTTTGGTTCTGGTAGAGACTTAAAAAATATAGGATGTATATTTGGTGGAGACCTTCCAGGTCAAAAAGCTAGAATAAAACTTATTTTAGCTCTTGGAAAGACTAATAATATTGATGAAATCAAAGACTTCTTTGAAAAAGGAATCTATTGTTAATTATATTATAGAGTTTAGAATTTAAAATAAATTATATCATAGAGTTTAAAATAAAACGTCCCCCTACTGCAATCTTTTACTTATATTGCAATAAGGGGATTTTATTTTATAGTTCTCTTTTTTTATTTATTCCACAACTTTTTTATTTCACAACTATATTAACTAATTTCTTAGGAACTGCAACAACTTTAACTATAGTTTTATCTTCAACTAGAGCTTTAATTTTTTCATCTTCTAAAGCCATTTTTTCCATATCTTCTTTAGATATATTTGAACTAACAGTTAACTTTCCTCTAACCTTTCCATTAACTTGTACAACAACTTCTATTTCATCTTTTACTAAAGCTTTTTCATCATATTTAGGCCAGTCTATATCAAATACACTTCCTTCTTGACCTATCATAGTCCATAATTCTTCACCTAAATGAGGTGCAAATGGTGAAATTATAGTTACGATTGTTTGTACACCTTCTTTTATAACTGCTTCATTGATATTATCTAGCTCCTTATATTTGTACATATCATTTATTAATTCCATAAGAGCTGATATAGCAGTGTTAAATCCAAATTTCTCACTTAAATCTACAGTAACTTTTTTAAGTGTAGAATGTATAGTATATCTCATATCTTTATCTTGAGAACTTAACTCGCCAAACTCAACATCTTTTTTGAAGACATCTGCTAACTCATCAACTAATCTATATACTCTATTTAAGAATCTAAAGCATCCATCAACACCTTGTTCTGACCAGTCTAAATCTCTTTCTGGTGGTGCTGCAAATAATACGAAAAGCCTTGCAGTATCTGCTCCATATTCATCAATTATATCCATAGGAGATACTGTATTTCCTTTAGACTTACTCATTTTAGAACCATCCATAAGAACCATACCTTGAGTAAGTAAGTTTTTAAATGGTTCATCAAAGTCTACCATGCCCATACTCTTAAATGCTTTTACAAACCATCTAGCATAAAGTAAATGCATTATAGCATGCTCTACTCCACCTATATATTGGTCTACTGGATGCCATCTGTTAACTAAATCTTTACTAAATGGTTCATCTTCATTTTTATTGTCTACATATCTTAAGAAATACCAAGAAGAATCAACAAATGTATCCATAGTGTCAACTTCTCTTCTCGCTGGTTTTCCACAGTGAGGACAAGTTGCTGACATAAACTGTTTTGAAGTAGTAAGTGGAGACTCACCTTTTCCAGTAAATTCAACATCTGTTGGTAAAAGAACTGGTAAATCTTCTTTCTTAACTGGAACTATTCCACACTCATCACAATAAACTACAGGTATAGGACAACCCCAATATCTTTGTCTTGAAACTAACCAGTCTCTTAATCTATAATTAATTGTTCTCTTTCCTCTACCTTCTTTTTCTAATTTATTTATTATTCCTTCAAATCCTTCTGAAGCATCTAATCCATCAAATTCTTCTGAATTTATCATTTTATTATCTTCTGTAATTACATCTATTATATCTAGATTATATTTTTCAGCAAAATCTCTGTCTCTTTCATCATGTGCAGGAACTGCCATTATAGCACCTGTTCCATATTCAACTAATACATAGTTTGCTATCCATAGAGGAACTTTTTTTCCATTTAAAGGATTTATAACATATCTACCTATAAACATACCTTCTTTTTCTACATCAGCTGCTGTTCTCTCTATTTCTGTCATAGTGTGCATTTTTTGAACAAAAGCTTCAACATCTGCTTCATACTCAGTACCAGCAACCAATTCTTTAACTAGTTCATGTTCTGGAGCAAGTACCATATAAGTAACTCCATAAGTTGTATCTGGTCTAGTTGTAAATACTGTCATAGATTTGTCAGTTCCATCTATATCAAATACTAAATCTGCTCCTGTACTTTTTCCTATCCAGTTTCTTTGCATTATTTTAACTTTTTCTGGCCATCCATCTAATGTATCTAAATCATTAAGTAATTCTTCTGCAAATTCAGTAGTTTTAAAATACCATTGTTCCAAGTCTTTCTTTAATACTGTTGATTTACATCTTTCACATGCTCCTTGAACAACTTGTTCATTTGCAAGAACAGTCTCACAAGAAGGACACCAGTTAACATAAGATTTTTTCTTATATGCAAGTCCATGTTCTAAAAATTTCAAAAATATTTCTTGAGTAAATCTATAGTATTCTGGAGTTGAAGTTGCTACTTCTTTATCCCAATCATAGCTAAGCCCTAATAAATTTAATTGTTCTTTCATTTCTTCTATATTTTCCATTGTCCATTTATGTGGATGTATTCCATGTTTTATAGCTGCATTTTCAGCTGGTAAACCAAAAGAATCCCATCCCATCGGATGAAGTACATTATAACCTTCCATTTTTTTGAATCTTGCGACAACATCGCCTATAGAATAATTTCTAACATGTCCCATGTGTATCTTTCCAGATGGATAAGGGAACATTTCTAATGTGTAATAATTAGGTTTTTCAGTTTGTGCTGTATCCATTTTGTATTGGTCATTATCTTTCCAAATTTTTTGCCATTTCGATTCTACTTGTTTAAAATTATATACGCTCATATTTTGCCTCCTGTTTTTAGTTGTGTTCAACTACTTTGTTTAATATTATTTACTTATAATTTCCAAATAATTCTTTGAAAATAAAAAATCCTCGTCACTAAACTTGCGTTTAGGGACGAGGATAAATCTTCGCGGTACCACCCTAATTAGCCTACTTTTATAGACTCTCTTAGATAGCTTTTAATCCAGCCATGGAGAATAGGTTTTAATCTAGTAAGTTCAAAGTTATATAATATTAGTTCTCACCTTCCACTAACTCTCTGAAAAAATATAATCTTTTACTGCTCTAGTCTATTCAATTCAATACAATTTTTGAAATTTTCTAACTATAATAACATATATTATCATGTTTATGCTAATGTGTCAATATCTATATAAGGTGCATCTTTCCATAATTTTTCTAAATTATAAAATCCTCGATTTTCCTCATTAAATACGTGAACCATTATATCCCCATAGTCAAGAAGTACCCAAGTTTGAGTTCCTTGTCCTTCTTTTCCTCTTGGTTCTAATCCTAGTTTTGCTAATTCATCTTCAACATTATCAGCTATAGCTTTTACTTGTCTTTGAGAAGATGCTGTAGTAATAACAAAATAATCACATAAACTAGAAACTTTTCCTATATTTATTATAACTGTATCTTGACCCAGCTTATCTTCTATGGCATCATATGCTATTTTTGTCATTTGTTCCACTGTCATATAAAATTTCCTCACTTTCCTAATTTAAATACACTTAGTTATTCTAACATATTAATACGATTTTGTAACATAGTCAACTTTAATTTTATTAATATGTTTGCCTTTATATAAGATTTTTATAATAACTTTTCTTTAATTAGGTAGTTTCTTGCCATAACAGTTCTTGGATGTATTTCTTCTTTTTTATTAATAACAAACATTAAAGTATTATTAAATGAAGTTAAAAGTGCTTCGTCAAGCTTACCTTCATAGGCTAATTCTCTCAATGTATCTACAACTGGAAATTTTCTTCCTTCTTCAATTAAATCTGCTATGTAAATTATTTTTTCTAAAAGAGACATATCTTCTCTTCCTGTTGTATGGTATTTAATTGCATTTATAATATCTTCATCTTCTATACCAAACTCATATTCACATATGTATGACCCTATCACACTATGTGATAGAGAGCGGTTTCCATCTTCTATTGGGTCTAAGTATATTTCATACTTATTAACATAATCCTCTACTTCTTTATCACTTAAGTATTTCGCACAATCATGAATCATTCCCGCTATATAGGCTTTTTCTTTGTCACATCCATAAATTTCACACAATTTTACAGCACATTCTGCAACATTTTTTGAATGGCTAAGCCTTCCTACTGGTAGCATTTGATTTAATCTCTGGTTAATATTCTCTAAGTTCATTTAATCATCTCCATATTGATATAGTTTATTTTCATACAAATAATTTTCTACATTTTCGGGTACTAAGTAACGTATAGACTTTCCTTCATTTAGCTGTTCCCTTATATATGTGGATGATATATCCAATGATGGAACGTAAACTGTTATAATGTCAGCATTATATTTTTTAGTCAGTTTCTCTATAGTTTCTTGTGACCTTAATAAGCTAATACCTGGTCTAGTTGCAGCTATAAAAGTAGCTAACTCAAAGTTTTTCTTTACATCTTTCCACTCTTCAACACTACAAATAGCATCTGCCCCTGTTATAAAGTAAATATCAGCATTTTTGTATTTTTTCTTTAAATATTTTAATGTATCGATTGTATAAGTCCTTTTATTTCTTTCGATTTCTACTTTTGAAACTAAAAAATCTTCATTGCTTTCAGTTGCTAGAAGTGTCATATTGTATCTATCATACTTATTTGTAGTGATACCTAGTTTATGTGGTGGATTTCCTGATGGTATAAAGATAATTTTGTCAATCTCATACTTATCTCTAATAAACTCTGCTGTTGCTAAATGAGCATAGTGTATAGGGTCAAAAGTACCTCCTAATATACCTATTTTGATTTTGCCTTTATGGCGATTAAATTTCTCTAGTTTTTCAGTATTTTTCAATTCTGCCTTCTGAACTAGATTTTTACTTCTCATATTTTGTCTCCTTTTAATGTTATAATACTATTGTACCATTATTTTTTATTTCTTAAAGCTTATAAATTATTTTTTTTGGTATATAATCATATTTATATGGTAAAAAACACTTTAAAAAATAATTATTTAACATAGTTTCACTTAACTTTTTAATAAAAATAACTTTTTATTATTTTGTCTTAATTTAGATTAAATATAACCTATAATTATAAGTTTTTTATTAAATTTTATTAGTTACTTTTGTTAATATAATTACATATAAAAAAGGAGCAATTATGAGTATAATTACAAAAATAGAACAACAAAAAAGAAATGATGATAGAGTAAATATTTATGTAGATGATAAATTTTTTATTGCTATATTTAAAGAACTTGTTTATACATTTAATTTAAAAAAAGGAAATGAAGTAAATGAAGAGGAATTAAAATCCATTTTAGATGATGAGATGTATATAAAAGCTAAAAATAAAGCATTAAATATTTTATCTCGTGCTGACCAGTCTGAAAAAAAAATGAAAGAAAAACTATCAGCAGATTTTGAAGAGGATACAATTGATAGAGTTATAGATTTTCTTAAAAATTATAATCTGGTAAATGACAATATATTGGCTCAGAAAATAGTTAATACCAATGTTAATTTAAACAAATGTGGTAAAAACAGAATTAAACAAAATTTATATAATAAAGGTATTGAAAGAAGTGCAATTGATGAAGCAGTATCAGAATTAGACAAAGATACTGAATTTGAAAATGCTATGTATCTAGCAAAAAAAAGATATGAAAGGGTAAAAAAAGAAGATAAAAAGAAAATATATCAAAAAATTTCTCAACATCTTTCCTATAAAGGCTTTGATTATGATATTATTAAAAGAGTTTTAAATAAACTTTTAAATTTTGATGAATCTGATATATAAGTATATTTTTAAATATACTAAGGAGGTAAATTATGAAACTAATTATTGGTGGTTTAAGCTTTTTATTAGGATTATATAATATATATCAATTATATAGAGAAGATAGTATGAGATAAGTATTATTTTATTAAAATATAATACTTATTATGGAGGGAAAATCAAATGAAAAGTCAAGAAAGATTTAAAATTTTAGACGTTGATGTTTATCTACAACCATTTGAGTCTGACATAAAAAAAAGGATGAAACACTATGAAGATGTAAAAGCAAAAATATTAACTAGCTGTGAAGATTTTAATTCTTTTGCAAATGGTCATCTTTATTATGGATTCCATCAAACAAATGATGGATGGTTTTATAGAGAGTGGGCTCCAAATGCAGATAGTTTATCATTAATTGGTGACTTTAATAATTGGAATAGAAAATCCCATCCTCTAAAAAAAATAGATTCTGGTAATTGGGAAATTTTTATACCTGATAAAAACAGCTTACCTCATAAATCTGAGGTAAAGGTACAAGTCACTACAAATGGGGAAACATTTGACCGCATACCATTATACATAAAGAGGGTAATCCAAAAGGATTCTGGTAGCTTTAATGGGCAGATATGGCAACCAAAAACTCCATTTAATTGGACTGATAATGAATTTGATTTAAAAAACATAACTTTCCCTTTAATCTACGAATGTCATATAGGTATGGCTACTGAAAAAGAATCTATTGGAACTTATAATGAATTTACTGAAAATATACTTCCTAGGATAAAGAAAGCTGGATACAATACTATTCAACTTATGGCTATCATGGAACATCCATATTATGCTTCTTTTGGATACCAAGTTTCAAACTTTTATGCAATTTCATCTAGATTTGGTACTCCTGAAGACTTAAAAAACCTTATAAATACAGCTCATTCAATGGGAATTGCTGTTTTATTAGACTTAGTTCACTCTCATGCTGTAAAAAATACTTTAGAGGGAATAAATGAATTTGATGGAAGTGAACATCAATTTTTTCATTCAGGTTCAAAAGGTAATCACCCTGCTTGGGGAACAAAACTCTTTAACTATGGTAAGCCTGAGGTAATTCATTTTTTACTTTCAAATATA
Source organism: Clostridioides sp. ES-S-0048-02 (assembly GCF_020658495.1). Taxonomy (NCBI): domain Bacteria; kingdom Bacillati; phylum Bacillota; class Clostridia; order Peptostreptococcales; family Peptostreptococcaceae; genus Clostridioides; species Clostridioides sp. ES-S-0048-02. Next base: position 145,041 of record NZ_JACVWH010000004.1, read on the forward strand.
AAATTTTGGCTAAATGAGTATCATTTTGATGGTTTTAGATTTGATGGCGTAACCTCAATGCTATATCATAACCACGGTCTTGGAGTTTCATTTGACAGTTATAAAAAGTATTTCAGTGCAAACACTGATATGGAAGCTATAACATATCTTCAATTTGCAAATGAATTAATAAAAGAAATCAAACCTAATTCAATAAGCATTGCAGAAGATATGAGTGGAATGCCTGGAATGTGTATACCTATAAGAGATGGTGGAATTGGCTTTGACTATAGATTAGCAATGGGAGTACCTGGTTTTTGGATAAAAACTATCTCAAAATCTTCTGATGAAAATTGGGATTTAGGCAAAATGTGGTACGAGTTTACTACTAGACGTCCTGGTGAAAAAAACATTGGATATTGTGAATCTCATGACCAAGCATTAGTTGGTGATAAGACAATTATATTTTGGTTAGCAGATAAAGAAATGTATTGGAATATGGAAATAAACTCAAATAATCATATTATTGATAGAGCCATGTCTCTAAACAAATTAATTAAATTAGCAACATTTTCTCTAGCTGGTGAAGGATACCTAAATTTTATGGGAAATGAATTTGGACACCCTGAGTGGATTGACTTTCCACGTGAAGGAAACAATTGGAGTTATAAATATGCTAGAAGACAATGGAGTCTTTCAGAAAATGATAACTTAAAATATAAACAACTATTGAACTTTGATAAATCTATGCTTGAACTTACAAAATACAGTGATATTTTTGCACAGAATAGTTATGAACTTATACATATAGATAATGATAAAAAACTTTTAGTATACAGTAAGGGTAAATATTTATTTATATTTAATTTCCATCCTAATCTGATGCAATCAGTAGACATATCAAAATTCCAAGACAAAAAATACAAGACAGTATTAAGTACTGATATGATAGAGTTTGGAGGAAAAACAAGACCAGAAAACTTAATAGACTACGATATCTATTTTACTTCTACTCCTCCATCTTCTAAAATACCTATTGCATCTCTCACAGCAATAGTATTTTTAAATAATATTATCTAGATATAAATAACTACTAAAAGCCAAATAACAATTTTGATTTTAATACAAAATGTTATTTGGCTGATTTATTTTCTTGCTAATTAATTATTTTTTATATCTGACATTATAACTTCCAACTTTTAATTTGTGGAATTATATTCATCTTAACAGTCTGTGCCTTTAGAGCATTTCTAAATTTTTCAGTAGATGTATTTTTAAACATTTTGCTAGAAGCACTTTTAAGATTTTCTATAGAATCCCAGTGTTGTATCATAATCCATTTTTGAGTTTTTTCATCATATAAAAGCTCAGTATCAATAAAGCCCGATTGAACAGAGTGAAAATTTATTTCTAAATCATTTACAATCTCTACAAATGCATCTTTTGATAAATTCTCTTCCACATTAAATTCTACTATTTCTGTAATAATTTTCATATACAAACCCTCCTATTTATCTTTCTTACATCATAACAAGAAGTAAATTAAAGGTATTGTAAAAAATCGACAATATAATTATAAATAGTTGTATGTTGTGTTTTCTTTAATAGTTTTATTCTCTTTAATAAATTTAATTGGCGATACTCCTGAAAACTGTTTAAATTCTTTAATAAAATGAGCTTGGTCATAATATTCATTTTCATAAATTAAGTCAAGAAAGTTATTATTTTTAGAGCTATAAATAAGCTGATTACTTACCATTTTAAATCTATATATTTTCCTTAGTATTTTAGGTGTATACCCAGTATATTTTAAACAAGCTCTTTCTAAAGTTTTAATATTTATGTTCATCTCATCACAAAACAATTTTATAGTGTTATATTGATTATTGTATATAAATAAATCTAGGAGATTTATCATCTTATTTATAACCAAATTTTCATCTAATATAGATACTAGTATTTTTTCTAAATGTAAAACTATATCTTCTATTGATAATATTTGATTTAATGTACTTTCCAATTTCCCAACAAAACCTTCTGATACTTGTTTTAAGTCAACAAGTTGACCCTTAAACTCTGAAATTGGTATCTTTAAAAATGGATAGAGCCCAAATGGATAAAAAGAAATACCCATCACACGTATATTTCCACGTTGAATAACAAATCCATGCTTATCTCTTATTCCATTAAAATGTATATTACTTGCATTATAATTTTGATTTTCAATCTTATATTCCATAACATCAGAAAGATTAATGATAATATCTATACTATCTGTAGGTAATAACTTATTATTTAGCAATATATTTGATTTTGTTTCAAGATACCAAATAAACTTTACCCAGGGTTTTAAACGAACATTTCTAACTGCATACCTTGTAACTGATAACATTGTAATTAACCTCTATCCTAAATTTTTTTATCATTATATACTTTATCTTTATATTATACAATATAATTTATCCTATCAAAAACTTAATCTATTCCATATCTATCTTATACATTTTTTTAATGCTTTAGAAATAGGAAGTGCTATTATAAGACCTATTAACACCTGCATTAAATTGCCTGGTATTGAAGTAAGTGGAATTATAAAATTACCATAAAGTATAACCTCTGTTACATAATATCCAAACAACATCCAAATTGATGAAACTACTACTCCTATTACATTAATCAAAAAATTTTCTCCATTCTTGCCATTTGCCCATACAATCTTTCCAAGTAAATACCCCATAATACCTCTAACTATAAATGTAAATGGAGCCCATAGAGTCCACCCAGATATCAAATCAAAAAGAGCCATCCCAATAGCACCTGATAACGCACCTTTTTTACTTCCAAATACTATTGCTGATATAAATAACATTGCTGTTCCTAAATGTACAAGACCTCCATTTATAGATATTGGCAATCTTATATTTATAAACTTGGTTGCAACAAATACTAACGCTATTAATAGTGACGTTTCTACCAAATCTTTTGTTGTAAATTTCTGTTTAGCTGTAGCTTCCATGCCACATCCTCCTTTTATATTGTGACTAAAAATAATATTTATTAAATAAATCTACTAAACTTCCATTTGTATTAAATTCTAATACTTTTAAACTTTTATCCAATACATTTAATATGTGAACTATTTTATCAAGACTAGCATTTTCCCCCATATGACCTATTCTCAAAATAGCATCCATATATTGATTTAATGATGTTGCAACAAGTGTATTGTAATTTTTAAGCATATAATCAGTAAGTTTTAATGCTCCTATACTTTCAGGTATTTTTATTGCTGTCACTGTATTAGAATATCCTTCTTCTAAAAACAATTCTAAACCATATTCTTCAACAGCTTGTCTTACACTAGAAGCTATTTTCTCATGTCTACTTAATACCTTTTCCACACCCTCTTCTAGTATATTGTCTAAGGCTCTATCAAGACCCATTATGTCACTTATTGGCATTGTATAAGGGAAATATTTTTTTTCGTAATATCCTTCCCATATACTTAAATTACAATAAAAACCTACTATGTCTGTTTTTCTATTTTTTATACAATTTTTTGCATCTTGACTTATACCGACTATAGTAAGACCCGCAGGTGCAGAAATAGCTTTTTGAGAACCGCCTAATATTACATCTATTTTAGATTCATCTACATTTAACCTTTCACCCACCATACCTGCCACAGAATCCACTACAGTTAAGATTCCATATTCCTTCAATAGCGGACATATCTCACTTACATCATTTAATACACCTGTTGGAGTATCACAATGAACCACTGTTGCATATTTAAAGTTATTATCCTTTTCTAAAAACTTTCTTAACTCATCAACATCTATACTTTTTGTATATTGACTTGAAAAAAGCACATACTCTCCACCATACATTTTTACAAAGTCTTTAAATCCTTCTCCATATATACCATTGTCAATTACAAGAACTCTATCACCCTTCTCTGTCAGTGAAGCACAAGCTGCTTCAAGTCCCAATATTCCTTCACCACTTAATATGTAAATATCATTCTTTGTACCAACTATATTTCCAAACTTTTCACATGTCTTCTTATAAAACTCAACAAAATCAACATCTATATCTGGGTTAGTTGTTTTCTCTGCTCTTATTAGCCTTACATTTTCTCTAGTTTCTGTTGGTCCTGGTGCATAATTAATTTTATTATTCATATATATCAGCTCCTTTTTATTTTCTATACGATTATTATACAAAATTTTCATTTTTCATGGTACAATTTTATATTTTTTTAGAATTGTACCAATACATTTTTTTCTGATAACAATCTTCTGAACATTAAACATACTATCACTTACAACTTAAATTGATAAGTTATATTAATAAGAATTTTATAACAGTAAAAACAACAAAATACAGGACATATGAACATTTAAGCCACTTGCCCTGTATTTGTATATTATTAACCTATTTAACTCTATTTTTATATCTTCTATAATCCTGTTTAAAAATTAAATATAGCTTTTTATATATTTTTATTCACTATATCTTACTCTATCAATAAGAGATTCTTTGTTAAAGCTTCTTCCTATTAAATAAGTTGTTATAAATTGAGCTATAAGGATAAATACAACCATAAATAAAATTGGTACTATTGGTAATGCATATGTTGCATAAGATAATCCAGTTTTTCTTAAAAATACAACTGCAATGTATCCTAATATACCTCCAAAGACAATACTGCCTATCATCATTCTAGAAGTATAATATATAGCTTCTGAATTAAGCATTTTTACTAATTGTCTATTAGTAAGTCCAATTGCTTGAAGCATACCAAGTTCTTTTTTTCTAGTAACTATACTAGTTATCATTGTATTTACAAGATTCATAAATCCAATAACACCTATTATACCAGTTAAAGTATAGCCCATTATTTTTATAAATGAAATCATCATCTTATTTGATTCTATTCTACTATCTAAAAAATCCGCTTCTAAATATCCATTAGATTTAGCAATTTTCTTTATAGCATCTTTAACTTCTTGATATTTTCCTTCTTCAGTATATATTCCAATAGTACTTGTTGTATCATATTTCAAAGCTCTATCTATAAAATCTTTTCCTATACCAAAACTTGGAGTTCCCATAGCTATTGCTTGAACTTTAAATTCTTTTTTTATCTCTTTATCTCCATCATATAGAGTTAATTTTATTTTATCTCCAGCCTTTACACCCATTTCTTTTGCTGTATCAAGGTGAGTAATGACTATTTCGTTTCCTGTTTGTAACCCTTCAAAATTTATTTTTCCATCTATTAGGTTTTTATTTAAACCCTTCACATCATTTTCATTTATGCTCTGTAAAAGGTCATGTTTAAACTCAACATTATAATCCTCCATCCCAATTTTTACAGAATTTCCTAATTCAGTTTTTTTGACTCCTTCTATACTCTTTACTTGGTTTAAAAAGTCTTTACCTAATGGATTATTCATTTGTAGAATATTCAAATTACTTTCAGGATTCTTGTCGCTATCCATTTCATATCCAGTAAATCTAACTTCTATATCATAAGGAAAATGCTCTCTAGCCATCTTCTCAGCATTAAAACTTTCTAAAGCAGTAGATACTGTTATAAATATAGTTCCACTTAACATAAGAGATATCAGTGTCATATAAGTACGCTTTTTATTTCTTTCTAAATTTGCTTTTGATAAATTCTTTAAATTTATATTTTTATGTCCTTTTCTATCATTTTTACCACTTATTTCATTTCCAGTATATCTTACTGCATCAACTATAGATACCTTTGAAGCTACTTTCATTGGTTTCAAAAGTGATAAAACAACAGATATAAAACTTATTACCACAACCAATAATAGCACTGGTAATTGTGATGATTTTACATCTACACCCATAAATGATTTTATTATAATATTTGCAAGTGCATAACCTAAAATTGTTCCTACTGGTATTGCTATTCCTGCTAATATAAAGCCTTCCTTAAACACTATTGCTTTTACTTGTTTTTTAGTTGCACCAATTGCTCTAAGTTTTCCAAATTCTTGTACTTTAGTAACTATTGAGATGTAGAATATATTGTATATTACCAATATACTAGACAATACAATTACTAAGCCTATAAGAACTCCTCCTATCATTGTTTCACTATCTGGTTTTAAAGCATTTATATAATTTTCATTTACAAGTATATTATTAGTATCTAATCCTATATCATTTGCAATCTTATTTAATTTTTCTTTTGCCTGTTCTATAGATAAATCACTCTTATCTTTTAATTTAACATATATATTGAAATCTTCTTGTGACATATCTCTAGTATTTTTCATATATGTTTCTGATATAATAGCAGAATAATTCTTTCCTGCTTCATATATTTCACTAGTTTCTAAGATTCCAGTTATTATAAATTCTTTTTCTATTCTTTTGTCGCTTTTATAATCATCATAAGGTACTTTTATTTTTTCACCTAATTTTTGACCATGACCTAATGCTTTTAAAGCTCCACTATCTAGTACTATTTCATTTTCTTTTGTTGGTAATTTTCCTTTTATAAATTCAAAATTATTTAATTTTAAACCCTCTTCATTCATATATGATAATGAAATGGTTGTATCATCTTCTAGCTTCTCAACACCCACTCCATTCATTTTTCCAGCTAGTTCAATATCTGCATGATTACTTAATATTTCAGCTTGTTTTTCATTTACATTTGCTAATACTCCTTGATAATTGCCTGAATACTTTATTGTATTTTCCTTTTGATATTCTCTTGTATCGACAATATAAATACCTATAGATGAAAGCATCAATGTTGAAAGTATTATAGTTATTATTATTAATATACTTTTTGATTTATTTTGTTTTACATTACTTTTTGCTATTTTAGTAGTATTAATCATTTTTGTCACCAACCTTTGATACCTTACCATCCTCTATAAATATAACTCTATCAGCCATTTGAGCTATACTATCATCATGAGTTATCATAACCAAAGTTTGACTATATTTTTTAGACATAGACTTTAGTATACTCATAACTTCATCTGATGTTTTGGAATCCAAGTTTCCAGTTGGCTCATCAGCAAGTATTATGGCTGGTCTTGTTGCCAAAGCTCTTGCTATTGCTACTCTTTGTTGTTGACCTCCTGATAATGTATTTGGTAAAACATCGTGTTTATTTTCAAGCCCCAAAGATTTTAAAAGGTCTTTTATAAATTGTTCATCCACAGTTCTACCATCTAGACCGATTGGTAATACTACATTTTCCCATACATTAAGAGATGGAATTAGATTGTAGCTTTGAAATATAAAGCCTATTTTTCTTCTTCTAAATACGGCAAGTTCTTCTTCTTTCAATGTAAATATGTTTTTATTATCAATGTATACCTTGCCAGATGTAGGTATATCGAGACCACCTATCATATGTAACAATGTACTTTTTCCAGAACCAGATTTACCTATTATAGCTACAAATTCACCTTCATTTATTTCTAAATTTACATCATCTAAAGCTTTTACTAAACTTTCTCCTTCTCCATAATGTTTTGATAAACTTTCAGTATATAGTATTTTCATAAAATTATCCCCTCACTCTAAGTTATGTTGCTCCTTAATCATCTACTTCTAATTTGTGGAGCTGTTTATACTTATATAATATATGTAGAGGATTACATTCTCCTTTCAGTAAACATTACATAGTTGTAAGAAACAAAGAAAACTTACTTCCTTTTCCTAGATTAGAAGATACCATGATATTACCACCTTGTTCTTCCAAAATTTTTCTACTTAAATACAATCCTACACCACTACCTTCTATAGATTCAATTTCTTCATCTGTTCCTCTATAAAAACGTTTAAATATGTTATTAAATTCATTTTTTGCAATTCCTCTACCATTATCCTCTATTATGATTTTAAAATAGTTTACAGTCTCTTCTATGGATATATTTACTTCTCCATTTCTTTCTGTATACTTAACAGCATTGTCTAATACATTAAAAATACTTTCCTCAGTCCATTTTTTATCGTGAGGTATAATTCTACTATTAAATTCATTTATTTTTAATGTTATATTTTTAATTCTCGCTTTAGGAGTTATACTTTCTATAGCATTTAAAATAGTACTTTTTATGTCATTATCTTCTTTTTTTATGCTTATCATACTAATCTCTAGTCTTGATATGTTAACTAAAGAATTTATTAAATTTTCCAATTTATTTATAGAATTTTTATTAGTTAATAAAAACTCATGTGCTTCATCTTCGTCTAAGTCTTCTTCTATAAGTAATGTATTATATAATTTTAATGATGCTAAGGGAGTTTTTAATTGATGAGAAATGTCTGTTACTAATGATTTTACACTTTCCTTTTCTTTTTCTAATTTAATAAATTTTATCTTTAAACTTCTATTTAACTCATACAGGCAATTGTTAATCTTACTAAATGTACCCTCTTTAAAATACTCATTATATTCTACCAAATAACCAGAATTATCTAACTTGCTACCTTCTTTTAAATAATTTTCTTGTGCCATTTGCTCCACTATAAAATAAATCTTGCTTAATCTTTTGTTTATGTATCTTATAAAATAATATATTATTCCTGTAATGGCTATAAACATTATTAAAAAAACAAAAATTGATTCTTTAAAAAAAGATTTTAAATATATGCCAAAGTTTTTATCATTTGACATTTTATTTTCTAGCCCATATCCAAATTTTTCAAGTGCTTTTTCTCCAACCTCTGCATTACTATAGTCAAAATTATAAATAGACTTTACTATATCTACCTCATCATCTGGATATTTTTCAATCAACATACCTGCCATACTTTGAGTATTTTTTATTTGATGTTCATATAAAACATATAGTCTATTATATTCAAAAAATATAAATGCAAGTGTTACCACAAGCATGGATAAAATAGAATATATAACAGCCTTTTTCATTATATAGTCCTCTTTAATACTAAAATTTTCTTTGGTATTTATATCTTTTAACATTTTTTTATACTCCTTTCACCCCATATATATCCAACTCCTCTTACTGTTTTTATATACTTAGGTTCAGAAGGATTCTTTTCTACTTTTTGTCTAAGTCTTCTTATATTTACTGCAACTGTATTATCATCTACAAAATTACCACTACTATCCCATAAAGATTCTAATAGTTGTTCTTTGGTCAAAGCTTGCATTGAATTTTCCATCAAATATCTTAATAGTTTAGTCTCTGTTTTACTTAAAATTATTTCTTCTTCCTTGTCATCATTTTTTATAATCAGTTTATTTTCTATATAATAAAAAAACAAATCATCACAAACCAGTAAAGTGTAATTTTTTACTGTATTTACCCTTTTCATAAATGCATTTACTTTTGAGATTAATACCATCAAACTAAATGGCTTTGTAATATAATCATCTGCACCTAAATCATAACCTGTAACAATATCCACTTCTTCATCAAGTGCTGTAAGCATTATTATATAAACATCACTTTTCTTTCTAATCTCCTCACAAAAATCAAACCCACTTCCATCTGGTAAACCTATATCAGAAATAATTAAATTTATATCCTCTTTAAAAAAAATACCTCTTGCCTCTTCTATACTAAATGTATTAAAAACATTGTATCCCTCTTTTTTTAATTTAAAGCTAATCCCTCTATTTAAAGATTTATCATCTTCTAAAAGTAATATATTATTCATGTTTTTCTCCTCCATTATTATGTATACTAGCTAAATTATATCATACTAACTAAGCCATTTTATTTGACAATTTATAAATATTTTTTAATCATCAAGAAGATTTTACACACTTAGATAATAAAATAAACATACCAATGATAAGTTAATAATATATTTGTTTTTAATCAAGGGTACAATTATTGATTCGATATTACTATACATAAATAAAAAAACAAAGGTAATCCAGTATTTAAACATCCAATTACCTTTGCTTAGGTTTGTATTTTATATAATAATCAATACCTATTTATCAATAAATAATTATTAATTCTATTTTATTATTGATTTTATTACTAATTTCATTTTACTTTTTTATTTTTTAAATTTATCTGATTATTATTTAATAAGTAAATTAAAACACTCGAAGCTACAAATATAAACATACTATCTTTGATACCTAAATCGCCTGTTTTAGGAGATTTTTCTTTAATTTCTGCTTTAGATGCTTTTATATTAGAACTTTCTCTAGCTTTCATTTTATCTAAATTTTTACGTTTATTCTCATTTGAGTTTTTAGTATCCTCATTATTTGCACTGTCTTCACTATCATTTAAATTATCTTCATCACCATTTAATACTAAGTTACTCTCATTACTTTTAATTATCAATTCTTCCTTAGTTTTAATGCTAATTCTTCCATCTACACTCTTGCAGATTTCTTTTTTATACTCTATATACTCAATTACTGCGCTTTCTAAACTTCCAAAATCTTCTAACATTGGTTCTTTTGATAAGCAAGGAAATTCATCTCCACCTAGTGCTATATAATCATTGGTTGCAACTGTATACTCTTTATTCATGTCAAGTGATTTTCCATCTTTCATAATACCAGTTATTTTTTCTCCTTCTTTCTGCTTTGGGTCAAAATAGTATGAGATTCCACCCACTTGTAAAAAGGCTGAATTTTTTTCTGGATACAGTTTTACTCCATGTTCTAAAACACTTTTAATTTGTTCTCCTGTAAGTTTTTTAGTAACTATAGTATTGCTAAAAGGGAATACATCTGCAATACTTCCTATTGTTATATCCCCTTTTTCAATTGTATCTCTTATATTCCCCCCATTAAATAGCGAAATATCTGCTTTAGTTTTATCTAATAAGATATCACCTATTAAATTTCCTAGATTCGTTTCTTTTGTCCTTACATTTTCATATGAGCCATCTAGAGTATTTTTTGTTACTCCTATCACTTTATCTAAAACTTGTTCCTGCTGTTTCTTTATTTCACCAATCTTTTCACTTATGTTAGAATCAAACTTATACTCTAATGCTTCTTCTTTTTCAATTAATCTTGCTGATTTATTTTCTATTTTTATATGTTCTGTATCATTAGTATCCAATGTTAACTTTACTTCACCAATATGTTCTAGATATTGCCCTGTGCTTACAATCAGTGTATCACCAACCTGTTTACCATTTTCAAACTTAGTGTGGCTATGACCATCAATAATTAAATCAATACCATTAACTTTATTTGCTATATCTATACTATTTGGCTTACTTAAACTATTAGTTCCAATATGTGATATTGCAACTATTACATCAGCACCTTTTCTTTTTAATTCATTTACTTGCTCTTTTGCACTTTCTATAGGATTTCTAAACTCTAATCCTTCTACATTTTTAGAGCCTGTCTTACTTTTTGTTTCTTGGGTTGTAAGCCCAAAAAATCCTATTTTTATACCATATATTTCTTTTATATCATTACTGTCAAATATGTTCTTATCATCTTCAAATATATTTGATGCTAAAAATTTTAAAGTTTTATCTCCTGAATTAGCAATTTTAGATAGCTCTAATAATCTATCCTTTCCATAATTGAAGTCATGATTTCCTGGAGTAATATAGTCATATCCAACACTTTTAATTAATTTAATTGCATCTTCACCTTTATTCATATTTACTATTGGTAACCCATGTAAGCAATCTCCTGCATCTACTAAAATTGAATTTGGAGTTTCCTTTTTTAATGTAGCTAGATTACCTATTTGTATATATTCATCACCTTCAGCATATCTTCCATGTATGTCATTAGTGTGAAAAATGGTTATTTCTTTAGATGAGTTTTCTATTTTGTGCTTAAAGTTATTTAATTGTTCTACACTTTTATAACTTTCTTCAAAACTCTCTAGTCCATAAGAAATAAAACTCTGGCCTGTTGTAATTAGAATTATAATTACTAAAATTAAATATCTTCTAATTTTCAATATAAGTTATCCTCCTAAAATTAGTTTCAGCTTTAAAATAAGACTCTTATTTTAAGATAAAGCTTTTTAGATAAATATTAGAATATATGAAGTTAATCATTTCGATTTTAATATTTATCTATCAATTTAATTTTGTCCATATCCAACAAGTTTTAATCTAGTTACATTTTTTCACACTTATATTTTCATTTATTTTATATGTATTTTTTAGAACCTTTTTAGCTGGTCTCTTTTAAAAGTCCATTGAGGAACTGTTAAATCCCCCTCAAAATTCAAGTTATACCAAGGACTTAAATTTGGTTGTTTACGATTAATAAGAAGCTGAGTTTGTTGAGCAGGCATATAACTTTGAGCTATCATAAAGACCTTTTCTCCGGTTTTTTCATTTTCTGCCATATCCATAATTATACTTGCATGTCCTGGACTGCCTCCAACTATAAAAACATCCCCTATTTTCATATCATCAAGTTGCACAGGTTTTAATTCTTTTTCAAGTGATAAAGTGCCTGAATAAGCAAATACTATATCCATAAATTTTCTAAAACTATCATATGATGTTGAATATTCACTTGCTTTATACCAACTTGAACCACTATCTTTTACTGAAATCCTATATCCTTCTGCCCATTTTGAATACTTAGCCTTAAAACCATCCACAAAGTCAAAGCTTATTTCATCATATCTCTTATTCTGATACAGGTATTCTGCTCTCATAAGCATAATTGCATCTGCACATTGATGCAAATCTCTATCACCAATATTGACATCGAATACACTATCATAGATACCTTTTGATTCCTTAGTTCTACCATCGTAATACTTAACTTTCTCACCATAATTTTTCAACTTAGTATTCCTCAAAAAACTTTCGAAGCTACCTTTTTCTACATCAACCCTTTTAAATCCTTTTGGTGGCTCATACCTATCTTTTAATATATTTTCATCTTTATGTACTACGATAGATTGCTCTTCTTTTTTAGAATTTTGAATATGGTTAGAACCTTCAACTGTTTTTTTACTTTCCCCATTACTGCATCCAACTAAAGTCAACATCATCAATGATAAAATAGTAATTTTCTTTGACAGTTTCATTAGATTTACCTCCTATAAATTTTTCAAAAATAAATGCAAAGTTACACTTATAGAGTTCTTGTATACTATTATACAAAATTTCTATTTACTAATATTTCTTGACTCAAATGCACATTTATTGTTGTATTTAATGTTAAAATAATTATAATAGGATATCATAATAAAAACAAACAACAGATTTGTGTTAATTTTAGAAAGGGGAAAAAATGATAGATTTAACTTTACTTGGATGTGGTGGAAATGTACCCATGCCACATAGATTTTTGTCTTCTGTATTCATGAATTATAAAGGCAGAAAAATACTAATTGATTGTGGTGAAGGCACTCAAGTATCTATGAAGTTGAAAAAATGTGGCTTTAAAGATATAGACTTGATTTGTATAACACATTTACATGGTGACCATATATTTGGACTTTTAGGGCTTCTATCAACGATTGGAAATAGCGGTCGTACAAGTGATTTAACTATAGTTGGTCCTATTGGAATAATTGATTGTATTCGTTCTATGAGAAATTTAGTAGAATACATACCCTATACTTTAAAAATTATAGAAAATCCTCAAGGTAGTTTTTCTTTAGATAATGAGTATTTGAAAAACATAGAGATTTCAACAATCCATTTAGAACACTCTATAGAGTGTATAGGATACAGTTTTAATTTTAAACGAAATCCTAAATTTGATATAAATAAAGCAACTCAAAATAAAGTTCCTAAAACAATATGGAAAAATCTTCAGGATGGTCAAAGTGTAGTTTTAAATTCAAAAAAATACACTCCAGACATGGTTTTAGGAGAACCAAGAAAAGGAGTTAAAGTAAGTCTTACAACAGATACAAGACCTATAGACTCAATACCTAACTTTATAAAAGATAGCGATTTATTTATATGTGAAGCTATGTATGGTGATGATTTAGATATTTCAAAAGCTGTCAAAAATAAGCATATGACTTTTAGAGAAGCTGCAAACCTTGCAAAACTAGGAAATGTTAAGCAACTTTTATTGACACACTTTAGCCCATCATTAGATATGCCTAACATGTACTTAGAAAATGCTACTAATGTTTTTGAAAATACGATTATTGGTGAAGATAGACTTAGCTTACACTTAAATTTTGATGAATAATTAATTTTACAGCTTTAGTAAAAATTATACTTAATAAAAATTTAGGAATGAACTTACCTTAGATAAAATTATTTTAGGGTAAACTCATTCCTTTAATATTTATTACTGTTATTTAATTTATTAATAGTTACTTAATTATTAATAGTTATTTAGATAAAATTATTTAGATACATTTCCAGCTACATTTAATACATCCCAGGTTCTTGCAAATGGTGGAGCATAACATAAATCTAACATCCCAAGTTGACTTGTGGTCATTTTTCCAAAGATAGCAGCTGCCAACACATTAGTTCTTTGAACAGCATCTTTAAAACCAGCTACTTGTCCACCTAAAATAACTTTTGTCTCTGCATCGTAAATAAGTTTTACATATATTTTATTTCTTCCAGGATAATAGTGAGTTTGATTATAATCAGAAATAAATTTGGATTTGAAGTTTAATCCCAAATCACTAGCTTGTTTCTCTGTAATTCCAGTTGAGGCAGCCTCCATATCCATAACCTTTATACAACTTGAGGATAGAGAACCTTGATAAGAAACTTCTTTACCTGCTAAGTTTTCTCCTACTATCCTACCTAATTTATTTGCTCCAGTTGCTAAAGGTATATATGCATTTTCATTACTCACTATATTCTTTATAGTTGCACAATCACCAGCAGAATATATATCTTCAACAGAAGTCCTGCCATATTCATCAACTACTATAGCTCCATTTTTTAATGTTTTTATATTTGTATTTTGTAAAAATTCCGTGTTAGGTTTTACACCAGTAGCAATTATCACAACATCTGTATCTATTGTGCCTTTATTTGTTATTACTTTTTCCACTTTATCTTTTCCAGACAATTCTACAACTATCTCATCCAAATGCAATTTTACATCGTGATTTCTTATTTCATCCTCTAAGACATCTGTAATTTCCTTATCAAATACTTGTGGTAATACTCTCTCTTCCAATTGAACTACATGTACATCTTTACCTAATTTTTTGCATGCTTCAACTGCTTCTAATCCTATAAATCCAGCACCTATTATTGTTACTTTTTTTATTTCTTTTCCACTTAATAATTTTTTTAGATATTCTCCATCATATAGGCTTTTTAGTGTAGAAACATTTTTTAAATCTATATTTTTTATAGGAGGCAGAATGCTTCTTGCCCCAGTTGCTATCATCAATTTATCATAGTAATCTTCGTATATCTCATCTGTTTTTACATTTTTTATTTTTATTTTCTTAGACTTAGTATCAACTGCAACAACCTCTCTAAATATATTTAAATCAATGCCCGATTCTCTAAGTTTTTCAGGTGTTCTGGCCAATAAATCATTAGCATCATCAAAAAAACCACCTACAAAATATGGCAACCCACAAGCTCCAAAAGACACTATTTCAGTTTTTTCATAAACTACAACCTCGTATTCAGGTTTAATTCTTTTTAATTTCGCTGCAGCACTCATACCAGCTGCAACACCACCAATTATTATTACTCTCATTTTATCTCTCCTTAGACGTCTAATTAATTTCTCTACTTAGTTTAAACTTTTCATTTAATATCTATTCTATGTATATATTTTCATGATAATTTTAGTTATTTTTTTAACATCTTTTTATTTGAAATCAAATTTTATAAAAGTTGTTCTTACATCCATTAATCTAATTCAAAGTCTTTAAACATATATTATACCCCCTTTTCATCTATTTAATCATATTTTGATAAATTAAATTATTTTATTCTATCTCGGTAAATTGTGATATAATATTGACATTTTTTTAATATATTGATATCATTTAAGCTTAGAAAAATTTATTTTTAGACAAAGGAGAAAAAATATTGGAAAACTCATTCTTATCACAATTTCTTATGATTACAGATTTTAAAACGATTTTTTTCATATTATTACTTATAGGTATATTTTTTATTGTTAGACAATTTGAAAAGAAAAAAATCAAATTTTCATTGAGAACAATATATGCTACAATAATTGGTCTTATATTGGGAATTATTATTCAAGCTTTTGCTGGTTTTCCTACTGATACAACTCAAATTACTTGGTTACAAGAAGTAAGCAAATGGTATAGTTTATTTGGTTCTGGATTTATGGACTTATTAAAAATGTTAGTAATACCTTTGGTTTTCTTATCAATTATAAAAGTAATTATTAACATGAAAGATAATAACCTTGGAACTTTGACATTTAAATCTTTAGGAATGCTCCTTATTACTACGGCTATAGCAGCAATTGTTGGAATTGTTGTTGCAAACACGATGAGATTAGGAGTAGGAGCTGATTTATCCAGTTTAGGTGGAAATCAAGAGCTTAAGGAAATAAACTCTCTTGTAGATACTTTAAGAGGATTATTACCATCAAATCCTGTAATGGCTATGGCAAATGGAAATATTGTAGCTACAATAATATTTGCTACATTTATAGGTACCTCAGTAAAGAGATTAAGTAAAAAACATTTTGAAACTATAAATCCATTTATAGATTTTATAGAAGCATCTTACAAGATAATTGTTAGTGTATCTATGACTGTTATCAAATTTATGCCTTATGCTGTAGTTGCACTACTTGCTAATACAATAACTTCACAAGGTATTAGTTCAATAATTTCTGTTTTATATTTTATATTAGCTCTTTATATATCAGTTGCAATATTATTTGTTATACATTTAATTTTTATAACTTTAAATGGTCTAAATCCTATTACTTATATAAAAAATTCAACTGAAGCTCTACTTCTAGCATTTACTTCACGTTCTAGTTTGGGAACATTACCTGTTACGATAGAAAGTTTAGTACAAAATCACGGAGTTGAT
Organism: Clostridioides sp. ES-S-0048-02; assembly: GCF_020658495.1. Classification (NCBI taxonomy): domain Bacteria; kingdom Bacillati; phylum Bacillota; class Clostridia; order Peptostreptococcales; family Peptostreptococcaceae; genus Clostridioides; species Clostridioides sp. ES-S-0048-02. The sequence goes on from NZ_JACVWH010000004.1 coordinate 161,997, forward strand.
GAGGGTGTATCAAGCTTTACAGCAAGTTTAGGTGCAAACATGGGTATGAATGGTTGTGCTGGCATATATCCTGCTTTAATGGCTGTTACTCTTGCTAATATGGCTGGAGTAAATATGGATATTAGTTTTTATGTTATGCTGTTAATTGTTATAACAATTAGTTCACTTGGAATAGCAGGTCTTCCAGGAACTGCTACAATAGCTGTTTCAGTTGTTATTTCTGGAGTAGGTCTTGGCTCTTATTTCCCACTAGTTGGTGGAATACTTGCAATAGACCCTATACTAGATATGGGACGTACAATGATAAATGTCAATGGTGCTATGGTATCTTCAATTACTGTAGGTAAGTCACTTGGAAAAGTTGATAAAGAAGTATTCAATAAGAAAAACATTTCTTAAAAAATATTATAAAAATAAATGGCTAACATAGTACAAAGTTAGCCATTTATTTTTTATTTTATTTACAAAATGGAAAAAATTCTTTTGTAAGGTTTTGAGGATATACAGATATAAAAACAAAGTCATAATCTTGAGACTTTGCATATTCTAATATATCTCCATCATAGTATCTAGGGTCTATCATATCCATAGTTGAACAAACAGAAGAAAAGAATGCTGCTGTTGGTACAATTAATGAGTCCTTAACAAATAACACTTTTAATCCTTCTGGATTTTCTATATTTTTAATTTTAACTAGTGGACGATTCCCCAATAAGTATGTAAAATATTTATCTGATTGTCCATCCATTAAATTAAGGTCAGCATTAAAAGGGTATGATAATATCAAACTCTCTTCAAACCTTCCTTTTAATTCAAATTTTTGAGATTTAGAATCTGTATAGTATGTATAATTCGTCTTAAATTTAGGATAAATTAGTGTAAAATCATCTATTCCACCATATAAAATTCCCGTCTTCCTTCCCATAGAACCAAGAAATGACCTAGGATATACAATCGAATTATAGTTTTCTTTATCTCTATAATAATAATTTTCATCTAATTTCATGTTATATTTTTTATTAAGCTGTTCAATCAATTCTCCAAATGCCCAAAAAGAAGTCTCTACTTTCCAATGGTGGTCTGTTTTAAAGAATAACTCATCTTTTGAAATACCACTTTTTAAAATATTTTTTCTAAAATCTATATAGTCAACATTATCATTTTTTAGTTCATTTAAAAAATTATCTGCTGTCTCATTACTATAGGAATAAGGTATGCCTTTAGGAAACTGTGTTACTCCTTTTATATATTTATCTGGAGTCATTAAATAAACTAATTTAGTATTTTGTTTATCCATTTCCTTAGAGAACTTACTTACTCTGTCTGACAATACATCAACTTGATTTGGAGATTTAGCAAAATATGTGTAATGCATTTTGCCAGAAGTATCTTTCACAACACTAAACTTTGAAAATTCATTTTTACCCATTAGTTTTTGCAAATATCCATAAGTTTCAATAAAAGTATTTTTATATATCACTTTGTCATTTACTGTATTATCAATAGACGATATAGTATCCTTTAAACTATTCTTATCATTAATTGATTTTTTTATTTCTTGTATCATATCTTTTCCAGAATAACAGATATTAGAGATAGAGAAGGTGAATAAAACAACTAAGAATATAATTGTAGTTATTAGCCTTACTTTAAAAAATCTATTCATACTTTTCCTCCTCAGCTAAAAATTAAAGTAAATAAATGGATTATAACTTCCAGTTACTAAATATGTCACAGAAATAAAGAACAATAAAATAGAACAAATTGGATAAAATAAATTAAATAATGTACTGTATTTAGCTTGTTCAACAACAAATTTATTAACTTTTTTTGCAATAGGTACACTAAAAATAAATGCAAATATAAAGAAAATCAAATATTCTTTCAAGAACATATATGTATAGTCACTCCACATAACTCCACTTGCACCAAACATAGCTTTAAAATAGTTATATGCTTCATTTAAATTTGGAGCTCTAAACAGTACCCATCCAAAGTTTACTACTAGTAAAGTATAAATATGTTTTATGAGATTATGATTTTCAATCTTTTCAAACATTATAAATCTCTCTATAATTAAAAAAACAAAATTCAAAATCCCCCAAATCACAAATGTCCATTCTGCACCATGCCATATTCCAGTAAATAACCATACTATAAACATATTTCTAATCATAATGTCTTTATTTAAAACTCTAGAACCACCAAGTGGAAAGTATATATAACTCTTAAACCACATTCCTAAAGAAATATGCCATCTTCTCCAAAACTCAGAAATTGATTTTGAAATATATGGGTAATTAAAGTTTTCTTCAAATTTAAAACCAAACATAAGACCTAAACCTATGGCCATATCTGAATACGCAGAAAAGTCAAAAAATATTTGTAAAGTATAAGCTATTGAACCAAGCCAAGCCAACGATGTAGCTATTGAACCTTGACTATTCATAGTGTAAATATAATCTGCTACTATTGCCATATTATTAGAAATTAATATTTTTTTACCTAAACCAGTTATAAACCTACATGTTCCAATAGAAAATTTATTCCATGTTTCTTTTCTGTTATGAATTTGTTCTGCAACACTTTCATATCTAACTATAGGCCCTGCTATTAATTGTGGGAAAAAAGCTATATATAATCCTACATAAAAAGGATTCTTTTGAACTTCTCCATGTCCACGATAAACATCTATAACATAAGACATTCCTTGAAAGGTAAAAAATGAAATACCTATAGGTAAAACAATGCTTGGAATCGCAAGTTCTGTGTTAATAAGCGAACTAATATTTCTTAGTGCAAAAGCTAGATATTTAAATATAAATAGAACACCTATATTATATATACACATCAAAATCAAAATAATCTTTACTTTTACTTTACTTTTTCTATATCTGTCTACTATCAAACCAAATATATAATTCATTATTATAGAAGCTATCATAATAACAACAAATTTCGGCTCTCCCCAGGCATAAAAAAATAAACTAACAATAAGTAATATCATATTTTGGATTGTCCGATTAAATCTAAATAAATAATATAATACCAAAGTTATTGGCAAAAAATAAAATAAAAAAATCAAACTTGAAAATAACATGCTATACCTCCTCTCTTTACTCAGTTTTTAAGTGTTTTTTCCAATATAAGTATATCCCTAAGCATATTGCTAATAAGGATATAAATAAAATGCGAATAAAATTTACACTATTATTCATAGCATTTACTGTTTTCATATTTTGTACGGTTGGTGATTGTTTAGGTGATACTAAGGTATACGGAACACCATCTTTATCTTTTTGATTAATACTCCAAGACTGAGTCAATACTATCTTCTTTCCAACTTTAAACTTGTCATCAACATTAACTTTTAAAATAATTTCTCCAGGTTGTACTTCATTATTTAATGTTAATTTACCTTCCTGAGATATATTTACATTGTTTTGTTTTTCTACAAATGAGTACTTAATTTTTGAACTCTGTTCCAGTCCTGACACTTTATATTGACTTATACTTTGACCCAATACAGGTATTTGTACTTCTTCATCACCAATTATTTTAATATTATGCAAGGATTCAAGTTGCTCCTCTAAAAGTAAAGATACTTTTCTTATATTAATAACATTATGTTCTTCACTAGATGGAATAAATGTGATTCCCCACCCGTTAATATCTGATAGAACATCTGAATCTAACATGACATTATTTTTATCATTTATAAAACTGCTAAAATTCACATAAATTTTTCCCTCAAACTCACCTGGTATATCTATGCATCCATCTTTTATTTTATCTGAATATATTATATTTTGATTTTCAATAAATATTTCGCTACCTTCTTTTAACTTAAAGTCAAGCGTATCCTTACTTTGTATGTTTAAATTAATTCGCTGAGGACTTTTATTCTTATTTTGAATCTCAATATAAAAATTATGGAATACATTCCAGTCATCTTTTATATTTTTATAAATATATAGATAACGTTCTTTATTATTTTTAGAACTATCTGTCTCTATTTTTATACTTGTATTTTCATGTATAATGTTAGCACTTAAATTACTTTCCACCTTTTTAAAAGATAAATCTAAATTTTTATTACTTATTCCTGAACTTGTAAAAGTACTGTTTATAAAAAAAATAAACACTAAAATAAAATATTTTAAATAACACAAAAACACTTTTAAAATTTTCATTTTATCTCTCCTAAATATATTTCATTGGCTCAAACTCATCTGTGCATTCGTCTTTCTTTTCATTAGGTTTTGAAATTATAATTGTTTTATGTTGTAATATCCACTCCATCATTTCCTCCCTTAAAAATAAATTTTGCATTATACTATCAATATTATTTACTTTGTATAAAACACCCCTCATATCAGCTTTACCTTCACATAAATCACACTCAAGTATAATATTTTCATTAAGTTCTATTTCTATTTTTTGAGGATAAATATCTTTATTTTCAAAACCTAGTAATACATACTGATAATTAAAATTTACCAGTTTTACCTTACCTATATTTTCTATATCACTTTGGAAATCTGTATTAATTCTTGGACTTCTTCTCGATAAAGTTTTAGATTTTTCAATACGTTTTTTTACATTAATTTGCAAGTCATCAAAAAAACCTAATTGATTAGATATTGTCATTGGCAAAGTCGGCACCCTATCATGAACAATACACATCCAATTATCAAATTGATTATCTTCAATGTGTGTAATGTAACATGCATACTTCCACTTTGAGTTTATTTCCACAACATTAACTATCTTTGCCTTCATACTGGCTATATATATTTCATTTCCTGATTTTTCTTTAAACTCTACCTCAAATTCTTCTGGAGAAATATACTCTGGATTTTCCAACAAAAACGCAAATCCATTTTCTGATATATCAATTGTTTTTGAAGAAAGAATGTACGAATTTTGCTTTAGTTTAAAATCAATTTCAGCAACATAACGCTCAGATTTTCTTAATTGTTGTCTTCCTGATATAAACAGCATGGCCATAACAAGATTAAAAAGATTTCCAATTAACCAAAACAGTACGACTGAGTATGTCATTGAATTCATTTTAAATATTGATATAAACATCTTTAAGATTCCTATTATAGATAGCACTATGTATATAAAATATGGTGCTCCTTGCAAAACCTTATATATTCTTTTTTCTTCTGCTTTACTCTTATTGGTCACTGAAAATTTATTCTTAGATATTGCAAATGTTTCAAGTATTACTGCTGGCATTAAAGACTGAAACATTATAGTTTCATATATATTAGTCCATCTTGTGTTTCTTATATTTTGAGAAAATATTTTAAGGGATAAACTACTTAAAATATACATAGGTAACCAAAATATCAATACTTGAAGTAATGTGCATTTTACAACAATTACATTAAAGACTGAAAATAAAATGGGAGCCATTATATAAGTAAAGCGTTTTATACTTGCATACCAATAAGTAATTGAAGAAATATAACTTATTTTCTGCCAAAATCCTAAACCTTTTCTAAACAAAATATTCAATCGTCTACCTGTCTGTATGCATCCACGTGCCCATCTTTCACGTTGTTTAATAAGGCTTTTTAAATCTATTGGAGATAATCCTGATGCATGTACTTCTGGAATAGCATAGCATCTATATCCTTTACTTTGAATTAAAATCCCTGTTGCAAAATCTTCTGTGATAGAAAAAGTATAAAATCCTCCAACTTCATCTAAAGCTTCTCTTGAAATAACTGTATTACTACCACCATAAATTACAGAATTGGTTTTATTTCTAGCTAATTGAATATCTCTATAAAAATAATCTTGTTCATTTGGAATTCTACCTTCAGAGTGTAAATTAAATTGGAATAAATCTGGATTATAGAAACTTTGTGGTGTTTGCACAAAACCAATCTTTTCGTATTGTTCTTTTTCTCCATCTTTTTTAGCCTGTTCATTTTTTAAAAAGTATGGTACTGTATCAATTAAAAAATCATGCATTGGTATCATATCTGCATCAAATGTAGCAATCAAAGGAGAGTTTGTATGCTGCATTGCATTATTTAGGTTTCCAGCTTTGGCTCCTTCTCTTTCTGTTCGAGTTATATAATTGACACCCATTTTTTCTGACAGAAGACGCATTTCTTCACGATTACCATCATCACATATATATATATGTACCTTTTTCTTATCAGGATATTGCATATGAAGACATCCATTTATTGTTTTTCTTACCAAGTCAACAGACTCATTATATGTTGCAATAAATACATCCACAGGTGGATAAAGTTCTTCACTTATAATTGGCTTTTCAGGATACTCAATATTAGACATTCCATAATAATGTACAAACATTTCCATCATCCCTATTAACTCCACTGAAAGTAGTATTATCGCACAAATTAATGCAAACATCCCTTCTTCTTTAGGTATTGTATAAAAAATTCTCCACAATATATATATAATATTAGTAATAATAGTTAAGGTTATAAGTACCTTTTTTGAATTTTTCTTCATCAAATCACCTCTTTCCTACTAGTGCATTCAATATCTCTTCATCCCAAGTACCTTCAACTTGATTATATATTCCAAATCCAGAGGCAAGTTCCCAGTAAGCCCATGAAAAATTTCGTTTTTCAGCCTCTTCTCTTACTGCTTTTATCCAAGCTACTCTTGAAGCTTCTGGTGCCTCTTTTGTTATTCCAAACTCTCCCAATAAAACTTTTACATTATTTTTATTAGCCCATTTCTCTACTGTATCAAATCTTTTCTTTAGATACTCAAGTTGTTCATTTGTTCCTTCCCAAGTAATATTGCTTAAGTTCTCAAACCCTTTATGATAGATATTTCCTTGGAATGCAAAATCATTTGGTTCATAATAGTGAAATGAAACTACTATATTAGAGTTTTTAGGAATATTTAAACCCTTTAAATAATCAATTTGGTAGTAATTGTATGGACCCACTATAATTGTCCTTTTAGGATTAGTTTTTCTAATTATATTTATAGCTTCTTTAAAGTATTCATTTAGTAACTGTGGAGATAGGCTTTCTTTAGGCTCATTTAATAATTCAAAAACCAATTTTTTATCATATTTTTGATATCTATTAGCTATTTGTTGCCATATTTTTAAAAACTTCTCTTTATTAATTTGTGGTTCTTTCATAATGTCTTCAAAGTGATGTAAATCTAACACAACTACTAACTCTTTATCCAAAGCATACTTTATATGCCCATCAATCTTTTTGAAGAATTCTTCATCAATTTTATAATCATTAGAATCTGAGGTGTAATCAGAAAATCTTACTGGTATACGGACTGTATCAAAACCTGCCATTTTTATATCATCAAAATACTTATCTGACATTTTAACATCCCAAGGAAAATTTTTTGGTGATTCTAACGCATTACCTATGTTTATTCCTCGTTGCATTGTAACTTTATCACTATCTCCTCTTATTATAAAATAAAATCCAATAAAAGCTATACTCAAAAAGGCTGCTATACTAATACCTATTCTTTTTATGTTCCTCTCCCCCTAACTTATTTTTTGTATAATATTACTTTACTAGTTTTAGTCTATCTTATAGAAGCTTTAATATCATTAGTACCCTATTATAACAAATTAAATTATATCATGTTATCTCTAATTATGCTTCTTTATAAATTTTATTCTAAATATACTTTTAAAAAAATATAAGGCAGTATATCTTAAAATAACTTTGATTATTTCTCGATATAATGCCTTATATTTTTTATAACTTATCTAACAAATCTAAAACTTGTTTTTTGACCTTATCATATCCAAAATTATCTAGTGAATATCCAAGCTCTATATTTCCGAAACCTTTAATTTCAGCATTTTCTTTTTTATTTAATAGAGTTTGCATAAGCTCAACTTCTATATATTCTCTTCCCTTTTCTTTTTCTAACATAGTAAATAACTCAAAATCTTGTATGCCAAATCTTAAGTTTTCCATTCTAACACTTCTAACAGGCTTTAAATCTTTTCCAGGATAAACAAAGAACATATCTCCAGCTTTCCAAATAGGGAATTTGTAACTTGCGTCTTTCCAAGGGTCTTCTGTCCATAAATTATAATCCCATCTTAAAAATCCATCAAGACCAAAATAATAAGTGTACCACCCTATTATTCTATTTTCTACAAAAGGAGAACTTATAAAACTATTTGGTTTTTCTGGGAAACAGCAAACAAACCAAGTCAATATTCCACCTTTATCATGCATTTTTTTCTTTAGATTTTCTATATCTTTATAATTTTGAATAGTAAGTTTTAAATTTATTGACATGTCATCAACTTCATCTTTAGCTCTATCTAAAAAGTTTTGGTCATGAGTTGCTGATTTATATTTAACTTGATGAGTACTTACAGTAGAGTTTATAAATTTGATACACTCTTTTACAACCTCTGGATTATTTGGTTCATCGGCTATAATTCTGATGCTATCCCATAGACCACATTCTATTAAATGATTTAATACTAATCCTATATACTCTTTTAAATCATCTGTATTATTTATGAATTTAAACACTTTGTCTTTTTCATCAAAGTATCTTACTCTTATAGGGTCTTTATAGCCCTCTATAGGGTTTCCAAACTCTCCAGCACACCAATTACCTAACAGACCAAATAAATCTATCTCCTGAGCCATTTTGTACTTACTAGCTATACTTATATACTTGTCCATGCTTTCAAAATTACACTTGATATTTCCATCTAAATCTTTTGAGACACCTACCATGTTGTATTCATATAAGTTTGATGGATTTTTATAGACTTTATAACAACTTTGACCTGCCCATGGATAATCTGAAACTATAACTGTTGCAACTTTTTCTCCTAAAGATGCTAGTTCTTTGAGATAATTATCTATTATCTCAAAATGTATATCAGACCACAATTCAACTTTATACATTCTAGCTAGACAACTTGGATGTTGCCATAAATCTAAAAAGAATTTACTTTCGTCCAAAGGCTTTAACACAACATTTTTTACTTCTATAGGCACATCAACTGTAAAAACTTTTTCTTCATCTTCATAACCAAAACTTTTGAATATATCAATACTTATATTAAACTTATTTCCTAAAAAATCCTCAGGTACTTGCCCTTCAATCCAAAACGTTTGAGGCAAATATTGTTCCACTAGTACATCTTTATCTCTCAAAATAGCATCATTTACAAATGCTTTTGTATCATCTTGAACGTACCCTAATATATTTATACTAAAATTATTTTCTAATCCAGCAGGCACATTTAGACCTAATCTTACTCTATTTCCCAAGCCTTTCCATGATATAGCACTACTACCATCAATTGTGCAATTAAATTCTTCTGTAGCTTTCAGCATAATTTGAAATGCAAATTTTTCACCTTTAGCTACTACAATATTTAAATCCTTATGTTCCCAAGTTTCAGCTTCTATAACTGAGTATTTATTGTGTTTAAATGTGCAATCTTTCAATATATATGAAATTTCCATGTTTTGATTTCCTCCGCATCTATAGTTTTATTTTGTATTTTTAAATTAGACTATTTAACCTTTTATACCAGATAAAGATACACCCTCAACAAATTTACTTTGTAAAATTAAATAGAAAATAAATGGAGGTAAAAATGTTATTGTTGCTCCTGCCATCATTTGTCCATAATTTGTTATCTGGAATGTCTTAAGAGTGGATAACCCTACTGTTAATGTCCTCATTGCATCTTTAGTTGTTGCTATAAGAGGCCACATAAACTCATTCCATGCTCCCATGAAAGTAAATATAGCTAGTGTAATTAATGCTGGTTTGATTAGAGGTAACACTATTTGTACTAAAATTCTAAGGTCTGAACAACCATCTATTTTTGCTGATTCTAAGAGTTCTTTTGGTACTCCTAAAATAGCTTGTCTCATTATAAATACACCAAATGCAGTTGGTATTGGCATAATAAGAGCCAAATAACTATTTATCCATCCTAAGTGTTTCATTATTATATAAAGTGGTATCATTGTAACTTGAGATGGTATAATTAAAGTCATTATCATAAATAAAAATAACTTATCACTACCTTTAAAATCCATCTTCGCAAAAGAATACCCTGCTAATGTACTAAATACTAAGTTTAACAGTACTCCTGAAAAAGATACTATGGCTGTGTTTAAAAAATATTGCGTAAATCCTTTTTTAGTAAATATATCTATATAGTTTTGAAGTGTTACTGTTGAAAAAGATATATCCAAATTGTATGAATTATATGTTACCTTTAATGATATTATCAACATGTATATAAATGGTACTAAGCTTGTACATGCTATAAATAATAGCAACCCATCACTCAATAATCTCTTTGTTGTTTTCATATTATACCTACCTTTCTAAAAATCTGAACTGTCTCGTTTTACAAGTTTATTTTGTAAAATTGAAACTACTGCTATCAACAAAAATAATACATTTGCTACAGTCATTGCATATCCAGAATTGAAGTTTTTAAAGTTTAAGTTAAATGCATGCATAACTATACTCATAGTAGATATCCCTGGACCTCCACCTGTCACAGTATAAACCAAGTCAAATACTTGTAACGACCATATTGTTCCTAAAAACACAACCATTATTGTAGTTGGCTTTAGTAGTGGAACTGTTATTTTCATAAATTCTTGAAGTTTTGTAGCTCCATCAACCTTTGCTACCTCATAACAATGTTTTGGTAAATTCATTATAGCTGAAATATAAATTACCATAAAATATCCTATATTTTTCCACATAGATATAAACATAAGCGTAGGAAGTGCTGTTTTACTATCTCCCAAAAGTTTAGATGATTCTATTCCAAAAGCACCTAACAATTGATATATAATTGAACCTTCTCCATTTAATAAAGCTCTCCATACCATACCAATCAAAACCATAGACGACAATACAGGTATAAATATAGCGCCTTTAGCAAATGAAGCTATTTTACTATTTCCTTTTCCTGTAATCCAAACTGCCAAAATCAACGATAAAATAGTCTGGCAAGGTACTACTATAATAGCAAATTTAATCGTATTTATAATAGATACTTTTAATGTCTCATCTGTAAATAATTTTTTATAATTTTCTAAGCCTATAAATGTTGCTGGACTAATAATATTGTACTTTGTAAAACTAAAGTATATTGACATTATTATTGGTAATACATAAAATGCCACTAAAATTATGCCCAATGGTAATATGTATATATATGGTTTAATATTTAATTTTAATTTTTTTCTTGTTGAATTTTCTTCAAACTCTCTAACTAAGTTATTCATTTTTATCCTCTCCAATATAAATATTAGCATTGTACTTATAAATACAATGCTAATTTTAATCTGTAAAGTATTTTATAACATCTTACAGCCTTAAACTTTTATTGTGCTAATAAATCATTTGAATATTTTGCAGCATCATCTAACGCTTGTTTTGGAGTTTTATCTCCTGAAATCATAGTTTGAAGTTCTTTCCATAAATATTCATATATTTCAACACCATGTGGTCCTACTACCAATGGTCTATATACATCCTTATCATTTTCAACCATTGCTTTAAATCTTTCATCACCTTGATATGGTTCCCCTTTTGTTATTGGTGCTCTTGGTATCGCTTTATGGAATTCTGTCATTGATTCAACACTTAACATATGTTGTATTAATTTATATGCAAGTTTTTTATCTTTTGCTGATGACATTAAAGATAAATGGTCTACTGCTCCAAAAGTTGCAGCTTTCTTGTCTTCTAAACCAGTTACAAATCCCCAATTTAAATCTGGGAATGACTTATCAAATACACTTGTTGCAGCAGAAGACAACATTATAGTAAAGGCTGCTTTCCCTGGTCCAAATACACTTTCTATCATTTCATTGCTATCTTTAGATAAAGAATCTTCAGGTACATATGCTTGTAATTCTTTTAAGAAATTAGCTGCTTCTAAACCACTCTTATCATTAAATTTAACTGATTTTAAATCATCATTAAATATATCTCCACCAGCTTGCCATAAATATGGATACCAGTTCCAGTTCATGTTGCCAAAAGTTTTAGCTCCCCATCCTTGAGCTAATCCCCATTGGTCTATTTTTCCATCGCCATCAGTATCCTTTGTTGCTTTTTGGCAGATTCTTTTAAAATCTTCCCATGTTTTAGGAGGTTTTTCTCCTATTTTATCTAGAATATCTTTGTTATAGTATAATACACCTGGATTTGCTGCTTGGAATGGCATTCCATACATTCCACCCATCATTTCAGATGTTTTTATGTAAATAGATTGTTCTTTATCCTCTTTAGTTGCATAGTCAGTTAAATCTTCTACTGCTCCACTTTGTATAAACTGAGGATACATTTCTGCATACATATATCCAACATCAGGGCCTTCATCAGCACTTATGGCTGTTGCAAATTTTTCTGAATAATTTTCCCAAGGAATTATCTGTAAATCTACTTCACAGTTATTTTTTTCCTCAAATTTATCTAAAATAGGGTCCCAAACTTCCTTCATATTATCTTCTACTGGTGGCATCCAAAGAACTAGCTTTTCTTTTTCCCCATCCTTTTTTGCATCTTTTCCACTACCACTTGAACACCCTGTTATAAGTGTTGTAGTCATAATTGCCACCATAGCTAGTGAACACAATTTTTTCAACATACTCACCTTAATTCCCTCCATCTTGTTTGGTTTTTCTTTTTTCATTGTAATTCTACATAATTTTACTCCATTTAAAATATTATCAAAGCATGTATTTCTTGTCTAATCAGTTTTTTCTATATATTTTTTTTTATTATAGTTTTTTTCTATAGTGCCATTTTTAATTTTATTTTTTATGGCAATAAATATAGTTAAAATAAACTAGAATCTTTTAGTAAAATTTTTAATTTTAAAGTCTCTTTTATTAAATTACAACACAAAAAACAGACCATATAATTATATGGTCTGTTTTCATCTACTTAAAAAAGTTTATTTTTTAGGTCTAAGTTCAGCTTTATCTCTTTTTATTTCTTCTAATATTTCTTTTAAATTATACTCAACACTAGAAAGCACATCTTCTGCATATTCAATTGAACCAATTCTTATCTCATTGGCTATTCTTTCAGCCCTATCAACTATATCCTTAGCTCTTTGGTCTGCTTGAACAACAGGTTCACTTGACTCTACATAGGCTTTTACTACATCTTCAGAATTTTTCTTTAATTCTTCTATATTTTCTTGATATTCTTGCTGTATTCTTTCAGCTTCTTTTTGTGCTTGTTCAACTATGTTTGTAGCATCTTGTTTAGCTTGGCTTATTATTTTATTTCTTTCTTTATTTATCCAGACTGCCTGTGTTACTTCCTCTGGTATTAAAGTTCTTATATCATTAACTATTGCTAAAACTTCATCCTTATCTACAGTGCATTTATGAGAAAACGGAATTGTAGAAGCACTTCTAAATATCTCCTCTAACTGATCAAATAGTTCAATCATTTCTAAATCTATCTTCATATATCAATTACCCCCAGTAGTTTTTTTCTTTAATTCTTCCAAAACAATTTTTGGAACCAAATTTTTTATATCAGCATCAAAGAGCAAAACCTCTTTTATTAAAGATGAACTTATAAATGAATATTTTGTACAACTTGGTAAAATTATAGTCTCTATATCTGGATTAAGCTCTCTATTCATATGAGCCATTTGAAGCTCATAATCAACATCTGCACCACTTCTTACACCTCTAACTAATGCTCCAATTCCATTTTCTTGACAGTAACTTATTAATAGCCCATCAAAAGTTACAACTTTTATATTCTCTAGATGGCTTGTACTTTTTTTTATAAGTTCTACTCTTTCATCAAAGCTAAATAGACCTTTTTTATTAGGATTATTTAGGACTCCTATTTGTAATTCGTCAAATAACTTCGAAGCCCTGCAAATAATATCTAAATGTCCATTAGTGATTGGGTCAAAGCTTCCTGCAAATATAGCTTTTCTAGGTTTATTTTCCATTTTATGCCTCCATCTTATAAAAAGTTAATGTAGTATTTCCATATTTTTTATCTTTAGTTTTTTCTAACTTACATATTTTATCTGGAAATAAATCATTAGTATCATGTTCTACAACTATTATTCCATCTTCATTCAATAAATTGGAATTATCAATTTTTTCAATAGCTTCTATAAACATATTTTTATAATACGGAGGGTCCATAAAAATTATGTCAAATTTACTATTTTGTAACTTAAGCTTATCTATAGCAGTTTTAAAATCAAGGTTTAAAATAAAACTCTCATTTTCAACCCTTGCTTTTTTTATATTAGATTTAACAATTTCTATACTTTCTTTACTAATATCTACAAAAGTACATTCTTTGGCACCTCTTGACAAACACTCTATCCCTAAAGAACCAGTTCCAGCAAATAAATCTAGAACTTCACTTTCCATTATATATGAATTTATTATATTAAATAAAGACTCTTTTACTCTATCCGTTGTTGGCCTTACATCTTCATTTTTTGGAGTATTTAATTTTAATCCTCTTGCTTTTCCTGAAATTACTCTCAATATGACAATCTCCCTTCAGCACATTCTTACATCAATAATATTTTAACATAAATTAAAATCAATTTAATGAAATTTCTTCCAATGTATCTTTAAATTTATCTATAATTTCCTTTTTAAGTGGAATATTCTCTTTCAATTGTAGATTATTATCTTCACCTAATATATATCGAGCTTCCTGCTGTGCTAATTTTAATATTTTTATATGCTTAAACAAATTTGCTACTTTTAATTCTGGAAGTCCATGTTGTCTGGTCCCAAAAAACTCTCCAGGTCCTCTTATTTCTAAATCCTTTTCTGAAATTCTAAACCCATCATTTGTTTCTTCCATTATAGACATTCTCTGCCTGCATACATCTGTTTTAGAGTCGTAAATTAGCACACAATATGACTTATGGCTTCCTCTCCCAACTCTACCTCTAAGCTGATGTAATTGTGCAAGTCCAAACCTTTCAGCATTCTCTATTATCATTAGAGTTGCATTTGGCACATTGACACCAACTTCTATAACTGTTGTTGAAACCAAAATATCTATTTCTTTATTCTTAAAGTTACTCATTACTTCATCTTTTTCACTTGATTTCATTTTCCCATGAAGAAGTCCAAGTCTTAAATCTGAGAAGTATTCAGCTCTTAATTCCTCTACTAATTCAACAGCTGACTTAGCTTCTATTGATTCACTTTCTTCAACTAGTGGACATACAATATATACTTGCCTTCCCGATTCAACTTCTCTTCTTACTAGGTTATTGTAAGCTCTATCTCTCTTGCTCTTTTCAATAGCAAGTGTTTCTATTGGCTGTCTACCTGGGGGGAGTTCATCTATAATAGAAATATCTAAATCTCCATAAAGTATAAGTGCTAATGTTCTTGGTATTGGTGTTGCTGTCATTACCAGTATATCTGGATTTATTCCTTTTAATGAAAGTCTACTTCTTTGCATAACTCCAAATCTATGCTGCTCATCTGTTATAACTAGACCAATATTATTAAATTCAACTTTATCTTCAATTAATGCATGTGTTCCTATCAATATATCAATTTCATTATTTTTAATTTGTTCTAATACCATATCTTTTTGTTTTTTTGTAAGACTACCTATTAATAGACCTACATTTATACCAAAATCTTTTAAGGTTTCAGTAAGTGAAATATAATGCTGTCCTGCTAATATCTCTGTAGGTGCCATCAAAGCTCCTTGATAACCATTTAAGACACAATTTGCAAGTGCTAAGAGAGCAACTACTGTTTTACCACTACCTACATCACCTTGAACTAATCTATTCATTATTTTATCAGAATTCATATCATTTATAATTTCATCTAATGCTCTATTCTGAGCTTTAGTCAATTTAAATGGTAAAGAACTTATTATATTCTTTAAACTTTCACTTGTTGTAAATTTTATTCCGTTTTCTTTATTTCTTCCACTTTTAAATACAAACAGTCCCAACTGTAATATAAGTAATTCTTCAAATACAATTCTATATAAAGCTATTTTTAACGATTCCTTATTGCTTGGTGAATGAATATTTCTAACTGCAAAATCTATATTACATAATCTATATTTTTCTATAATTCTTTGTGGCATATATTCTTGCATAATTAATTCCTTATCTTCAAGTACAGTCTTAATTATGCTCATAATCTCTTTATTTGTAACACCATATGTAAGTTGATACACTGGCATAAATCTACATGTATTTTTAGGTGAATTAGTAAGGTACTCTAATTCACACGATGTAAGTTCTAAGTTATTAAATCTTTTCTTAACTTTTCCAAAAACCAATATTGAATCTCCAGGTCTAAATGTATTTTTTATATAAGTTTTATTAAAAAACACTAGTTTAGCCGAACCAGTTTCATCTTTTACATCAATCTTTGTTAAAGTCATTCCTTCTTTTGGACTAAATGTATTTATATTTGATATTACTGCTTTTATTGTAGCTTTTTCATCATTCTCCAACTGCGCTATTTTCTTAAGATTGTTTCTATCTTCAAATTGCCTTGGAAAATAATACAATAAATCTTTTAATGTGAATATACCCAGCTTATTTAGCTTACATGCCTTTTTAGGTCCTATCCCTTTAACATATTGAACATCTTTATATAAATCCAACAAATATATCACCTACTACACAAAAATCCTGTACAACCAACTTTATAAAAGCTACATGGTCATACAGGTTCTTATAATCATTATTCAACTGAAATTAAGTAATAATAAAGAGGTTGTCCTCCATAATATAATTCCACATCTACATCTTCAAATTTTTCTTCTAAAGAAGTACGAAGTTCATTTGCCTGAGATTCTGTAACATCTTCACCAAAGAATAAAGTTATTATAGCAGTATCCTCATCAACCAATTTTTCAATAAGATTTGATGTTACTTCATCTACATAATCCCCTGCTGATAATAATTTACCTTCTGCAATTCCAATTATATTACCTTCTTTAACATCAATTTCATTCATTACTGTATCCCTAACAGCAAAAGTTACTTGACCTGATTTAACTGAATTTAAAGCATTCATCATAGCTTCTTCATTTTCATCTTCACTTAATTCTCCATTAAATGTTACTAATGCAGCAAATCCTTGAGGTGTGTTTTTTGTAGGTATAACTATTATATTTTTATCACTCAATTCTTTAGCTTGGTTAGCAGCCATTATTATATTGCTGTTATTTGGGAAAATAAATATATTTTTAGCATTTATATCCTTTATGGCATTCATAAAATCTTCAGTACTTGGATTCATAGTTTGACCACCTTCTATTATATGGTCAACACCAAAGTCTTTAAATATATTTGCTAATCCTTCACCCATTGAAGTAGCTATGAATCCAAATTCTCTTTCTTCTTCTAAAGGCTCACAATCATTTTCTTTTTTTTCTTCTACTTCCAATATTGTATTTTCATGTTGTAACTTCATATTTTCTATTTTTATAGTTAATAATTGACCATACTTTAGAGCTTCTTGAAGCACGTTTCCTGGGTCATTAGTGTGTACATGTACCTTTATGACTCCATCATCTCCAACTACTGCTAAACTATCGCCATAAGCCATCATTATATCTCGTATTTTCGTATCTTCTACTTTAGAACTTTCTAGTATAAATTCTGTACAATAACAGTATTTTATATCATCTGTGCCAGTACTATTCTTTGGGAAGTCTATATTTGTTGCAATATTAGTGTCTAGGCTAGTATTTTTTATTTCTATATTGTTACCTTTCATAGAAGCTAACATACCTTCATATATAAGTACAAGCCCTTTTCCTCCAGAATCAACTACACCAGCATCCTTCAGATTTTTTAGAAGGTCTGGAGTTCTTTCTAGTGAAGCATTTGATTCCTTTACAAGCATACTTAAAAACTTTACTACATCTTTTTCTTTTTTAGCAGCTTTTACTGCAAACTCTCCGCTCTCTCTAACTACAGTAAGTATAGTTCCTTCAATTGGTTTTATTACAGCTTTATAAGCTGTATCAGAACCATTTTTAAAAGCTTTTGCTAAATCATCTGTTGATAATTTACTTTTTCCCTCTATAGACTTAGCTATACCTCTAATTATTTGTGAAAGTATAACTCCTGAGTTTCCTCTTGCACCCATTAAAGAACCTTTAGATAGTGCTTTTCCGATGTCTGATATATTATCATTGTCTACTTTCGCTAACTCTTTTAAGGCATAAGATATAGTTAAGGACATATTAGTCCCTGTATCTCCATCTGGTACAGGGAATACATTTAATTTGTCAACTAAATCTTTATTGTTTTGGAGATTGTTTGCACCTGAAATGAACATCTCTCTTAACCTTTTACCATCTATATACTGAATCATTTCTTTCCTCCTATAAAATTACTTCACTCTTATTCCTTGTACATTAATATCAATTTTAGTGACTCTTACACCAGTCATCTTTTCAACTACATATTTAACTCTATCTATTATGTTATTTGCAACTGTAGATATATTTGTACCATATTGTATTATAACATAAAGTTCTATTGCTATGGCATCTTCTTCTACTTCTTCTACTCTAACACCTTTAGTAGCATTTTCACCTTTTAATAATTCTACTATTCCTTTAGATTTAGATGCTAAACCTACTAGACCATAACTTTCCATTGCAGCTCTATATGTGACTTGAGCTATTACTTGATTATCTATTTCTATACTTCCATATTGATTCATTACCTTTGCACTCATGGTTGACCCCCTTAAGTTTTTTTTATTAAAAATGTTTCTTAATTTATTTTTTACTATTTTTACTTATTTATTATATAAAATTATAATCATATCATACTATAAATATGGTATAATTTAAACCTAGAAAAGTTTTTGGATAAAATTTCTTGTACTGTCTATATATTTAAAGAAAAATAATAATTATTTTTCAAATATATTTACTTTATATAAAATTATATATATAATTTTATATGATAATGAGAAATTCTTCAATATATGTAAGGCAAATATATATTTCTATTGCAAATTTTTGTTATTTATGATAATATAAATATGTTTTTAGTCTTTAAATAGTTATCATTTTAAGGAGGTGTGCGTAGATGGCAAAAGTATGTAGCGTATGTGGTAAAGGTAAGGTTTCTGGAAACCAAGTATCACACTCAAATAAACATAATAAAAGAACATGGTCAGCTAATTTAAGAAGCGTAAGAGCGATTATAGATGGAGCTCCTAAGAGAGTAAAAGTTTGTACTAGATGTTTACGTTCTGGTAAGATTGAAAGAGCTTAATAGCCACGTTTAAAAGCCTACTTCCGAAAGTAGGCTTTTTAAATTTAATCATTTTTACTCTTTCTCATAAATTTTAAAACTATGTTTGAAATCCATTTTGGTAACTTTATTGTTACTACTTTCATCAATACTCACCCCACACTTTATAGTTAAAATTATTTTAACAAAAAAATAATAATGCTCCACATCCAATAAGTATTAATGCGGTAAGTGCTGACCAAATCCAGCCAGGAAGCAACATAGATAAAATTACTGCCATTCCTGTTGCTAGACACAGTATTCCTAGCAATACCTTAGACTTGTTATTTCTCATGGAACACCTCCACATAGAACTTGTATCTACAAATATTTTCATATTTAAGTTTATGCGATAAGTTCCTATTTTAGACCGATAAATACATTATGTAATTTTAATTTTTTATACTGGAATTATTACTATCTTCTGATGCAGATTCTATAATATCTAAAATACCTCTTTTTTTACTTAACCTTTTAGGTCCACTATATAGAACTACTGGTATAACTTTTGGGAGTTTAAAATCTTTGCTTTCTATTTCTTCAAGACTCTTTTTCATTATAAAGCTTTTCCAAATTTGCTCTCTGTATGATTTTAATCTTGGTACAATCTCAGTATCCATTTCTGTTTGAAACTCCAACACTATATAGTGTGAAATTTTACGATTTTTAGAAAAAACTTTATAAATTATATCTACTTCCTTTCCTTTATATTCACATATAAAAGATGTTTCTAACTCTATACTTTTAAGAGTTAATTCCTTTGCTATTGAGACGCTTGTAAAATTTTGAATCAAACTTAAAAAACTTTCTTTATCTGAATACAGCCTTCTATATTCTTCACGTTTTTCTTTGCTTCTTTTTAAATTCATACAATTCCTCCCAGGTTATAGATTCTCTATCTTTTGATAAAAATAATCTATAAATTTTATTTTTTAATTTTCACTAGTGATTATTGACACTTATGATTAAAATATCCAATAAAGATATTTTTTTATATTTTTATTAAAAGATATGAATTTTTATATTTTAATATATTGACATTGACGTTGCGTAAAAGTGTATATTTAATTTATAGGAGGTATTACTTATGGAATATACAGTTCAGAAATTAAGTAAAATAGCTGGTATAAGTACTAGAACCCTTAGATACTATGATGAAATCGAGCTTCTTAAGCCACTTAAAATAAATTCCTCAGGTTATCGTATATATGGTCAAAATGAAGTTAATAAGCTACAACAAATACTTTTTTATAGAGAGTTAGGCATTAGCTTAGAAAATATAAAAAACATTATAAATTCACCAACTTTTGACAGTCTAAGTGCATTAAAACAACATCATAGCAAATTACTAGCTAAAAGAAAACAAATTGACTTACTGATAGAAAATGTAACTAAAACTATAGCATTAAAGGAGGGAAAATATATTATGACAGATTTAGAAAAATTTGAAGGTTTTAAAGAAAATATGATTGATGAAAATGAAAAAAATTATGGAACTGAAATTAGGGAAAAATATGGTGAAGATGTAATCAATCAATCAAATAGAAAATTTAAAAATATGTCTAAAAAAGATTATGAGGACTGGCAAGATTTAAGTACTGAGATAATTAGTAAACTCAAAAAAGCTTTTAAAACTGGTGATGCATCTAATGAACTTTCTCAAGAAGTTGCGAGATTACATCATAAATGGTTGAGTTACACTTGGAATGCCTACTCTAAGGAAGCTCATGCCGCTTTAGCACAGATGTATGTAGATGATGAACGTTTTACATCATATTATGATAAAGAACAGCCTGGACTAGCAAAGTTTCTAAGAGATTCCATAGTATTCTATACAAGATAATAATCAATGTAAAGTAATAAAAAGAGTGCTACTTTAAAATAGCACTCTTAAAAAATTTTATTTTTCAAATTATATAGTTATAATCTGTGATAAAAATCTAACTTAGTTTTTATTAAAAGTAATTGTAACTTTAAATAAATC
Source organism: Clostridioides sp. ES-S-0048-02 (assembly GCF_020658495.1). Taxonomy (NCBI): domain Bacteria; kingdom Bacillati; phylum Bacillota; class Clostridia; order Peptostreptococcales; family Peptostreptococcaceae; genus Clostridioides; species Clostridioides sp. ES-S-0048-02. The sequence continues at coordinate 183,308 of NZ_JACVWH010000004.1, forward strand.
TCCATCTATATCTATCTTCATTTTACCACCTTGTAGCTCTACAAAACTTTTTGCTATTGCTAGACCAAGTCCAGAGCCTTCTGTATTACGTGACTTATCTCCTCTTACAAATCTCTCCATAATATCATCTACACTAAAATCAATTTCAGTTGCTGACATGTTTCTAAGCATGATATTTACTTGTCTATCTGTTTCTAAAATATCAATATATACTCTTGAATTTGGCATTGCATATTTACTTATATTTATTATAAGATTCTCAAATACTCTAAATGTACGTTGACTATCTAATGGTAATATTATTTTTTCGCTAGAAAAATTATTTTTTATTTTCAGTGATGACTCTGCTATCTTATCATCTAATTCTAGTAATGTCTGTTTCATTAGAGATATAATATCTACATTTACTATGTTTAAGTGTACATCTCCACTATTTACTTTGCTCACTTCAAATAAATCTTCTATTAAGTGTTGTAGTCTTTGTGACTTTCTATCCAATGTATCAATATACATTTTACGATTTTCATCTGTTATATTTTCATCCTTTAGTAAATCTATATAAGTGATTATAGATGTCAAAGGTGTTTTTAAGTCATGTGACACATTTGATATAAGCTCTGTTTTCATTTTTTGACTTTTAACTTCTTCATCTACAGCTTTTTTAAATCCAGATTGAATATTTCCAAGCTCATCTTTAATAGGATTAAAGAACCCTAAATCATCTTCCATATTTGCTTCTAAATTTCCATCTGAAATTTTCTTTGTAACATCTAAAAGTTGATTGTATTCACGTATTGTTTTCTTAGAGTAATCTGACAATACCTTAAATAAAACTATTGAGTAAATTAATGCAAGTATTATTCCAAAGAACCACATACTACACATTATAACTATAATTAATAAGTTTACTGCTAAAATTATAGCTATAGTTTTATTTGGCTTTTCTTTTAAATTTGTCATTCTAACTTGATTAATAACTACTTTACTTGATTTTTTAAACCATTTTAGAAACATCCCTGTCAAAGTATTTTTTACAAAGTACTCTTTTATTCCAACATTTAGAATATGTTTTAAAAGTACTATAAATACAAATATTATTGAGAAGATTACAAACCAATAAATTAAATTCATTGAGCTTACTAATATATTTGCCATTTTACCACTTATATCATTTTTTATTAGATACTCGACATAATTTCCATTCAATGTGTTACTTATTATATCAGTAGGATATAAAGCTACAATACTCTGTATAATAACAATAGCAATAAAAAGTAACTCTAACGGTATTCTTGTGATTATCTCAAACCCTAATAACTCTTTAGATTTTCTATATGGAAATGCTACAGCTACAATTACAACTATAGATATTATGATTTTTATAATCATTGCAGAAATTTTATAATAAGAATTATTCTCTACATTATTTATATATCTACTTATATCATCACTACTATAAATCATCCCATAATTATTATATGAGCTATATGAATTATCTTGGCTTATTACTTTAGGTACCGCATATACCAATGTTTTATTTTTTATTGGAGATAATTTATATGAGATTGAATTTCCATCTAAATCTGTCTCCATCAAATCTTCTTTAGATTTAGATAATAACATTTGGCTGATAATCTTTTGGTCTACTCCATAAGAGTCTACAATATTTACTTTTCCATCTTTATCAAAATTCATCACAAGGTAAAACCTATAATTTGCTTTTATATTTTTAATCTTTTCTTGTCTTTCCTCATCATTCATAGTTGTCTCTTGAGGCTGCTTTTTATCAGATTCCTCTTTTGAAGTGTCATTTTTTGTTGTATCCAGTGCTTTTAACTCTTTATTCTCATTAAAAAGCTCAAAGTTATTTTCTTTATCAACTAAATAGTATTTTAAGTTTTTACTTGAATTATTAATAAAAGATTCCCATTCATCAAATTTTTCATTAAAATCTGCATTAATACTCTCATCAGTGTAATAGGTTTCTGAACCTTCATATGCGCTTTTCTCTTTACTAGTATTTTTTATATAATTTATAGTTTCTTCACTTAAAAAAAGCTTCGAAGGTTGTATCATCTTACCTTCTTGTTCTTCTTTCATATTGTGGTCTAAAACATAACTTCCTTTATATATGCTATCTACAAATCCTTCTTGCTCAAATGGATTTTTAGCTCCACCTTTAGCAGCTGACTGTATAGTCGAATATTGGCTAATCATACCTAATGATGCTGATAACATAAGTATAAAGACTATCACACTGATTATATATTTTTCCTTAAATTTTTTCGATTTTATATCCAACACCCCACACCACCTTTAAATATTTTGGATTTTTTGGGTCAATTTCTATCTTCTCCCTTATATTTCTAACATGTACCATAACTGTATCTGTGTTTACAGCATTTTCATTCCAAACTCTTTCATATATTTCGTCTGCAGAAAAAACCCTTCCTGCATTTCTCATAAGTAAACTTAATATCTTAAATTCTATAGGAGTTGTTTTTATATAATTTCCATCAATACTGACTTCTTTTGTATTTTCATTTAATTCTAATCCACCTATTACAAATATACCTTCATTATTTTCTGAACTTTCTTCTTTATTTTTTATCATATTTAGATACTTAGTATATCTTCTAAGTTGCGAATTAACTCTAGCCAATAACTCTAATGGCTTAAAAGGTTTTGTTACATAATCATCCGCTCCGATGTTAAGTCCCATTATTTTATCAACTTCTTCTGATTTTGCAGATAACATTATCACTGGAAAATTATGATTTTCTCTAAGTTTCATTGTAAGAGTTATTCCATCCATTTGAGGCATCATTATATCAACTATAGCTAAGTGTATTTCTTGGCTTTCTATAATTTTAAGACCTTCCAATCCATTGTAACCTTTAAAAACATTATACCCTTGATTTAAAAGGTATATTTCTATAGCATCTGCTATTTCCTTTTCATCTTCTACCACCAAAATATTATATGAATTCATTTTAATCTCCTTTATATCAATTAATTTATAAACTACCTTTACATATATGATTATACAATATGATAGAAGTTTTTCCATTTTTTTATAAATTTATAGTGGTCTATTCTAATTATTTATCTTTGATGTCCATTTTAGAACCCTCCCTTTAATTTAACTTCAATACTGTTTTACTTTATTTATATATCTAATATTAAAGCTAAAAACTTAAGATATTATATATACTTTTCTAAAGATTTTCTAAAGATTTAAATTTACTTGTTTTAATATACACAAAAAAAGTAGGTATTATTGTATTAATTAAATCAACAACCTGAAACATAAATTTAATATCAATAAAATCTACTTTTTAGTTTTTGCATATTTATTTTTAGTTTATTTACTTTTTATAAAAATTCTTGTTTTTATTTTATAAATGTACATATGTCTTCCACTGGTTTTTTAGATGGACTTCTTAAGTTGTCTTCTGGTACTCCAAGTGCTAACATTGCACCTAAGAAGTATTCGCCTTTTTCAAACCCTGTTTCTGCCTCTAAAACAGATTCTATCTCATCTGCTGCATAGTTTTGACTTGTCAACCAACAAGAACCATATCCAAGTTCAATTGCTGATAATGTAAAGTTTTCAATTGCTGCTCCTAAACTTTGCATGCCTGGATTTCTTATAAATAACTTATCTATAGTCTCTTTAGGTGCATTTATAAGTTCTAACTCATAATAGCCTGATGGGTTGTATACCTTTGTAAAAACTAATACCAAAACTGGAGCTTTTAAATAAAATAAAGTAAAGTTTGGCACAAATTTTCTAAACCTATTAGCTTTTTCTACTGATACTTTGTCCATCTCTACAAGTATTTCTTGTTGTTTTTTAGTTATCACATCTGCTATCTTTTCCATTAAATCACGACGCTTTATAACTACAAAATGCCAGTTTTGAATGTTTTTACCTGATGGAGCTGCCCCTGCTGCTTTTACCATTTTCAAAATATCTTCATCTAAAACATCTTGTTCTTTAAATTTTCTTACACTTTGTCTTTTGTAAATAGTATCTTGTAATTCCATTTTTAAGTCCCCCTGTAGATTATTTTTTTAATTTAAAAACAAACTTTAAACTTCCCTTATTTTAATATATCATGTTCTAACAAATCTTTAAATGACTCTATAGAATAATCATACTCATCCACATTTCCAAAACCATATTTTGCATATACAAAAGGAATCCCAGCAAATTTAGCACTATTTGCATCCCCTTGAGTATCTCCAATATAGATTGGATTAGTTAGTTTATTTCTATCAATTATGAGTTTATTATTTTCACCTTTATGCAATCCAGTATTTCCAGGACACTCAAAATCTATAAAGTAATTTTCTAGCTTATGTGCTTTTAAAAAAGATTCTATATATCCTTTTTGACAATTACTTACTATAAATAATTTATATTTTTTAGATAATTCTCCAAGAGTATTTTCTATGTCTTCAAATAATTTGCCTCCATATTCAGATAAGTAATCACATTCTCTTGCAGAACATTCATCTAATATATTCATTCTTTCTTCTTCATCTAAATCTGGAAAGAAACGCTTTGCTATTTCATCAAATGAAAGACCCATAACACTTCTAAATAATTCTACTGTAACATTTAAACCTATATCCTCACGTTTATCTAAGACCTCTTGCCATACCTTACATACTCCTTCAGTTGAATCCCATAGAGTTCCATCTAAATCAAAAATAATACTGTCTATCACAAAAAATCCCCCTTGCGTCAAAAATTATTATTTATTTATAATTATATATTAAAAAGCAGATACAATTATAAATATATTTTACTTGATTGTATCTGCTCTGTAATATAAAATCAATTATTAAAGTCCATTTTTATAAATTTCTAATTACAAGTACACATCCCTGCTCTACTTTAATTTTACAAGAATTCCCTAACATAACATTGGATATTCCAATAGGTACTGAATACTTCATATAATAATCATCCAAAGGATATTCCAAGCCAGTAAGTGTTACTCCTTTAGCATCTCCTTTTACAGCTATTACAGAAATAGTATCTCCTTTGTTTCCAAACAAGGTAAATTCTTCATTTTCAACTATATACATCTCTTCTTTATCTGAGAGTATCCTAGAATATATGCCATCTTCTTTTAAATAATATAATAGCTTTATATTTGCAAGGGTATGGTCAATTCTCCCACCTAAAGCACCAAAAAAATCAATATGGTTAGCTTTAAGAGTTTTAGCTAAAAAAAGACATAGTTCTGTATCAGTTTCATCCTTTTTAGATGGAAATTTTTCAAATTTAACACCTTGATTTCTATAGAAATTTATCTTGTCTTCTTCTACTGAATCTAAATCTCCCAAAATATAATCTGGTATTATATCCATTTTGTAGGTGTGATTTGCTCCTCCATCTGCACATATTATGCAGTCATAACATTCTTTAAGTATAATATCTCTTGTAATTTTATAATCTTCAATTTCACCATTTAAAACAATACAGATTTTCATACCTAAGTCTAAACTAATTCTTCAAGAGAAGCATTCTTTCTAAATAAATTAACTGTTTCTTGAATGTCATCACTTCCAAATATTGCAGAGCCTGCTACTATTACGTTAGCTCCTGCTTGCACAACTTCAGCCACATTTTTAGGACTTATACCACCATCAACTTCTATATCAATATTTAATCCTTTACTATCTATAAGTGTTTTTAATTCTTTAATTTTATCTAACACACAAGGTATGAATGATTGTCCTCCAAATCCAGGATTAACAGACATTAAAAGCACCATATCTAAATCAGATAGTACATGTTTAATAGTATCTATTGGTGTTGCTGGATTAAGCACTACACCTGCCTTTATTCCATGTGATTTTATATTTTGTATAGTTCTATGTAGATGTGTACAAGCTTCCTGATGAACAGTTATTATATCACATCCTGCTTTTACGAACTCTTCAATATATTGGTCTGGATTCTCTATCATTAGATGAGCATCAAATACCATATTTATATTCTCTTTTTTTAAACTTTTAACTACAAGTGGTCCTAGTGTGATATTTGGTACAAAATGTCCATCCATTACATCGATATGAAGATATTCACATCCTGCACTTTCCACTTTTCTTACATCCTCTAATAATTTTGCAAAATCTGCTGATAATATTGATGGTGCTAATTTAATCATGTTTCTAATACCTCCTACTGTTATTTTGTCTTATTTCATTTAGTAGCTGTATATAACTATCATATCTTTCTTTAGATATTTCTCCATTTGCAACAGCTTCTTTTATAGCACAATTAGGTTCATTTTCATGAATACATTTTGAACCAAACTTACAATCATTAAATTTATCAAATTCTATAAAATAATCTTTAAGTTCAACTTCTTCTATGTCTTCAAGTGCAAGTGAACTAAAACCTGGTGTATCTGCAACCATTCCACCAAACTCCAACTTTAAAAGTTCAGCATGACGAGTGGTATGTTTTCCTCTTTTTATTTTATCACTTACTACACCTGTTTGCAGTTGAAAATTTTCATCTATTTCATTTAATAAACTCGATTTTCCAACTCCAGACGGTCCTGCAAATACTACTACATTTTCTTTTAATTCATCTTTTACTTTATCTATATTTAACTTAGTGACATTACTTACAGGAATAACCTTATATCCACTAAGCTCGTATATCTTTTTAACATGCTCTAATATGTTATCATCATCTAAATCTGCTTTTGTAAGGATTATTACAGTTTCTAAATTTTCTTTTTCTGCCAAAACTATAAATCTATCTAAAAGAGATAAGTTTGGTTTAGGATTTTTTATTGCAAATACTATTAGTGCCTTATCTACATTTGCTATAGGTGGTCTTATAAGTTCTGTGTCTCTACTATCTATTTCTTCCACAATTCCCTTTTTTTCATCTTCATCAACAACACTTATTTTAACTCTGTCACCAACTAAAGGTGTTACTTTTTGCTTTCTAAATATACCTCTAGCCTTACATTCATAAAGACCTTTTTCTGTATCTACATAATAAAATCCGCTAATCCCTTTTATAATTTTTCCTTCTAGCATCAAATACCTCCCTTTATAAAATTATATAAACCTATACTGTTTATGAGTAGTATATAGTGTTATTCTTTCCTATTTTTATATAATACCACATTTTTTTTAAATAACAAATCCTCCGTTTGGGCTAATTACCTGACCAGTAATAAAACTTGATTTATCAGATGCTAAAAAAATAGCACAATTTGCTATATCTTCTGGTGTTCCTAATCTCATTAAAGGAGTTTCCTCTACAAGAACATCTATCTCATCTTCATTATATTCAGATAACATATCTGTATTAATAACTCCTGGTGCTATGCTATTTACTCGAATATTTGATGGAGCAACTTCTTTAGCTAATGCCTTTGTCATTCCTATTATACCTGCTTTTGATACAGAATAATGTACTTCACAAGAAGCACCTGATATACCCCAAATTGAAGATATATTAATTATGTTTCCTTTTTTTTCTGATATCATGTATTTTAAAGCAATTTGTGAACAATAAAAACTTCCTTTCAAGTTAATATTCATCATATTATCCCAATCTTCATCAGTTATATCTGTAAATAACTTATCTTGGCTTATACCAGCATTATTTATAAGTACATCTAATCCTCCAAACTCCTTTATACAATAATCTATCATATTTTCGACTTCTTCTCTATTTGAAATATTAGCTTTAAATAATTTTACAGAAAAACCCTTTTCGTTTAATACAGTGTATAATTCTTTAGCCTCATTTTCTGATTTATTAAAGTTTATTAATACATTATACCCATCTTTTGCAAATATTTTAGATATTGCTCTTCCAATTCCTCTAGAGCCTCCTGTTACCAAAACTGTTTTATTGTTTTTATTCATAAATATTTATCTCCCTTATAATTAATCTAATATTTTATACAAAACAAACTGCCCCTTTAAAGAAAATAATTTCTATAAAAGGACAGCTTTTTATTTTTAGCTACTATTTATTCTGATTTACCAATATTTCCACCAGTTCCTTCTGGAGTTTCTCCACTATTTCCTGAGTTTGAACCTCCTGAGTTATCTCCACTATTTCCTGAGTTTGAGTCTCCTGAATTATCTCCATTATTTCCTGAGTTTCCTCCACTATTTCCTGAATTATCTCCACTATTTCCTGAGTTTCCTCCACTATTTCCTGAATTTCCTCCGTTAGTTCCTGAGTTTGAACCTCCTGAACTTCCTCCACTATTTCCTGAGTTTGAACCTCCTGAACTTCCTCCACTATTTCCTGAGTTTGAACCAGGTGTTGTTGTATCATTCTCATCTGGTGTTGTTGGAGTCTTATTTGGTGTTGTTGGTGTTGGCGTATTTGATTTCTCTGAGCCTTTGCTAACATATAGGTCTATTTCATCACCTTCTTGAACACTTGATGAACCAGAACTAGGGCTCTGACTTAAAACTGTACCTTCTTTATATACTGAACTATACTCATACTTGACAGTTCCAACTTTCAATTTATTTTCCTCTATAATTTTTTTTGCATTAGTTAAAGTAATACCTACTACATTGGGAACTGAAGCTTCGTTTGCACCTTTACTTACAACGACATTTATGGTGTCACCTTTTTTAATATTTGTACTTCCACCTTCAGGTGTCTGCGATATTATACAATTTTTATCTACCTCACTGCTATACTCTTCACTTTTTACACTTAAGGACAATCCTTCTTTTTCAACTGCACTCTGTGCTTCCTCTAATGTCATATTCACAAGATTAGGAACAGTTAAATCTTTACTACCAAATCCTCCAGCAAATAAAAATTTATATGCTAAGAATACTTGTGCACATAAGATTACTATCAAAACTGCCGCGACTACTTTTAGTCTTTTTCTAGCTTTAGGACTTTCTTGTTTTTTCTTCTTTTTCTTAGCCCTCTTACTTTGAGTATTCTTAGGTTTTTGATTCTTTTTAGCTCTCATTATCTCTTCCTCATCTTCATCGTCTTCATCTTCTTCTTCATAAAAATCATCATAATAATCTTCATCTTCATCTAAATCAGCAACTTCTATAGGTTTAACTACTTTTTCCGGAACTGGCTTTGCAAGTACTGGATTTACAGCTTTATTAATCTCTTTTTCATCAATTTTCTTCGTTGCAAAATCATCGTATTCCTTTATAAAATCTAAGTCAATATTTTTTTCTATATAATCTATATCTTCTATTAACTCTTCAGCAGTTTGGTATCTATCTGCACTAGATTTTTCTGTAAGCTTTTTTATTGTAGTTCTTACACTTTGAGGAATCCTAACTTTCTCTTCTGATGTAAAATCTATATCATCATTGATATGTTGAAGTGCTATAGAAATTGGGCTATCTCCTCTAAATGGTACTTTTCCTATCAGCATTTCATATAAAACTATACCTAAAGAATACAAATCTGCATTATTAGTTACAAACTTTCCTTTAGCTTGCTCTGGTGAAAAATAGTGTACTGAGCCTATTATACTACCAATATTAGTCATAGTTGAATTTGAGACAGCTTTGGCTATACCAAAATCAGCTACTTTTACTACTCTTCCTTCATTGGATATGAGAATATTATGAGGTTTTATATCTCTATGTATAATCCCCTTTTTATGTGCAGCACTAAGTGCCATAGCTATTTGTTTTGTTATATCCAGTGCGGTATATTCGTCTAATATCCCTTCATCCTGTATAATTTCCTTCAAATTTTTTCCATCTACAAATTCCATTACAATGTAGTGAACTTTTCCATCTTCCCCAACATCATATACATTTACTATATTTGGATGTGAAAGGCTTGCTACTGCTTCTGCTTCTCTTTTAAATTTTGTTAAAAATTCATCGTCATCTACAAATTCAGGTCTGAGTACTTTAAGTGCAACAGTCCTGTTTAATAATCTGTCTTTAGCCTCATATACAAAGGCCATTCCTCCATCACCAATCTTCCTGATGATTTCATATCGATTTCCTAAAATTGTATCTCCCACAATATCACCGTCCTAATTATACTTTTATTACTATCACCGAAACATTATCTTTACCAGAAACATCATTGGCCATGCTTATCAATTCATCACTTATATCACTAATTCTCTCATATTCATAATCTAATATTAAACTTCTTATATCTTCGTCATAAATAAACCCAGTTAATCCATCTGTTGCAAGAAGTATTATATCACTTTTTTTGATTTCCTTCTTAAAAATATCTACAACAACCATATCATCTGTTCCAATTGCTCTAGTTATTCTATTTCTCTGTGGATGTCTTCTCGCTTCTTCTTCTGTAATAACATGAGCCATCATAAGTTCTTCAACCACAGAATGGTCTATAGTTATTTTATCAAATTTTTCATCTGTTAACAAATAACATCTGCTATCTCCAACATTTGCCACATATAAGACATTATTATACACTATAGCTGTAACTAATGTAGTTCCCATTCCTTCAAATGCTATATCTTCCATAGATTTCTTGTGCACAATTGAGTTTACATTATTATAAGCCTGTTTTAGTATATCATCTATATAGTCTATTTTTACATTATCATGCTGTAATAAGTTTTCTTTTAGAAAATCAATTATATTTTCTACTGCTAACTTACTGGCGACTTCCCCCTTTTTATGTCCACCCATTCCATCAGCTATGGCAAATATTCCTATTGGACCATGTTCTGTATCTATAACTTCTCCCTCACAATAGTCTTCATTGTTTTTTCTTACTTTTCCTATATGGGAGGCACAACTATAAACCATACGACTTCCTCCTTACATATTACTTGTATTTTCTTCTCAATTGGCCACAAGCTCCACTAATATCAGAACCCATAGACATTCTAACTGTAGCAGGTATATTATTTTTCTCTAAACTATCTCTAAACTTATAAATAAATGCCTTGTCTGGCTTTTCATATTCTCTTTCTTCAACCTTATTTATTGGTATTAAATTTACATGGCATAGCATACCTTTTAAAAGCTTTGCTAATGCCTTTGCTTCATTTTCTGAGTCATTTACACCCTTTATAAGAGAGTATTCAAATGTAACCCTTCTATTTGTCTTTTTTATATAATATCTACAGGCATCTAGTATTTCTTTAATAGAATATGCATTTGCTACAGGCATAATCTTTCTTCTTTCTTCATCATATGGTGAATGAAGTGATAAAGCCAAATTTATAGCTATTTTCAAATCAGCCAACTCGTACATTTTAGGCACTATCCCACAAGTTGAAAGAGTTATATGTCTATACCCTATATTAAGACCATTTTTTTCATTAATTATTTTTAAAAATTGTTTTGTATTTTCAAAATTGTCAAGTGGCTCACCACTTCCCATTAAGACAAGATTTGATACTCTTTTTCCAGTATCTTCTTGAATTTTAATAACTTGGTCTAAAATCTCCCATGGTTCTAAGTTTCTAATCAATCCATCCATTGTAGATGCACAGAAGTTACATCCCATTCTACAACCTACTTGATTAGAAACACAAACAGTGACCCTACTGTCATAATCCATCATCACAGTTTCTATTATATTTCCATCATCTAATAAAAACAAATATTTTTTTGTGCCATCTACCTTAGATTCTAACTTTAATTCTATATCTATATGACCTATACATGAAACTTCTTCTAATTTATTTCTCAAACTTTTTGGTATATTATTCATGTCATCAAAAGTTTTTGCACCTTTGTATATCCAAGAAAATATTTGGCTCCCTCTAAAAGGTTTTTCATCTATAGTTTTCATAAATTCCTTGAGTTCATCTTCAGTAAAGTTTTTTAATACTATTTTTTTCTCTTCCATTCTATTCACTACCTTATTCTCTTTAATTTTGCTATAAAAAACCCATCTATACCATGAATATTAGGATATATTTTTAAATATCCTTTATCTTGATTGTCTAAATCTACGTTTACTGTGTCAATTGGAGTCAATTCAAAATTATTATATTCTTCAATAAAAGAAGTAATTATATTTATGTTTTCCATATCTTGAACTGTACATGTACTATAGACTAAAGTTCCTCCAATTTTAACATACTTTGATGCATTTTCTAATATTTTCTTTTGTATAGAAGTAATATCTTCCAACTCTTCTTCTTTCTTATATTTAATTTCTGGTTTACGTCTTATTATACCAAGACCAGAACAAGGAACATCTGCTAAAACATAATCAAATTTATTTATGCTATTTTCATCAATTTCAGAAGCATCAAATCCTTCTACACATACATTTTTTAGACCAAGTCTATTTACAGTAGCTTTTATAAGCTTTAGTTTATGCTCAAAAATATCTCTAGCTATTACTTGACCTGTATTATTCATTAAAGTGGCTAAGTGAGTAGATTTTCCACCAGGAGCACTACATACATCCAAAATCAATGAATCTTCCTTTGGATTAATTACTTTCCCTACTATCATAGAACTTATATCTTGAATTGTAAATAAACCAGCCTTAAATAACTCATTATTTTCTATATTTTTTAATTTTTCGACTTTTATAGCTTCTTCCACCATAGGGACTTTCAAACACATAATACCCTTTTCATTTAATTTTTCAATAAGCTCTTCTCTGCTAATTTTAAGTGTATTTGTTCTTATATAAATACTAGGTTTTTCATTGTTTGCTTCTAATAAATCTTCAGTAAATTCTTGTCCAAAATTTTCTATCCAATTTTTTATAATCCAAGAGTTATAAGAATACTTTATAGATAAGTATTTTACACTATCTTCCTCAGTTATGTCCATTATAGTATCTTTATTTCTTATTTCATTTCTAAGAATAGCATTTATAAAACCAGAAGATTTTTTATCATATTTTTTAGATAACTTAACAGTTTCATTAACTGCTGCATAATCTGATATACTATTTAAAAATAAAATTTGATATGTTCCCATTCTTAAAAAGATTTTAACATAAGTTGACATTTTTTTTACTTTTATTTTTGAAAGTTTATTAATTATATAATCTAAGTAATATTTATTTTCTACTACTCCATAGATTAACTCTGTTGCAAGTCCTCTATCCATATCGCTTATTTCTAAGTTTTTAAAATGCTTATTTATTGCAATATTTGAATAGTTATTATTTTTCTCTATATCACATAATACTTTAAATCCAATTTCTCTTGCATCCATATAAATTTCTCCCTTTTATTAAACATAAAAAAGGGTTGTTTCTAAACAACCCACTTTATTTTTAGTCATCTCTTCTTTGAGCTATTAGTAACAATCTAAGTAATTGAAGTATTGAAACTAGTGCTGCTGCAACATATGTTAAAGCTGCTGCTGAAAGCACTTTTCTACTTTGTCTTACCTCACCCTCATCTATAATACCTAGATTTCCAAGTTGAACAATTGCTCTACTAGAAGCATTAAATTCTACAGGCAATGTTATTATTTGGAATAGTACTGAAGCTGAAAACAATAGTATCCCAATTTTTAGAAATGGTCCAGCCATAATAAATCCTAGAAATATTAAAAACCAAGAAATACTTGAAGCAAAGTTTACTACTGGCACCAAACTACTTCTTATTTGAAGAGGTGCATAACCTTTAGCATGTTGCATTGCATGACCACATTCATGTGCAGCTACTGCAACAGAAGTTATTGATGTTCCATAATATACATCTTCTGATAATCTTACAGTTTTTCTTCTTGGGTCATAGTGGTCACTTAAATGACCTCTAACCATTTCTATCCTTACATCATACAAACCATTTGAATCAAGTACTCTTCTTGCTGTCTGTTCTCCAGTATATCCTCTACGTGTATTTACTCTTAAATACTTATTTGTTGTTGAGCTCACTTTAAATTGAGCATATGCAGTGAATAATATAGCTGGAATTAATATAATCATCGTTGGGTCAAATCCCCAAAAGCCGCCATATACAGGGTACATAAATAACACTCTCCTAAAATATATTTTTATTATACATCCTCTTTAATATTCACATAACTTAAAAACAGTTTAATTACAAGCTAATATCTCTTTTCCTGTTAAAAAGCTTATAGCTTTTTCAATATCTACTATGTCTACATTAGTATTTATACAAGGTCCATTAGGTCTTTTATTAAATACTCCTAAAACAGGAATTTTTTTTATATCTTGTATTCCAGATGTTAAATCTCTCTCACATGCAACAGCTATAACAGCTTTAGGTTTATTGTCAATTATAATTTTTCTAGCTAGAGTCCCTCCTGTAGCTACAAATACTTTTACTTTAACACTTTTATTTAGCTCAGCTAATTCTCCTATATTGCATTTTCCACATTTTTTACAATTATCTATATCATTAGTAACTTTTAGTTTGCAACTATTCTCTTGAATACAATGAGGTATTAAAATTATTATATCCTCTGGATTAAAATTATATTTATTACTGTATATATATTCATTATTTAATTTTATATATATTCTTCTAATTTCACTTTTTGACATACCAAATGATGATGCAATAAAAGATATAATGGGAAATAATACACTAACAATTTTAAAATTTATTTTCATTATATTTGAGTTAACATTTTTTCCTTTAATTACTCTATACGTAACTATTGTTGAGCATAGTATTATAAGTATTAGTGATATTACTACAGCATTTATTCCTAAGGAAAATATTTGAGTCAAACTAATTATAAAAAAGTTTGCAACCCCCATTAAAATCCCTAATATTAAGACTAAGATACCAACACTTGTTAAATACTTTTTTATATCTGTCATACTTTTCACCTAACTCAATACTACACCAATTTCTATAGTATTTCCTTTTATATATTCTCCAACTAGCATTCTCTTTTTATTTGGCATCTGAATTTCTTCAATTAAAAGTACCTTATCTTTAGTACTTACTTTTATGCCATCTTTATTTACCTCAATTATTGTACCTGCTTCTTTGTTACTTTCTTCCTCTAATACTTTAGTTTTCCAGATTTTCATCGTTACACCATTATAAGTAGTATAAGCACTTGGCCATGGATTTACACCTCTAACTAGATTGTGTATTTCCTTAGCATTTTTTGAAAAGTCTATATTACCTAGTGATTTATTCATTATTGGTGCATAAGAAAATTCCTCATGATTTTGTACTTCTCTTGGAGCAGTTCCTGCTTCTATCAACTTTAATGTTTCTTTTAAAGTTTCTGCTCCTATATTCATCATTTTATCATGAAGTTCTCCTGCTGTTATATTTTCATCAAGATTTACTTCTGTCTTTAATATCATATCTCCAGTGTCTAACCCTTCATCCATATACATAGTTGTAACACCAGTTTTTTCTTCGCCATTGATTATTACCCAATTTATAGGCGCCGCACCTCTATATTTTGGAAGTAAAGAAACATGGACATTTATACATCCAAACTTAGGAATTTCTAATATTTCTTTTGGAAGTATTTGCCCAAAAGCTACAACTACCATTACATCTGGCTTTAAAGATTTCATTGTATCTATAAAATCTTTGTCTCTAGCTTTAATTGGTTGATATACAGGTATATTATTTTCAATTGCAAGTTCTTTTACTGGACTCATGCCAAGTTTTTTACCTCTTCCTTTTGGTTTATCTGGCTGAGTTACAACTCCTAGTATTTCATACTTTTCATCTATTATTTTTTGTAAACAAGGAACTGCTATATCAGGAGTTCCCATAAATACTATTTTCATCAAATCAACCCCTACTATTTTTCTATTTTATCAACAAACAGTATTCCCTCTAGATGGTCTATTTCATGACAAAACGCTCTAGCTAAAAGTTCTTCCCCTTCTAGCTCTATTGTTTCTCCATTTCTATTTAAAGCTCTAACTTTTACATAGTTTGGTCTTTTAACCTCTCCAGATTCTCCAACAACACTTAAACAACCTTCATCATCTATTTGTTCTCCAGATGTTTCTATTATTTCTGGGTTTATAAGTTCTATAAGTTCTTCTCCAATATCAATTACTACAACTCTTTTTAAAATTCCAACTTGAGGTGCAGCTAGTCCAACACCATCTGCATCATACATAGTTTCTGCCATATCGTCTAACAATTGTATTATTTTTGCATCAATTTTTTCAACTTTTTTTGATTTCTTTCTTAGTACTGGTTCTCCTATTTGAACTATTTGTCTTAAAGCCATTACACTTCCTCCTAAATTTATAATACACTATTTGGATTAATATCTATAGATACATTAATATTCTTATTAAATATCAAATCTCGTTTTGTTATACATATATATTTTATTATACCCTTTAAGAGATTAATTTCAATATTTTCATCTTTAAAGAGTATTTGCCATCTATAATTTTGATTTATTTTTGATATTGAGCATGGATTGGGTCCTAATATAAACCCTAAGTCGTTTATACCCCTTTTTTCTAATAAATAAATCAAAGATGCATGCATATTTTTTATATTTTTTATAACTAATCTTTCATCTTCACCACTAACAACTACACTTAACATGTTATTAAAAGGAGAATATCCAAATGCCTTTCTTATCTTTATCTCATCTTCATAAAAACCTTCATAATTATACTCTATGGCATGCTTAATAGCATAATGCTCAGTATCATATGTTTGAAGTACTACTTTACCTTCTTTGTCTGCTCTTCCTGCCCTTCCAGAAACTTGAGTTATCAACTGAAAGGTTGTTTCAAAACTTTTAAAATCAGGAAAATTTAGTATCATGTCTGCTGACAAAATACCTACTAAAGTTACATTATCAAAATCCAATCCTTTACTTAACATCTGCGTTCCTATCAATACATCTGCTTCTTTATCTTTGAACTTATTTAGTATTTCCTCTAATGAACCCTTTTTTGATGTTGTATCTTTATCCATTCTCAAAGTTTTTATATTTGGAAAAATACATTTTAACTCTTCCTCAATTTTTTGAGTTCCTACTCCAAATGGCTTAACATAATTACTTCCACATTCTGGGCATTCTTTTGGAATTTCTCTTTCATATCCACAATAATGGCATCTTCCAATATTACTTTTTTTATGATATGTCAAAGATATATCGCAATTTTCACATTGAAACACATAGCCACACTTTCTACATGATACAAAATTTGCATAACCTCTTCTATTTAAAAATAGTATTACCTGACTATTTTCTTCAATCGCACAACTAATTTCTCTTTGAAGTTTTAAACTAAATATACTTCTATTACCTATATCTAATTCATCTTTCATATCTACAACTTCAATATTTGGAAGTGGTTTATTGTTTGCTCTATTTTTTATATTTATAAGTTTATATTCACCAGTTTTTGCTCTATAATACTCTTCAATTGAAGGTGTCGCTGAACCTAAAATAAGAGTTAGATTATTTTTTAATGCCATAAATCTAGCTACTTCTATAGAGTTAAACTTAGGATTTTTTTCAGACTTATATGATGACTCATGAAATTCATCAATTATTATCAATCCTAAAGAATTAAAAGGAGCAAATAGTGCTGACCTAGCACCAATTAAAACTCTTATCTTGCCAGCTTTAACAGCTTTATAAACGTCGTGTTTTTCTCCTTCAGATAGTTTACTGTGAAACACTCCAACTAAATCGCCAAACCTACTCTTTAATCTATCTATCGTTTGGGGAGTTAATGCTATCTCAGGAACCAAAAATATACTATCTAAACCTTGGCTTAATGCAAATTCTATTATTTCCATATAAACTTCAGTCTTTCCACTTCCAGTTATACCATGAATTAAATATGGCTTTTTATCATCTATAAACATACTTGAATTTATCTCATCAACCGCTTGTTGTTGCTCATTGTTTAATTTTATACTTTTTGATATAGATTTGTAAATACTTTTTGGCTCTCTATAATAATCTTTAAATTCTAAAGTTATTAACTCTTTCTTACTCAAAGAGTTTATACTCTGCTTTGAAGCATTTAATAAATCCAATAAATCATTTATCTCTACATTTTCATTATTTTTAAGAAAATTTAATATCTCTTTTTGCTTGCTTCCTATGCTTATTTTATTTTGTTCTATATAATCATCAATTTTATCATTTTCTAAACTCAAAGATACATAGCATACTTTCTTCTCATTTTTATGATTTTTGTATTCCCAACATAATTTTATAATTCCATTTTTATTCATTGTATATAGATAATTATTTAGATTCGCTATATATTTTAACTTATCAACCTTAATTTTTCCTTTACTACCAACTACTTTTTCTAATATCTCTCTATTTTTATCACTCAGCTTTGATATCTTTTCATATAATTCAGTCTCACTTAATCCATTTAGCTTTTCACCTAGTAAAACTACTTTGTAATTATTTAGTTTATATCCTTTTGGATATATCAAATTTATACACTCTATATAAGTACACAAATATCTATTTTTCATCCAGTAAACCAACTCTAAATCTTCTTCTCTAAATATTGGATTTTCATCTAATATATCTATGATTTCTTTAGTCTTTATTTTTTCATCTAAATTATTTGTAAGTTGAAATACAAAGGCTTCTGTTGGTTTATTACCTCTTCCAAATGGCACTAATATTCTATGCCCAACACTTATAACTTCCTCTAAAAATACAGGAATTTGATATGTAAATAAATTGTCTGTGTATATAGTATTGCTTCTAACTATTACCTTTGCATATTTTTTCATTGTAAAACTCCTACTTAAAATTAATCTACTGCTCATATTTTAACACATTTCATAACATATCAAAAAAATCTCAGCATATCTAAAAAGTTTCAAGTTATTACTAATATTAGATATATCTTAATAATTAACTATTAATCATATTTTATACTTTACAGCAAAATAAATGCTGAAAACCACAATTTAACTGACATTTGCGAGTTTTTACTCGCTAAAAGTAAATTGCAGCTTTCAGCCACTTTAGCTGTGATAAAATACACAAATATCATATTTAAAAAAGTTCTTATTTCTCAAGTAACACTTTAATCTTATTTAATATAACATTAGCTACTTCTTCCTTTTTCATTTTAGGGTACTCAGTAATATTTCCTTCTGTATCTATTATTTTTACAATATTAGTATCAGTTCTAAAGCCAGCTCCCTCTTTAGTTAAATCATTTGCCACAATAAAATCTAAATTTTTCTTTTCAATTTTTCCTTTGGCATGTTCTATTAAGTCATTAGTTTCAGCAGCAAATCCAACTAATATCCTATCTTCCTTTATTTTTCCTATTTCATAAGCAATGTCATAATTCCTACTTAATTCTATTGATAAATCATCATTATTCTTTTTAATTTTTTTGTCAGAATAAGTTTTTGGCTTATAATCTGCAACTGCTGCACTTTGAATTACTATTTTATTTTCTTTTAAATTTGATACTACTGCCTCATACAAATCTTGTGCTGATTCTATTTGTACAAATTTTTTAAGGTTTTGTGGAATAGAGAGATTTGTAGGACCTGATATTAATGTTACATCAGCACCTCTAGATATAGCCTCTTTAGCTACAGAATATCCCATTTTACCAGAAGACCTATTAGTTAAATATCTTACTGGGTCTATACTTTCTACAGTTGGTCCAGCTGTAACTATTATACTTTGACCTTTCAAATCTTGCTCTTTCGTAAGATTGGCTAAAACTGCCTCTACTATTAAATCTGGTTTAGCTAGTTTTCCTGCTCCAATATCTCCACATGCAAGTCTTCCACTTTCTGGTTCTATAAATTTATATCCAAATTCCTCTAAAGTTTTTATATTTTTTTGGACAATTGGATTTTCATACATATTAGTATTCATAGCTGGTGCTATTAAAACTTGTGCTTTTGTTGCCATAACAGTAGTTGTTAGCATATCATCAGCTATACCATTTGCAATTTTTCCTATAACATTTGCACTTGCTGGTACTATTAGAAACAAATCTGCCTTTTTTGCTAATGATATATGTTCAACTTCCCAAGATTTTGGTTCTTCAAACATATCTTCTACTACATAATTTTGACTTAGTGATTGAAGTGTAAGTGGTCTAACAAATTCTGTTGCTGATTTTGTCATTATAACATGGATATTTGCATTTAATTTTTTTAATTTACTTACAACATCACAAGCCTTGTATGCAGCTATTCCGCCGCTTATGCCAATTACAACAGTCTTATTTTTTAGCATGACCTTACTCCTCTTCTGAAATTTGTTGATGTTGCTCAGCGTAGTGTCTAGCTTCTTCTATCTCTATTTCTTCTTCTGTCAATAATCTATATGTTATTTTTCCACTTGCAACTTCCTTAGTAGCTACACATACAGGTTTTTCCTTAGCTTTGTTTGGAACATATGGTTCGTCTCCATCAATTAACTTTCTTGCTCTCTTTGAAACAGTCCCTACTAAGTAATATCTGTTGTCTATTTTTTCTAGTACCTCATTGATAGATGGTTTTAACATAATTATAATTCCTCCTTAAATTTCTCTATTATAATATTTTTATATCTGCTAACTTTATTCTTTTCAGATGATATTATACCTTCTATTTCTTTAGCAGATGTTTTCACATCTTCATTAAATATAAAATAATCATAATCCTTAATCATTTTTATTTCTTCATATGCACAACTAAATCTCTTTTCTATTTCTTCTTCTGTCTCTGTACCTCTTCCAACAATTCTATTTTTTAACTCTTCAAGTGATGGAGGTAATACAAATATAAATACTCCTTCTGGACAAACCTCTTTTATTTGTTTTGCTCCTTGCATTTCAATTTCTAGTAGCACATCCTGTCCTTTTTCTAAACATTCCATTATTGCTGCTTTTGGAGTTCCATAAAAATTATCATAAATTTGAGCATACTCCAAAAACTCACCTTTTCCTATCATATCTTCAAACTTTTCTTTACTTATGAAGAAATAATTTACTCCATCAACTTCTCCTGCTCTTGGTTTTCTTGTAGTAGCTGATACAGAAAGTTTTATTGTATCATTCTCTCTAAGTAATTCTTTGCAAATAGTACCTTTTCCTGCACCTGATGGACCTGATACAACTAGCAATAATCCTTTTTTTGTAAACATTTAAATATTCCCCTTCTAATATTGTATTCTTACTCTATGTTTTGTATTTGTTCTCTTATTTTTTCTAACTCACTTTTCACTTCTACTACTAAATTAGTTATATTTATATCAGATGATTTTGAACCTATTGTATTAGTTTCTCTGTTCATCTCCTGTATTAAGAAATCAATTTTTCTACCTATAGAATCGTCTTTAAATATAGTTTTTTTAAGCTGACCAATATGACTTTTAAACCTAACTATCTCTTCTGTTATACTACTTTTATCTGCATATATTGCAACTTCTTGTGCTAACCTATTTTCATCTATTATACTTGGGTCTTCTAGCATTTCACTTATTCTTGAATTTAGTTTTTCTCTATAGTCTTCTACAACACTACTTGAATATTTTTCAATTTCTTCTATATGATTTTTTAATAAGTCACATCTCATGGTAATATCTTCAGCTAGTTTTTTACCTTCTTCACTTCTCATTTCTCTTAGTTTTATCATTGCATCTTCTACAGCTTGATTTAACATCGACCATAATAAATCTTCATCTTCATCTTTTTCTTCTATTTTTATAATATCAGGAAATCTTGCAACATTCATAACACTAATATCATCTATAATATCAAATTTGTCTTTTATTTCCTTTAAGATATCTATATATTGAGATGCTAATCCTTCATCAAAATTTAAGTTTACATCTTCTTTGCCTAATAAGTCAAATTTTATGTATAAATCAACTCTTCCTCTTTTTACATAGTTTTTTACTAAATTTCTAACTTTATCCTCTAAAAATGAAATTTTTCTTGGAAGACGTATATTTATATCTGAATATTTATGATTTATTGTTTTACATTCTACTAAAAAATAATAGTTGTCGTCTTTGTATTCTCCTCTTCCAAAACCAGTCATACTTATAGCCATTACCTAAACCTCCAAAACACCTTCACATATTTTTACTGCTGGACCTGTCATATAAGAAAACTCTCCTATATCTATTCGTACTGTTCCACCTTGAGAAGTCACATTTACACTATTTTCTACCATATCAAGTAAATTACATACTATTGCTGATGCAGTCATACCTGTTCCACATCCTAAAGTATATCCACAACCTCTTTCCCAAGTATAGACATGTATATTATACTTATCTTCTACTTTTACAAAATTTACATTCGTTTTTTTCGGAAATATTTTATTATTTTCAATCTCTTTTCCATATTTACAAACTTCATCTACATTTAATTCATCCACTATAACCACAGTGTGAGGAACCCCCATCAACATAGATGTAATCTTAAACTCTTTATCTAAAACTTTTATATTTTCTTGTACAAAACGTTCTTCGTCAGTTAACACAGGAACATCTTTAGCTAAAAAACTTCCTTTTCCCATATTAACTTTTATAGTATTTATTTCTCCATTTATAGTGTTTATTTTTATATTTTTTACACCATCTAGTGTATCTACTGTAAAGTTTTCTTTTTTAACTATGCCATTATCATAAACAAACTTACAAAAACATCTAAGTCCATTTCCACACATAGCTGCTCTTGAACCATCAGAATTATAATACACCATTTCTACATCTGCAATTTCTGAATTTTTTACAACTAGTAACCCATCCGCACCTACAGAAAATCTTCTATGGCATACTTTTTTTGCTAAAACAGTATAATTTGATGAATCTATTTGGTCAAATCTTCCATCTATTGCAATAAAATCATTGCCTATTCCATGTAGTTTCCAAAATTTCATAAGTATCGCTCCTTTGTAAATTAACACTTAAACTATTATAACATAAAAAAATTCCCATAAACTTATAATTTATGGGAAAAGTTTTGTAATGACAACTATAATTTGAGGATGTGAGGGAGAGTTGCCATTACAATTAGGGTAATTATATTATGTTTTTAAGCTAGTTCTTTCTATATTTATATAATAATATTTCTATATGAATTTTATGTATAGTTTATTTAAACTGTATATGAATTTTTTAAATAAAATATTTAGCATCTTCTATTTAGTTTTTTGAACATACCTAATTAGCATACACCTATTAATTCTTTAAGTGTTTTTAAAACATAATCTAAATCTTCTCTAGTAATATCTACATGAGTTACAAATCTATACTCCCCATTTTCCATTTTATTGATTTTTATATTTCTTTCAAAAAACTCTTTTATTAAAACATCTTCTCTTATTACATCTTCACTCATTTTAAAGAATACCATACTCAGGTCTGGACTAGTGTTATTTACTTCAATTCCTTCAATTTTATCCAACTCACAAGCTAAATATTTTGCATTATCATGGTCCTCATTTAATCTCAGTGTCATTTTTTCAATGGCAATTATACCAGCTGCTGCAACTATACCAACTTGTCTCATGCCTCCACCCATAACTTTTTGCTTTCTTCTAGCTTTTGCTATAAATTCTTTACTTCCAGCAAGAATAGAACCCATTGGTGCAGCTAAACCTTTTGATACACAGAACATAACACTGTCACAACATTGTGCAATTTCTTTAGCTTCTACACCTAAAGTTAATGCTGCATTGAATAATCTCGCTCCATCTAAATGCACTGGTAAATTGTGTTTTTCAGCTATTTTTTTAATTTCTTTTAAATTGTCAAGGCTTACAACAGTTCCACCTGAATATGCATTTTCTACACATATAAGACCTGTTTGTGGTTCATGTATATCATCTCTCCTAATTGCCTTCTCAACAAGCTCAGGATTAAGAGCTCCACTTTCATCTTCATCTATAGTTCTAAGTTGAACTCCAGCTATTACAGCAGGTGCTCCAACTTCATGAGTCACAATATGATACCCTTTACCAATAATGATTTCTTGACCTCTTAGGCAGTGAGTAAACAAAGCTAACTGATTTCCAAAAGTTCCACTTGGAAGGAAAATAGCATCTTCTTTTCCAACTTTAGCTGCTGCTAATTCTTCAAGTTTATTTACAGTAGGGTCATCTCTAAAGATTGAATCTCCAACAGGAGCCTTTGCCATGGCTTCTCTCATTTCATCAGTAGGCATAGTAACAGTATCACTTCTTAAATCAATAAATTTCATTTTTTCAACCTTCTTTCATATTCATATACTATACAGCTTTAATATTTATTTAGCTTTGTAAAGTTTATATACTTTTATAAGTTATTCTTTACACACTAATTATACTACATTTGTTTTATATTTAAGCAAATTTAAATTATTAATTTAAAAATATACTTCCTATTCTCTTGTGAGTATATCCTGTAAGTATAAATAATTATAAAATTTACACATTAATCCATGTTGTTTAAATTCCCCCTAGTCATAGAGCATATATTATGTGTATAATTAATTTACTGACTTATTTTGGTCAAAGAAAGGGGTGCTATACATGGCATTAGATGGATTAGTTATACATTCAATAGTAGATGAATTATCATCAAAGCTTACAGGTGGAAAAATAGATAAGATTCATCAACCTGAAGATGATGAAGTAATTTTTAATATAAGAAACAACAAAGAAAATTTTAGATTGGTTTTAAGTGCAAGTGCTTCAAATCCTAGGGTTTATTTAACAAGCAATTATAAAAAAGAAAATCCGCTAAAGGCGCCTATGTTTTGTATGTTGCTTCGAAAATATATACAAGGTGGAAATATTATAGAAATTTCTCAAATTGGTTTTGAAAGAATAATAAAAATCAGTGTTGAATCTTTAGATGAATTAAAAGAAAAGACAATCAAAAATATTATAATTGAAATTATGGGAAGACATAGTAATATAATAGTAACTCATAATGAAGATGATAAAATTATAGATTCTATAAAAAGAGTGCCTTTTAGTATAAGTAGAGTTCGTCAGGTTTTACCTGGACATAGTTACTCATTGCCACCAAAGCAAGATAAACTTAACCCTCTTGATAATATATCTAAAGATTCGTTTATTAACAATCTAAATGAATTTGATGGACCTATTTTTAAGTCTATATATTCTAAATTTTTAGGTATAAGCCCTACTATCGCCAAAGAAATTTGTTATAGAGCAGATGTAAATCAAAACGCTATTAGCAAAGATATATCTACTCAACAGTTTGATTCTTTATACAAAGAATTTTGTAGTTTATTTAATGATATAAATTCTAATAAGTTTTCACCTTGTATTGTTATAGATAAAAAATTAGATAAAGTCGTTGATTTCAGTTGTGTCAATCTTACATTGTTTAATGATTTATCATATATCAATAAAGAAAGCATCTCTAATATACTAGAGGATTTCTACAGAACTAAAGATATTAAAGATAGAATCAATCAACGTTCATCTGACTTAAAGAAAAGCATATCTGTTAAACTGGATAGACTTTATAACAAACTTAGAAAACAAGAAGAAGAATTATTAGAGTCTGAAAATGCAGATATTTATAAAGTAAAGGGTGAACTAATTACATCTTATATATATATGGTAGAAAAAGGGATGGAAAGTGTTGATGTTGCCAACTTCTATGATGAAGAGTGTAAAAATGTAACAATAGAATTAAATAAAAATTTGACTCCATCTGAAAACGCTCAAAAATATTTTAAAAAGTATACTAAAATGAAACATGCCAAAGTTGAAATATCTCACCAAATTTCATTAAACAAAGAAGAAATAGATTACTTAGAAAACATAATTTTGAGTATTGAAAACTGTGAAAATTTGGCTGAATTACAAGATATAAAAGAAGAACTTGGTAAAGTTGGATATATCAAAGCCCAAAAGAAAAGTAGTAAAAAAGACACTATTCCTTCTACAAAACCTCATGAATTTATTTCTTCTGATGGATTTAAAATCTTGGTTGGAAAAAACAACAAACAAAATGATTATCTTACATTAAGGCTTGCTGATAATGATGACTTATGGATGCATACAAAAAATATTCCAGGTTCTCACGTAATAATAAAATGTGCTGGTAAAGAAATTACTGATAATACTATATTTGAAGGAGCTATGTTAGCTGCATTTTTTAGCAAATCAAAGATTTCTTCTCAAGTACCTGTGGACTACACAAAGAAAAAAAATGTAAAGAAACCTAGTGGTTCTAAACCTGGCATGGTTATCTATGAAACTAATAGTACTATTTATGTTACTCCTGAAGAAGAAATGGTAGCTAAGCTTAAAATTAAATCCGAATAAAATATATCTCATAGATATAAAAATTTCTGACTGGTAAATAATAATATATTTATCATATTAACTAAAAGTAGTGGCATTCTTATTGTATAAGAATGCCACTTTTAAATTTGTTTATTTTTAGTTTTTTAATAATCAATACTTATATTTAAATTGATTAATTTCTATTTTTATAAAAAAACAACGATTAGTTTAATTTTGAGCATTATTTTTTATACGTCTAATTTTTTCTAATAGCTCATTATATTCTAATTCATAACACTCTTTTTTTGCATTATCTTTTTCTATTGACAGCATAGATATAATGTTTGTAAGTCTATTTTCTAATACTAAAAGATTTTCTTGTTTTACTTTACTTTCTCTACTAGAAGTTTTTTTATTTCTACTAATGATATAATCACTATAGTTACAATCAAACTCCTTTATATTCTTATCTTTTATTTCTAAAAAATAGTCACAAATATGAGATATAAATACTCTATCATGAGATACTATAAGCATAGTTTTATCAGTATTTATCAATGCTTTTTCCAATGCTTCCATAGATTTTATATCCAAGTAATTAGTTGGCTCATCAAGAACTAAAAAATTATTATCTTCTAGTATTATTTTGCATAGAGCTATCTTTACTTTTTCACCCCCACTAAGAACTTTAACTTTTTTATAAACAGTATCACCTTTAAATCCAAATAAATTTAAATTTATTCTTATAAAAGACTCAGCAAATGAACTATTTGCTTTGATATTGTACAAAATACTCTTTTCCTCATCTAATAAATCTTGATTTTGGTCAAAATAACCTATCTTTACTTTGTTATTTATCCTTATACAATCATTTTTATTACTAAGTATTTCTTTTATCAGAGTACTTTTTCCACATCCATTATCACCTAATAAAGCTATTTTCTTACCTCTTTTTACCTTGAAAGAGATATTATCCAATAAAAGTTTATTTTCTACATTTAAACTTAAATCCTTTAATTCCACTAAGTTTTTGCTGATTATTTCCATACCATCCTGTATTTTAATATTCATATCTGTACAAACTTTAGGCTTATCCTTTACTTCCAATTTCTCAATTCTACTTTTTAATGCTTTTACACTTGAATCTATTTTTTTCTTATTTGTTTGACCACCCATTTTATGGAGTCTAGCTTCTGAATTCCCCATTCGTTTTGGAGTCTTCCTTATACCATCACTTAAAGCTTTTTTGCCTAAAAGAGCTTTCTCCAATCTTTTTTTCTCATTTATATATTCATGATATTCAAAGTCAGATCTTTTTGTATCCGCATCCTTTTGTTCTAAATAATCAGTGTAATTACCTTTATAAACTTTTAATTTGCCACCTTCCAATTCCAATATAGTTGTACATAATTCATCTAAAAAACGTCTGTCATGAGATATTAATAATAATGCTCCTTTATGTCTCTTAAACATATTTTCCAAAATATCTATACTCTTTTTATCTAAATTTGAAGTTGGTTCATCTGCTATTATTATATTTTTCTTATTATTCAGTGCATCTGCTATCTTTAGCTTAACTTTTTCTCCTCCAGATAAATAATCTTCAAATTTATCTGGCGCATTTAATAGACTTTTTTCTTTACTATCATTACATTTTTCAATATTATTTTCACTCTGACTTATATATGAATAGCTATCTGTAAGATAAATACAACCTTCATCAATTTCTATTTCACCCAATATTGCTTTTAATAAAGTTGTTTTTCCCTGACCATTTGAACCCACTAAACCTATTCTCTCATTCTCTAATATTTCAAGTTTATCTATATCCAAAATTAATTTATCAGCATAATATTTTTTTAAATTTTCTACTTTTATTAACATCATAAAAAAATCCCTCCCTGGTATACTTAAATATAAGGAGAGATTTACATAAATAGGCACAATAACTAAACGTATAGACTATAATCTACTCTCCTTAATTTAAGCATTATAAATAAAGCCACCAATATAGGCTTTTCAAAATTTACAATACTTTAAATTATAAAAAATAGATTATATTCTCATCTTCCCAGTTACCTTACCCTTTCTTTTATTTATTTTTAATCATTATATCAACATTGATTGCCAATGTCTATAAAAAATTGATTATTTAAAATAATATATACTTAATTAATTATTATTTTTCAACTTTAAAATCTTGATTATTCAATATTCTATTTAGTACAATACCTACAATCGCAGCCAAACTAAGACCAGTTATCTTTACAGTACTTGTTATAGGAATTCCTATAGAAATCCCTTTATTAGATAAGTAAGTTGTTCCAAGACCTATCAATAATATAACTGCTATTATCAATATATTTACTTTACTTTCTACACAAGAACTATCTTTTATAGTTTTTAATCCAACATAAGTTATCATTGAAAATAACATTATACTGATTCCACCCATAACTGAACCTGGTATACTTTGAAGAAATCCTCCAAACTTTCCTACACATGCAAGCAATATAGCAAATACTGCTGTACGTCTAAGTATTGAAGGGTCATAGTTTTTAGTTATCGCCAGTACTGCTGTGTTTTCCCCATAAGTAGTGTTAGCTGGTCCACCTAAGCATCCTGCTACTATAGTTGCAAATCCATCACCAAGTAATGTTCTGTTTAATCCTGGATTCTCTATAAAGTTTTTTCCTACAACAGCACCATTAGTAGTCATATCTCCTATATGCTCCATAAATACAGCTAAAACAACTGGAGATATAATCACAATTGCTCCTAAGCTAAATTTAGGAATTGTAAAGTCAGGTATAGCAAGTAAACTTGCTTCTGTAATTGTAGTTATATCTACTAATCCTAATACCAAACATATTATATATCCAGAAAAAACAGCTATTAATATACCTAATTGTTTTATAAATCCTCTACCAAACTTATTAGTCAAAATTGCTATTGCTAAAGTCAAAAAAGCTATTATAAAATTAGCTGAAGCCATATTAAAAGCTGTTGGTAATAAATTCAAACCTATAACTGCTATCATAGCTCCTGTAACTTGTGCTGGAAAATATAACTTAATTTTATCCACCCCAACTAATTTTACTATAATTGACATTATAATATAAATTAATCCTGCTACTATTATACCACCCTGAGCATATGCCAAATCTCCTCCATAAGCTTCTTTAGCTGCTAGTATAACAGGAATAAAAGCAAAACTTGAACCTAAAAATGCAGGTACTTTTCCTTCTGTACAAAAATGAAATATCAATGTACCAACACCAGCGCAAAAAATTGCAACTGATGGATTAAAGCCTGTTAAAATGGGAACTAATACTGTCGCTCCAAACATGGCCAATAAATGTTGTAAAGACATTATCGTTTTTTTCATAAAAACCTCCAAAAATTATTATATATGAATAAATCCTTTGTTCAATTAATATCTTTTAATTAATTATAATTCCCTAGATTCTATTTTTTAATCTCTATATACTTACTGTACAAACTATCATTTTTTTACATTTTACGACATTGAAAACCAAAATAAAGGAGAATAGAGACTACATTAATATACACATTAATAAACTTGTATTATTTATTTTGTGCAATATATGTAAGCTTTATCCTCCTCCATGACTATACAATGCTGAGCTTTTATATAATATTAAAAAACCACTATTCTTTGATTGTAACTGAATCTTCTCCATCAATTTCTAATAAACTAACAGATATAATTTCATGTCTTGAAGTAGGGACATTTTTTCCTACATAATCTGCTCTTATAGGCAATTCTCTATGTCCTCTGTCCACTAATACTGCTAATTGTATTGATTTAGGTCTTCCTATATCAATAATAGCATCAAGTGCTGCTCTTACAGTTCTTCCTGTATATAACACATCATCAACTAAAACTACTGTTTTATCATCTACATTAAAATCTAGATATGTTCCTTTGACTACTGGTTCAACATTAATTTTTTCTAAGTCATCTCTATAAAGTGTTATATCAATATCACCAGTATCTACTTTTGTTCCTTCTATTTGTTCTATTTTTTTAGATATTCTATTTGCGATTGGTACACCTCTAGTCTTTATTCCAACTAAGACTAGGTTTTCTACACCTTTATTTCTTTCAATTATCTCATGACTTATCCTAGTAATTGCTCTTGCTATAGCCTTTTCATCCATTAATTGAGCTTTTTCTACCATATCATAACTATTGTCAAAAAAATATATTCTCTTTTATTTTGACAAATCTACTCCTCTCTCTTAAATTTTTATAGAACCACTTTATTAAAATTTTCAATTTAAACAACAAAAAACTTCTCATCACAAGACAAGAAGCTTTTATATAAAAAAATATATAGTCTAATTCAGCAATTGTCTTACGATATCTCTGTATCGTTTAAAGATAATTTTTATACTCCATTAACTCAAATTATATATTTATATTTCAAATTTTTCAAGCTTTTTTAATCAAAATACTTTAATATAAAATATTTTAGCTAAACTTCACTAATTTTATCACTTGTATAAATCTAATTAGATGATTTATAATATCATACAAACTTTTATTTAATTTTTCTAAGAACTTCCTTAAAGTATTCTGGTAATTCTGAATCAAATTCAATATATTCCTTAGTGGTAGGATGTATAAATCCCAATTTCTTAGCATGTAAAGTTTGTCCCTTTAGTTTAAACTTATTTTCTTTAGGTCCATATACACTATCACCTAAAAGCGGATGATTTATAGATGAGGCATGAACTCTTATTTGATGAGTTCTACCAGTTTCAAGTCTAGCTCTCATATGAGTAAATTTATCAAATCTGTCTACCACTTCAAAATGAGTTACTGCATTTCTTCCATCTTTTACTACAGCCATTTTTAATCTATCCTTAGGATTTCTTCCTATTGGTTTGTCTACAGTTATTTTATCTTCTTTAACTACACCATAACATATAAATTCATACTCCCTAGTTATAGAATGCTCTTTTAATTGTTCTGCTAAAAAATTATGTGCATAATTATTTTTAGCTACCATAAGAAGACCAGAAGTATCTTTGTCTATTCTATGAACTATACCAGGTCTAATAACACCATTTATTGATGATAACTTATCTTTACAATGATACAAAATTCCATTTACCAATGTATTTTCATAATTTCCAGGAGCAGGGTGAACAACCATATCCTGAGACTTGTTAATTATTAAAATATCATCATCTTCAAATACAATATCTATTGGTATATTTTGAGCTACAACCTCTAGAACTTTAGGTTCTGGTATTTCTATAATAATCTTATCTTCTTCTTTAACTAAATATTTTGCTTTTTCTACTTTATTATTAACTTTTACTTTACCATCTTTTATAATTTTTTGTATGTAGCTTCTTGACATATCTCCTAATTGTTCTGCTAGATAAACATCAAGTCTAACCTCTTCTTCCTCTTCAAGCACTAAAAACTCTCTTACATTCTCCATCAAATCACCTACTTTTACTTTCAAAAAATAAAACATATATACATAAAAATACAGTTCCTACAACTACAAATACATCAGCTACATTAAATACATACTCCCATATAATCCTAAAGTCAAAATAATCTACTACAAACCCTAATCTAACTCTATCAATTAGATTTCCTAATGCACCAGATATTATTAATATGATTCCCAACTTTCCAGATGTATGTACTTTTCTTGTATTGAGATAATATAACCCAAATACTGTTGCAATTAGTGCAACTATTATAAATATCCATTGATTATTTTGTAATAGTCCAAATGCTGCACCTCTATTTTCAACATAAGTTAGATGAAATACATTCTTTATTATTGGTATTGTAGATACATTCACCAAATTATTTAACACCCATAGTTTAGACAATTGGTCTAATCCTATAAGCAGAATTATTATTAACACATATAACAATGATTTTTCCCCCTATAAATTATTTAAAAATCAATTTTGATTGAAATTCACTATTACCATTATACAAAAAAAATACTATAAAGAGCAACTCTGTTAAAATTGAATTTTTTAGTAAAACTAATCAAAAATAATATTAACCCTTCTATATTATAAATTGCTACAAATTTAAAATTACATTATTATGTATAAAAAATTTCAAAATACTCTATTATTCAATACTTTTTGTGTATTTTATAGCTTAAAGATTAATGATGCTTGTATTTTAGATTTACAAGCATCATTAGTCTTTAAACAAATATCTTTTATTTTTGTACTTGTTGATTTTTATCTAAATGTTGTATAAGTTCAGATACTGTTACAAATTTATACCCTTTTTCTTTTAACTTGGGAATTACTACTTCCAAAGCCTGTATAGTCTGTGACTTATTGTTTCTTTTATTATTATAATCATGCAAAAGTATTATATTTCCATTTTGTACTTTTGTAAGAATGGTATTAATAATACTATCAACGCCAGGATTTGACCAATCTCTAGGGTCCAAGTTTGACCAAAGAATTATATTCATACCTTTAGAAACTATAATATCACATACACTTTTGCTCATAGCTCTATATGGAGGTCTAAATATTTTGGGCTCTACTCCAATTACACTCTTTACAGCATTTTGTGTATCTGTTATTTCTTTTTCTACTTTATTATAACTATTTTTTTCAACATTTATATGTGTAAATGTATGATTACCTATCTCATGCCCTTCCTCATACTGTCTTTTTAGTAATTCCTTGTTATATGCAACTTTTTCTCCAACCACAAAAAAAGTTGCTTTTACATTATTTTTCTTTAGTATATCAAGTACTTGTGGTGTAAAGTCTTCATCTGGCCCATCATCAAAAGTCAATGCTAAAATTTTTTCGTCCTCATTTCCTTGCTTGATTATTACATCTTCATAATCGTTCTTTATATTGTCATTTAGACTATAAGCTTCTTTTACGCTATTTTGATTATGTGTATTATGACTATATGTATATACGCCTACTATTGATAATACACATATACATATACCCCACATTACTTTTTTCATGTCATTACCTCTTTTCTTAATTCGTTCTAACAATATGTGATGTCAATTTTTTAATCTCTTAATGTTCCGTTTTTGTTTAAATCAGTTAAATTTGTTAGGTCTGTTGAATAAAAATTAGAATCCTCTACTTCAGGAGTTTCACTTGCATGTCCTAATAAATCCTCTTCTTTTTTTGCACACTCATTGCATAAATTTGTATCAGGTAGTATATCCAATCTTTCTAAATCTATTTTATTATGACATAAATCACAAAGTCCGTATGTCCCATTTTCTATTTTAGATAATGCCATATCTATTTGATACAATCTACCTTCTTCATGATTTATTAAACTATTTTGCATATTTTGCATATATAAATCTGTTCCCATATCTCCTATATGATTATCATAACTAGATAACTCTCCTGATGAATACTTTTCACTGGTATGTTTATTTGTATCTCCAAATAAAGTATTGTCTTTCATATCTCCCACTAAATTAGTCAAATTTGCTCTTTCTTTCAATAATTTATCTTTGTATTTTTTAGTATCCATTTTAACACCTCTAATTTTAATATTTATATCATAAAAATAGTATGTGGAAAACTAAATTAAAAATACAATAAAAAGTAAGATTTGATTTTTTCAAAAAAAAATTGTAGGCAAATTTTAAATTCACCTACAAATTTTTAAAACACATTTAAATGTTATATTTTTATTTTTTGTAATAATTATATTAACTTGCTAATTTATGAGTATTTTGTTCTTTTATATCTTTAGCTTTTTTAAAGAATAAAATACCAAGAATTATTGCAACAGCAACACCTATTCCATTAGATATATTTACTGGTAGTCTAAAACCTTCTTTTGCCTGCATTATATAACTAAATGTTACTACAGTCATAAAAAGCGCTGGCAATGTAGTTATGTAGTGGTTTTTATTTGCTTTAACCAAATATGCAGAACCAGTCCATAACATTATCATAGCAAGTGTTTGATTTGCCCAAGAGAAGTATCTCCAAATTATATTAAAATCTATAAATGTAAGAGCAACACCTACTGCAAATAGTGGTAAAGCTATTAAAAATCTATTTTTAACTGCATCTTGATTGTAGTTCATTGCATCAGCTATTGTTAATCTAGCACTTCTAAATGCTGTATCACCTGAAGTTATAGGACATGCTACAACACCAAGTATAGCCAAAGCTCCTCCAATAGGCCCCATCAATCCAACAGATACTGTATTAACAACAGTAGCTGCTCCACCATCATTAAATATTACATTAAGTTGAGGTATATCATGGAAGTATGACATAGCTGCTGCTGCCCAAACTAAAGCTATTATTCCTTCTGCAACCATTGAACCATAAAATACTGGTCTTGCTTCACTTTCTCTTTCAACACATCTTGCCATAAGTGGTGATTGTGTTGCATGAAAACCTGATATTGCCCCACATGCTATTGTTATAAATAAATATGGGAATAGAGGTGTTCCATTTGGATTCATATTTTGTAAATTTATATTTGGTATGTTATATCCCTTTATTATTAATCCTCCTGCTACACCTACTGCCATAATTAATAAAGCTGCTCCAAATAAAGGATATATTTTTCCAATTAACTTATCTATTGGCAAAACAGTAGCCATTATATAATAAAGAATTATTACTCCAACCCATATTTGTGTATTTACTCCTGTTAATGTTTTTAATAATCCTGCTGGACCTGTTATAAAAACAACTCCAACCAATACCAAAAGAATAACGCTAAATATTCTCATTGCTATTTTTGCACTATTGCCTAAGTAAAGACCTACTAACTCTGATGCAGATGTACCTTTATTCTTCATAGATAAATATCCAGAAGCAAAGTCATGTACACCACCTGCAAAAATTGTCCCAAATACTATCCATAAAAATGCTGATGGCCCAAATAATGCACCTTGTATAGCACCAAATATAGGACCTAAACCTGCGATATTTAAGAATTGAATTAAGAAAATTCTTTTCCATTTCATTGGAACATAATCTACACCATCTCTACAAGCTATAGCTGGAGTTTGATTTTTATCATTAATTCCAAAAACCTTTTCTACAAAAGTACCATAAATAAAATAACCTACTATAAGTACCACCATTGAACCTAAAAAACTTACCATAAATTCATCCCCTTAGTTTTTTTATAATTGCTTTATAAATTTTTATAAGTTTAAGAAAACTATTTCCAGTTCAAATAGTAATACTTTTTTGTACTAATATAAATGTTAATCACATTAAGTGCATATTTAAATACATGAAATGACTTTATATGTGCATTAATAGCCTAAATTCTTTTACTCTACTTCTACTTACAGTTACTTCATAATCACTATCTTTTAACTTCAATATGTATGTGTTATTAAACCATGGGATAATTTCTTTTACTTTAGTTAAATTTACTATGTAAGACCTGTGTGTTCTAAAAAAAGTTTTATCATTTATTATGTTTTCTACTTCTGATATACCCTCTTTTAGTATAAATGTTTCCTTTTCAGTATATATAAATGTCTGTCTTTCATTAGCCTCACAGTAATATATATCATCAATATCTATTACAACCAATTTATCACCTTTCCAAAGGCTAATTTTATGTGTTATTTCCTCTATATTTTGATTTATTATACATTTTTTATCACTAGATATATAATTATTATCACTAGATATTTCACTACTATTTGTTTCACTTTTCTCTAACTTATCCAACATTGATGTAATCCTATCCTCAGAATAAGGCTTAAGTACATAGTCAAATACACCTAATGAAAAAGCATCTACTGCATAATTTTCATATGCTGTTATAAATACTATTTTAGGTCTTGCTTTAAATTGATTTAATGTTTTTGCAAGTAACATTCCATCAAGATGAGGTATATTTATGTCCAAAAAAATTACATCTATTTTATTTTCTTGAATAAAATCTAGTACTTCTATGCCATTAGTAAATTCACTTACTACCTCAATCTCGCTTTTATTTTCAATAAAATATCTCAATTCTTTTCTTGCTGGAAACTCATCCTCAACTATTATTGCTTTCATATTCTTACTCCTTTACGTAAAACATAATTAAAGTTCCTTTATCAGTTCTTCTCATATTAAGACCACTTCCATACATTAGCTTAAGTCTTAAATGAACATTATAAAGTCCAATCTTATTTTCTGGCATATTATCTTGATATACATTATTTATAACTTCTTCACTTATACCTATACCATTATCCTCAATCGATATTCTAATAGTATTTTCTAATGAATGTTGTAATTTTTTTATAGATATTTTTACCACACCAGCTCTTCCACTTTCCAAAACTCCATGTATAATTGCATTCTCTACTATTGGTTGTATAATTAAACTTGGAATTTTTATATTTACATCATCTATATCATAAATTATAGTTAATAAATCTCCAAATCTAGCCTTTTCTATTTCTACAAAAGATTTAACTTGCTCAATCTCTTTATTTATGTCTATCAAGTTATCACTATATTCAAGATTGTATCTCAAGTAAGTTGATAAATTTATTATGAGTTCTCTAGCTTTATCTGGATTAAATCTTATAAAGGATGCTATTGTATTTAGAGAATTAAATAAAAAATGCGGATTAATTTGCCTTTGAAGTGCTTTTATTTCTGCTTTATTTCTTGCTTCTATATCCTTTTTATCTTTTTCAATTCCCTCAACTATAGATATAACAAATCCTATACCAATTTGTCCGACAATTAGAGGCAAGTATATTCCATTAATTATTTGAATTGCCAGAGAATGAGGCTGTGATATTAAATATATAAGTAATATAGTAAAACTTTCAGAAATCATACCTACTAGTATTCCATATATCACTCTATGCTTCTTTGGTATCTTCTTATACAAAAATCCTGATAACACACCTGCTAGTATACTTGATAAAAGGCATGGCATGGATGTTATACCTCCAATATCCATAAAATACCTATGTATACCTGATAGCAAACCTGCTGTAATACCTACAATTGGTCCAAATAAAACGCCTCCTGATACTATAGATATTATTCGAGTATTTACTATTGACCCCATATAATTTATGCCATTGTAAGTACCAAATATAGCTAGAAAATTAAAAACTAAAGATATACAAATCAAATCATTTAAGCTATATTCTTCTTTTTGAAATATTTGTTTAAATGTTTTTAGCTTTGTTATTAGAAGAAATAATACTACAATAAGGCTTGTTTTTTCTATTAACGCTATTAAAATTGATGTTTTCATGTTTTTTCCTCTTATTTTTCCTATTTAAAATAATTTTTACATATGTTATTGGTATTATTTTTATGGCTTATTAAATACATAAAAAATAATTGCCTTAATTATTGTATCATATCAGTTAAACATAAAATCAAACTCATTTAATTATATATATAAATTTTTTTAAAACGTTTTTTTGATATATTATTGACAATTTTCTTTATAAGAGTTAAAATTAATTCATAAATTACATATTGAGTATAAAGTATAATGGATGTATGTTCAAGGTTAGTTCAGAAGGCTCTGGTTTTCTGATTTTTTTATGCTCAGTAGTGATATGCAAAAAAGAACAAAGTTAACGTCAGTTAACTTTTACCTTTATTCTACTTTCCCCAAAGTAAGAATAATCTAACCCCTTTGAGATGAGCAAAAGCTCATCTTTTTTTATTACAAAACTAAAGAGGATATTATCTTAATAATATCCTCTCTATTTCCTATCATATACTTTTTTAATAACTTTAAATATTTATTTACTAAAGAAGATATATAATATAATTAATATCTTCTCTCTATAAACCCAACCTTTTTATAAACTTTTCTAAGAGTTTTTCTAGCTTGCTTTTCAGCCTTTTCAGCTCCCATAGTATAGATTTTTTCTAAATAATCTTTATTATTAAGAAGGTCAACGTATTTTTCTCTTATTGGTCTTAAAGCTTCTGATACTACTTCAGCTACATCTTCTTTAAATACTCCATAACCTTTACCTTCATACATGTTTACAATTTCTTCTACACTCTTTTTACTTAAATTAGAATATATATCAAGTAAGTTTTTAATACCAGGTTGTTCATCAGTATACTTTACAACACCTAAAGAATCAGTAACACTTCTCTTAATCTTTCTCTTTATAGTATCTGAATCATCTGCCAATAATATAAATGCGTTGTCATTTGAATCAGATTTACTCATTTTCTTAGTTGGTTCTTGTAAACTCATTACTCTTGCTCCACCTTTTGGATAGTATCCTTCTGGGACTACAAATGTAGGTGAAAATCTATTATTAAATCTATTTGCTAAATCACGAGATAGCTCTAAATGTTGTTTTTGGTCATCTCCAACTGGAACCAAATCAGCTTGATATAATAGTATATCAGCAGCCATAAGAACTGGATACGTAAATAATCCTGCATTTAGATTTGCTTCACTCTTTTGTGATTTATCTTTAAATTGAGTCATTCTACTTAATTCACCCATATAAGTCATTGTATTTAATATCCACATAAGTTCAACATGCTCTTTAACATGTGATTGTATAAATATAGTATTTTTTTCTGGATCTAATCCACAAGCTAGATATTGAGCAAGTAATTCTATAGTATTAGCTCTCAAAACTTTAGGGTCTTGAGGTACTGTTATTGCATGTAAATCAACAATACTATAATAACAATTATAATTTTCTTGAAGTTCAGTCCAGTTTTTTATAGCTCCTAAATAGTTTCCTAGAGTCATCTTACCTGATGGTTGTGCACCACTAAATATAACCTTTTTTTCACTCATATGATTTGTACCTCCTTATATATTTATATTGATTTTAACATGCTTAATACGATATCTTTAGAATTGTTGGCGGCCTCATGTACAAATACTTCATATGCAACGCCAGCACTTCCATCTGCTTTATCAGACATTGCTCTTATTATGACAAATGGAACATTATTTAAGTAACATACATGAGCTATAGCTCCACCTTCCATCTCTCCACAATACCCGCCAAAATCATTTACTAACTCTTCTTTTAATTCTTTAGAGTTTATAAATATATCTCCTGTTACTACTCTTCCTTTTAATACTTTATGCGTTTTTGTTTCTTCTACAGAAGATTTATAAGCAGCTTCTACGAGTCTTTCATCTGCTTTAAATACAGATGTTTCCATTCTTGGTATAACACCTTTAGGGTCTCCAAATGCAGTAGTATCTATATCGTATTGTATCGCATCAGTTGAAATTACTATATCATTGACATTAAGATTTTCATTTAAAGCCCCCGCAACACCTGTATTGACAATAGCATCAACTTCAAATTCACTTATTAATATTTGTGCACAAAGAGCAGAGTTAACTTTTCCTATACCACATTTTACTAAAACAACATTTTTTCCTTCTAAAGTTCCTTTATGAAATTCTAAGCTAGCTTTTTTTACAATTTCTTTAATATCCATTAAATTCACTAATATACTTACTTCTTCATCCATTGCACCTATAATTCCTATTACGTTCATCTTTCCTCCTAAATTTTATATATTAAAAAATCCGTCCTAAATCAATAGGACGGATATATTTTCCGTGGTACCACCTAAATTTATATATACTCAAAGCTGAATATATATATCTTAATATGTGCTATAACGTGCACACACGATATCAGATAATCTACAGTCTTAAACTGCATTTCACATTACTCCTCAAAGACCCATTCAATAAATACTTTTTATTAAGTTCTCAGCACCCTTAATTCTCTGTGTAAAAGTCTATTTATTTACTCTTTCTTATCCCAGGATTTAATTTATTAATTTCTTTATTTTATAATATTCCTTATGATATAAATTGTCAACTATATATATAATAATATCCAAAATATATATTTAAAATACATTTTTATTTAGCTGTTCTCTTTTCATATCTATTCCATAACCATAGACCAGATAGGATAACTAGAAGACCTCCACCAATCATTTCTATTTCATATATGATATTTTCAGCAAATGTAGGCATAACTGGTGCTGCTGATAATAATATACCAACTACAGTTACAGTTAAAACCATTTTCGCTAAACCTATACAAGTACCTGTTGATTTTGCCATAGTATATGGTCTAATTTCATCTGGTCTCTCTTTTCTTAGCTTAATATAAGAAGCATATAACAATACATATGGGAATAATGCAGTTAATGCTGTCATAGTTACAAGAACATTGTATATAGCATCAACAGAAGGCATTAATGTAGTCACTAATAATATTATAGTAACTATTATTGCTTGAAGTATAACTGCTTTCGAAGGTATCTTGTGTTTATTTACTTCTACCAAACTATCTGGAAATACTCCTTTTTTAACACTACCAAATAACATTTTTATTGGTGATGCTATATAAAGAACTATTGCTCCTAATATTGAAAAAGCTATACCAAAAGCTATCAATTGAACTAACCAAGAACCTATTCCTAAAGATTCACAAACAGCTGCAAGCGCATCTAACACACCTTTAGAAGCAGTAATTTGGTCTGGTGGTATTATCATTGTTATTGCAATAGAACCTAATACATATAATGAAGCAACTATTCCAGCTGATATTAATATAGCTTTAGGGAAGTTCTTTTCAGGCTTATCTATCTCTGTTATAAAGTTAGCTGCAGTTTCTGCTCCTGCTAAACCAAACATTATAGCTGATATAGCAACAAATGCATCCATATTAAGTTTTGGAGTCATTGAAGCTATTGTATATGTTGAAGCCATATCATGTTTTTTCAATACTAATACTGCTAAAAATGAAAATATTATAAGTATAGCACTTGGTATTGTTGAACCTAATGCACCTGTATTAGTAAATATTTTTGTAAAGCTTATTCCTTTAGTTGCTATAATAGATAATATCCAGAATATTACTAAAGATAATATAAGTACAAATATCTTATTATCTGCAAGTGCTGGATTTCCTATTGTATAAGAAACATTTACTGCTAAAAAAGTTAGGAATGAAGAATACCAAAATATTTTAGCTGTCCAGTTTAACCAAGAAACTAAAAAGCCATATTTTTCTCCAAAGGCTTCCTTAACCCAATCATATAAACCTCCATCACCTTTTTGATATGTAGAAGCTAATTCAGCACAAATTAAAGCTCCTGGTACGAAATATATAAATGAGAATAATAACCACATAGGTATTGCACCTAATCCTAAACCGAAGCTTGACGCTGTCGACTTAGCTATCCATCTTATACCATATAAAGCTGATACATTCATAAATACCAAACTCCATAGGCCTATTTTTTTCTTTTCCATCCTATTATAATTTCCCCTCTCTTTATTAATTAAAAATTGATTTCATAACAGTTAAAATAACTTTAACCTATAAAATACTTCAATTTAACCTATAAAATACTTTAAATAAAAATATTTATACCTCAAATTTAGATATTTTGAAATCAAAATTTACTAAAAGTGATAAATTTTGAAAGTTCTATCACTTTCTCTTTAATGATACTAAATTTTTAAAATTGTTTCAATATTATTTTAATATAAAAATTTTTTTATTAATTTTCATAATTATATAACTATCTTAAATATATATTTTTACTTATTCAAGTTATTATTTTTATAAAATTTTCACAATATAAACTTATTTTACTTTTCTTTTAATGTAAAATAGGGAATTAAATTTAATATAAAAAATATATGTTAAAATTTTTTTATATTTCTAGAAGAAAAGTATACTAATTTTTGTTTAATAGTGCTAAAATTGATTTGTATCGAATTTTGATTAGGAGGAAATTATTATGAAGACTCAAAGATTAAATGCTGTACTTGAACAAATGAAAAAAGATGATATTTCTCAAATGTTGGTAAGTGATCCTACTTCAATATTTTATTTAACAGGATTACTAATCCACCCAGGTGAAAGACTGTTAGCTTTATACTTAAATTTAAATGGTAATAATAAATTATTTATAAATGAATTATTCCCAGTTGCAGAAGATTTAGGTGTTGAAATGGTTTGGTTTAATGATACTCAAAATCCAATAGAAATAGTAACTGAACATGTAGACAAAAATGCTACTATGGGTGTTGACAAAAACTGGCCAGCTAGATTCTTATTAAGCTTAATAGAATCAGGTGGAGGAAGTAAATTTGTAAACTCATCTTATATAATAGATACTTTAAGAATGTGTAAAGATGAAGAAGAAAAAGAATTAATGAGAATAGCTTCAAGATTAAATGACAAAGGTATGGAACAACTTAAAGCTACTGTTTCTGGTGAACTTACAGAAAAACAACTTGTTGGTAAATTATCTAAAATATATGAAGACTTAGGTGCTGATGGATTTTCATTTGACCCTATAATAGGATTTGGTCCTAATGGAGCTAATCCACATGGAGAACCAGGAAATGCTCTTGTAAAACCTGGTGATGCAATAATATTAGATATAGGTTGCATAAAAGATAATTATTGTGCTGATATGACAAGAACTGTATTCTATAAAGAAATACCTGAAAAAGGTAGAGAAATATTTGAAATAGTTCTTGAAGCCAATAAGAGAGCTGAAGCTATTGTAAAACCAGGAGTTAGATTCTGTGATATAGATGCAGCTGCTCGTGATTACATAACTGAAAAAGGATATGGACAATACTTCACTCATAGAACTGGTCACTCTATAGGACTTGAAGTTCATGATAAGGGAGATGTATCTTCTATAAATACAGATACTGTGCAACCAGGAATGATATTCTCTATAGAACCAGGTATATATTTACCAGGAGAGTTTGGAGTTAGAATAGAAGATTTAGTACTAGTTACTGAAGATGGTTGCGAAATACTAAACAAATATGACAAAGAAATATGTGTGGTTGGTTAATTGTAAGATTAACTTAATAACATCAAAATAAGCTGTATAAAAATGATTTTATTCATTTTTATACAGCTTTAACTTTTTAGTTTGTTGTTTATATTGCAGTTATCAAAATTGCACCTTTTGAAGTATATGTTCCCATTACTGAACCAACTTCACAGATTACAACGTCTTTATATTTAACATCTTTTTCCATAGCTTCTCTTACTTTTTGAGCTTTTTCGGGGCAGTTAGCATGTCCTATAAATAAAACCTTCTCTTCTTTATCTATAATTTTTGATTCTACTAACTGAATCAGTTTTTTCAAGCTATTCCCTTCACCCCTTGCCTTATCTATTGGAGTTACAATCCCATCTGCAACTTGTATTATAGCCTTAAAATTTAATGTATTTATAATTTTTCCTGCTATTGGATTTATTCTACCTCCTTTTATAGCATTTTCTAATGTCTCTAGAGTTCCATAAAATGGTGGATTGTCTTTATATCTATCTATTATTGAAACAATTTCTTCAAGTTCTTTTCCTTCTTTTATTAATATTGCCGCTTTTAATACTAATTGTCCTATGCCAATTGACCCACTAAGTGAATCTATAATTTCAATTTTTTTATTATTTCCTTCTTTTTCGAACATGTCTTTTGCCAAAAGTGCACTATTATAAGTTCCAGATAATCCTGAACTTATGCTAATTACTAATATACTTTCCTCTTCGCATTGATATGCTTCTAAAAACTTATCTGGTGAAGGACATGATGTTTTTGGCAATAATTTACTTTCATCCATTTTTCTGTAGAAAGTTTCATTATCTATTTCCTTCCCAGATATATAGTTCTCTTCTCCAAAAGATACATTTAAACCAATAACTTCAATATTGTATTTCTCTATTATATGATTAGGTAAGTCACATGCACTGTCTACTATCAATTTTATTTTATCCATATTAACCTCACTATAAGATATTGTTTTTGTTTATTCAGTCGGTCGTACGACCGATTTAATTATTATTTTATATTTTGGATGAAAAAAAGTCAATAGATATAGATTCTTGCTTTATTGACAATAATTTTCTATAAGCTTATAATGTTATTAATTTGTTATAAATATACATAGAAAGGTAGGTTTTATGAAAACAAATAATATGAAACAAGCTATTTTATTATCTGCTACTAATTTAATAGCCAAAAATGGAGTTCAAAATACCAGTCTTGCTGATATTGCAAAAGATGTGAATATAAGTAAGGGTACACTATATTATCACTACTCATCTAAAAATGATATTATATATGACATTGCTGATACTCATTTAGAAGTTATAACTAGTGCTATATTAAACTGTGTAAAAAATGTCAAATCCAAAAATTCTCAAATAGAAATGGTCAACTTAATACTAGAAAAAATATCTACTATAGAAAGTCGTGGTAGAGTACATATGTATCTTATTTGTGAAGCTATTACTTCAAATGATGATTTAAAAGAAAGAATGAGATTGAAATATATTGAATGGCGAACTACCCTTAAATCTGAAATTATTGAATCTCTTGAAAAATATAATGGTGATGAGAATGAACAGGATGCTGAATCCTTTTCTTTTTTACTTATGTCTATAGTTGATGGTTTAGTTGTCCAAAGCTTGTTAAAAACAGAAAAAATGCCTTATGAAAATATCGCTTCTTTTTTAGTTAACCATTGGATTTAAACTTGATATTTTAATAATTAATAAAAGTGAACTATTA
Organism: Clostridioides sp. ES-S-0048-02; assembly: GCF_020658495.1. Lineage (NCBI taxonomy): Bacteria > Bacillati > Bacillota > Clostridia > Peptostreptococcales > Peptostreptococcaceae > Clostridioides > Clostridioides sp. ES-S-0048-02. The sequence continues at coordinate 228,067 of NZ_JACVWH010000004.1, forward strand.
AAGTTTTTTAATTTAACAGCTCACTTTTTTATTTGCTATGAATAATTTTTATTTAAACCTTCATGGAATAACAAAATAAAAATCATTTTATTAATTTAAAATACTTCTATTTATGTTGATGTGTATGCCCATCTAAATGTTCATGCCCATGTATATGTGTATGTTCATGCCCATGCTCATGAGTTCCTGAAAATCCATCATCATGATTATGGTCATGACCTACACCATTTACATGCTCATGTTCATGTCCATGACTGTGAGAATGCTCGTGTGAATGTTGATGGTTATCTCCCCCACAGCATCCTTCTCCTCCAGTTCCACAGCATCCATTAGCATGTGGATTATGATGATTTCTTACTACAAATCTCTCTCTTAACATATTATTATACCTCCTAGTATATTATTGAGCACTTCATGTGCCCCATTAGTTACAGTATACATCTAACTAGGTACAATAACAAGATATATGGTATTTTTTAACACTTATATCTTATAAAAATTTATCCTTAAAACCTCCACCTTTTACTTCTTCTACATTGTTTACAGAAATAAAAGCTTCACTATCCATATCATAAATTAAATCCTTAAATTTACCTACTTCATTTGCAGATATGATACAGTAAATCATTTTTTTCTTATTCTGCGTATATGCTCCTTCTGCTTCTAAAAAAGTTACTCCTCTACCCATCTTATTCATTATTACTTTTGATATTTCTTCATATCTATTTGATATTAAAAGTATAGATTTTTTTCTATCAAAGCAATCTTTTGCTATATCCATTGTAAAAGAAATTATATACATAGTAATTAGAGTGTACATTACCAATTTTGCTCCAAATAAAAATGCACCTGCACATACTACAAAGAAATTAATAAATAAAAATGTATTTTTCATTGGTATATCGTACTTTCTTTTCATTATAGCTGCTATTATATCAAGCCCTCCAGCAGTAGCTCTTGCTTTAAAGGTCAATCCCATACCTATACCAGTTAAAACACCACCATAAATAGATTGTAGCATAGTATCATCTATTGGAAAATATTTAGCAATATCTTGTGTTAAACCAAGTGCAACAGAAAATAGTAACATATTTACAAAACTTATTAACAAAAATTTATTATCAAAATACTTCTTAGCTATAATAAATATTGGTATATTCATCAAAAAACTAGATAATCCCTGATTTATACCAAATAACTTATATAATATAACACAAATTCCAGCTACTCCTCCACTTAACAACTTGGCTGGTGCTAGATATAAATTTATTCCTAAGGTTGATAAAATCATTCCCAATATAATAAGACCATATTGCAAAAATATGTTATTATCAATACTTAGTTTTTTGCTTTCACCATACATCAAAACGCACCCCTTTGCATAATAAATAAACCACCCTGCATAATACACAATAAATTTAAAAATAAATTTACCAGAAGTAGTTCACTCTAAAATATTATTCATCCTCACTTAAACGTTTATTCACTAACATTTTATCATATGCTATAAATAATTTATATGATTTATATAAATTTATTTGTTGTAAATTTTGGAATATTAAAACATTTAATTATTGAAGTACAAAAACAATTAATTAAATAAAGAAATAAGCTATCTTTTTAAAAAAAGCCCTATAGAAATTTACAAATCATTTTCTATAGGGCTCTTAATTAACAGCTTGTTATTTTTTATTTTCTTGTAACTTTTATACCTGTCATATGGTCATTTAAGTTTTGTTCTTCTAAAGATTTATCATCCACTCTATTTATTTCTAAAGCTAAAGTCTCAGACTTGATGTATTCATCAAAATGCTCAACAGCTTTAGCAATCTCATCATCACCACAGTAATCTATTACTATGTTGTCTAGTACTTCAAAGTTATTAGATTTTCTCAATTGTTGTACTTTAGATATAAATTCTCTAGCATATCCTTCATCAACTAACTCATCAGTTAATTTAGTATCTAGTATAACAAAAAGATTATTTTCAACAGATACATTAAATCCTTCTTTAGCAGTTATACCTATTAATACTAAGTCTTTATTAAATTCAAATGCTTCTCCATTTAAATCAACTGTTAAAGTTTCACCATTTTCAAGTTTATTAGCAGTTTCATGTGCATTTAACTTGTTTAATGCTCCTACAAATAAGTTCATCTTAGCGCCTAATATTGGTCCAGCTTCTTTAAAGTTTGGTTTTAGGCTAAAGTTCATATATTCATCTAAATCTTTAGCAAATACTACCTCTTTAACATTAAGCTCTTCTTTTATTAAATCAACTACATCACTTATTGTGTCTTCAAATTTACCATCTACTAATACTTTTTGTAATGGTTGACGAACTTTTATTCTCTCAACTTCTCTTGAAGCTCTACCTAAAGTAACTAGATTCTTAGCTAAATCCATTTTTTCTTCTAATTTAGTATCAACTAAACTCTCATTAAACTTAGGATATTCAGCTAAATGAACAGATACTTCTCCAGTTAGGTTTCTATACATTTCTTCTGACATATATGGAGCAAATGGTGCTATAGCTCTGCAAAGTCCATGTAATAATTCATAAGTTGTATTGTATACAGCTTTTTTATCTTCTGTTAATTCAGTTGCCCAGAATCTTCTTCTTGAACGTCTTATATACCAGTTAGATAAATCATCATTTATGAAATCTTGTATCATTCTTAAAGTTTTATTTAATTCAAATATCTCTAAATTTTCTTCTACATCTTTCATTAAATTATTGAATTTAGATAGTATCCATCTGTCAAGTTCTGGTCTATCTTTGTATTCTACAAAGAATTCAGTTGGATTTATATCATCTGTATTTGCATATAAAGTAAAGAAGTTATATACATTTTTCATAGTACCTATAAATTTACTTTGGATTTCTTTTAATCCATCCATATCAAATTTAGTTGGAGTCCATGGTGGAGAAACATATAGTAAATACCATCTTAGCGCATCTGCTCCATATTGATCAAACAACTGCATAGGATTTACTGTATTTCCTCTTGATTTACTCATTTTCTTTCCATCTTTATCAAGTACAAGGTCTGGAACTAAGACACTCTTATACGGTGCTTTTCCTAATACAAATGTTGATACTGCAAGTAATGAGTAGAACCAACCTCTAGTTTGGTCTATACCTTCTGATATATAATCAGCTGGGAATAGCTCATCAAAGTTTTCTTTGTTTTCAAATGGATAGTGGTGTTGTGCAAATGGCATAGCTCCACTATCAAACCAGCAATCTATAACTTCTGTTACTCTTGTCATTGGTTTTCCACATTTTTCACACTTCAAGTGTATATCATCTACATATGGTCTATGAAGTTCTACAGTTTCTGGGTTTACATCTTCTATAGCTTTTTCAGCTAATTCTGCTCTTGAACCAACTGAATCTGTATGACCGCATTCACATCTCCATATAGGAAGTGGAGTTCCCCAATATCTAGTTCTTGATATTGCCCAGTCATTTAGATTTTCTAACCAGTTTCCAAATCTCTTTTCACCTACAAAGCCTGGGAACCATTTTACACCATTATTATTTTCTATTAATTTATCCTTAAGCTTAGTCATTTCTATATACCAGCTTGGTTTTGCATAGTACACAAGTGGAGTTTGGCATCTCCAACAATGTGGATAATTATGAACTACTTTTTCTTTACTATATAGTTTATTTTCAGAAGCTAGCCATTTTATTATTTCAACATCTAGCCCATCTTCCATTACAAATCTACCTTCCCAAGGAGTAGTTGTAAATTTACCAGTTTCATCTACTGGCTGTACAACTGGTAAATCGTATCTTTTACCTGTATTGTAGTCATCTTCACCAAATGCTGGTGCTGTATGAACTATTCCAGTACCATCTTCAGTAGTTACATAATCTCCTACTGTAATGAAAAATGCTTTTTTATCAACTTCTACAAAAGGCATTAATTGTTCATATTCTAAGCCTTCTAAATCTTTACCTTTCATTTCTTCTAAAACTTCATAGTCTTCACCTAGTACTTTATTAGCTAAAGGTTTAGATACATAATATACCTCATCACCTTTTTTAACTTTTAAGTAATCAACATCAGCATTCACTGTTAATGAAACATTTGATGGTAAAGTCCATGGAGTAGTTGTCCATGCTAAGAAATATTCATCAGCATCTTTTTTCTTAAATTTAGCTACAACTGTATTTGTCTTTACTTCTTTATATCCTTGTGCAACCTCATGACTAGCAAGACCAGTTCCACATCTTGGGCAATAAGGAAGTATTTTATGCCCTTCATATATATATCCTTCTTTATTGAACTTATTCAATATCCACCATACAGATTCTATATAGTTATTATCTAAAGTTATATATGGATTATCTAAGTCAACTTCATAAGCCATTCTCTCAGTCATTATTCTCCATTGTTTTTCAAATGAGAAAACTGACTCTCTACATTTTTGGTTAAATTCAGCTATTCCATATTCTTCTATTTGTTGCTTGCTAGTAAGACCTAATTCTTTTTCTACTTGTATTTCAACTGGCAATCCGTGTGTATCCCAACCAGCTTTTCTCTTTACTTGATAACCAGACATTGTTTTATATCTACAAACAGAATCTTTAAGTGTTCTAGATAAAACGTGATGTACTCCAGGATTTCCATTAGCTGTTGGAGGTCCTTCATAAAATACAAAACTTGGGTCGTCTTTACCTTTTTCTAGAGTTTTTTCAAGTATATCTATGTCTTTCCAATAGTCAAAAACTTGTGCTTCTGCTTGTTTCACAGAACTGTCCACCAATGGCTTAAATTTTGCCATGTAAATCACCCTTTCCTACAGTTATTATAATTCCAAAGTTTTTATTCTTTTACGTAAATTTGAATAATAAAAAACTCGTCCCCTTTAAACAAAGGGACGAGTTATCAATCGCGTTACCACCCTAATTCTATATGTGAACTTAACAATAGTCACATATAACACTCTAATAGTATAACGGCACTAACCGGCACAGCTTAATAAAGTTTAATCGTTCAGCCTGCAGCTCAAGAGTGATTCTCATCTTTATAAATTCCTTGGTTCTCAGCATACCCAATTCTCTGTAAAATTATCTAAAGATAATTGTCTCTATCAACGCTTTTAAAAATTTATCTGTGTTTATATGAAATTCTATAACAAATAATTTGAATAGTCAATATATTTTTGAAAAATATAATAATTTATATTTTTCTTACATATTTATCCTATTTTTTGTTTTTGTTATAGTATTCTCAAACTTAAACAATAATTCTACCTAAAATCCAGTAAAATTATTGTTTATTCTAAAGTTGTAGCAGCTTCATCATTACTATAATTATACACTGATGTACCTTCAAATGCATTTACACATTTTTCATCTACATCATAAAAAATCTCATCGACACTTCTTATTTCATCTTCTAACAATGATTTGAATTTATTTCTAAATATCTTAAATTCTTTAACTAAAGCATCGTACTCTTTTCTTATCTCTATAACACGATTATTAGCTTGTTCTATAATTTGTCTAGCCTTTAAATCTGCTTCTTCAACGATTATCTTAGCCTTTTTATTTGCTGCACTACAAGTGTCTTCTGCTGCACTTTGAGCAGTTATTAAAGTAGCTTTTAGTGTTTCTTCAATATTTTCATATTTATTTACTTGATCTTGATATAATCCTAATTTTTCTTTAAGAGCTGTATTTTCTCTACATAGAGATTCATAATCTTCTTTGATAATATCTAAAAACTCATCCACTTCTTCATCTCTATAACCTCTTAAACCCTTTTTAAACTCTTTATTTTCTATCTCAATTGGAGTTAGCATTACATTTCCTCCCAGCTATAATTTTAATTAGTCCTTATACAATTAATTTTGCTTGAACTTTTATTCTTCCTTTTTTAGTAATATCTCCTATTTGTGTTACTTTAGCTCTTCCTTTACCTCTAATAGAAATTAAATCATCATTTTTAATTATTTTAGAAGTTGAAGTTATCTTTTCATAATTGACATGGACTTTTTCTCCATTTATGTATTTTGCACTATCTTGCCTAGATATATTGTAAAGACTACTTATGATACAATCTAACCTATCTGAAGATACTGTAAATGATACTTCTTTATATTTTGAAGAACTATTAACAATATTTTCTCTGGAAATTTCCTTTACAATTACACTATTTCTTGAAACTTTCTCTAAATTTATGATTATAAAATCACAAATATCACTACTTACAACTACTTGACAAAAACTATCATGTATAATTATATCTCCAATTTTGTCTCTTTTTATACCTAGATTCAAAATTGCTCCTAAATAATCTTTATGAGATATACTTTTAAATTTAAAATTTCCTTCTATCTGTAAAAATCTAAGAGTATCTTCTATATCCTCATATTCCATGTAAAATGGATAAATAAATACAGTGCTTCTTTCAGCTTGTTCATAACCTCCATCCACACTGTATTTTATTTCATTAGTAGAATTTAATATATCTACAGCATTTCTCACTTCATATGGATTAAGAAACTCAGTAGACTTAACATCATAGTTTTTTATACAACTATTAGCCTTGTCTATTACTTTAAACATTTTATTTTTCAAGTCTACATCCTTTATGTGATTTGTCAATTTCAATTTGTCCATGTTATCACCTTAGAATATAACCAATACTAATTGTCTTAGGAACATCAATAATACTATTGCAATTAAAGGAGAAAAATCTATCGGCCCATTTGTGTATTTGTACATTATAGACCTGATTGGACCTTCTATTGGCTCTGTAAGATTTTCTAAAATCTCAAAAATTTTGCTTTGTCTTCCATTTGGAAACCAAGTCATCAAGCTTTTTATAACTATCATCCATGCTATTATGTCTAAAAGATAATATAGTGCAATTCTTATTGTTCCCATACATTAACCGCCTTTTTACTATTTATTTTGCCAAGGGAAGAATGCTTTGCTTTCTAATTCTTTTTTCATATTTGCATCTATATCTACATTATTAGGAGCTAGTATAAATATTGACTTAGAAACCTTTTGTATACTTCCATCTAAAACATAAACCGCTCCATTCATAAAATTAAATATAGATTTACGAACTTCAGAATTAGTCAATCCTTCCAAATTCACTATAACTGCCCTTCTTTGTTTTAGATGGTCTGCTATAGTTGCAGCTTCATCATAAACTTTAGGTTCAACTATTACAACTTTCATTTGAGAAGTTGTATGTAAATTTACAATTTTATTTGCTTTTGCAGCACTAAATCCTCCATTTATTTCTTCCTCTTGAACTATATCTTCCATACCACCTTCATATTCATCTTCAACATAATCTTCATCTTCATCAACTATCCAGTTCTTAAATTTAGATATTATTCCATTTGACATTATTAACTTCCTCCTTAGAATTTATTCAGATTTGAGTAATTATTTTTTATTGTAATTTCTTTCTCCAAAGATTGATGTTCCAACTCTAACAATGGTAGCCCCTTCCTCTATAGCAATTTCATAATCGTGACTCATTCCCATTGATAAAACATCCATACCTACATTAGATATGTTTAATTCTTTTATTTGTGTTGATAAATCTTTAAGACCTTTGAATACACCTCTTATTTCATCTTCATCTGCTACAAAAGGTGCCATTGTCATTAGACCTTTTATTTTTATATTTTTATATTTTTCTGACACTTCTTTGACAAAATCTATAACTTCTCCTTTGTCAAGTCCATGTTTAGATTCTTCTTTAGATATATTCACTTGTACTAAGCAATCTATTTCTCTATTTATTTGCTCAGCCCGTTTTTGAATTTCCTCGCATAATGCGACTCTATCTAAAGAATGTATCATACAAACTTTATCTATTATGTACTTAACTTTATTTGTTTGCAAAGTTCCTATTAAGTGCCAATTTAGTTTGTCACCTATAATATCATACTTTCTAGCTAATTCTTGAGGTTTATTTTCACCAACAGAAGTAATTCCTTCTTCCATTGCTTCATTAACTAAATCTACATCAACAGTTTTAGTAACTGCTAAAAGAGTAATTTCTTTACTATCTCTATTTACTTTTTTTGCAGCTTCATCAATTTTACTTCTTATTTCAGATAAATTCTCTTTAACAGAACCCATTATTATCACCTACTTTATCCTTATATTTGTGTTTATTTTGTTAGGTCTTAAAATTATTTTGTCATATAGATTAACACTTTTAACTCCATTTATGTCATTTTTATAATAATCCACAAATACAGAAGATTCATTTTCATAAGTTATCCCTTCTAGTATGACAAATTTTACACTTTGTGATTGTTCATCAATTACATATACACCACGTTTATTGTCTTTTGTTTTTATAGAAGTTTTAGGTATTTTTAAACATTCCATCTGATTATATATTATATCAAATTCTTCGACACTTGTATCCTGATTTCCAATAATTTGGTTACTTATTTTTAATTTTACCATTATTTTATTATTATTTTTATATATTTTGTAAACTTTTGCATCTATTTTTTGTTTGTCATATTCAATTACGACATCTTGATTTTTTTCAAATCTTTTATAATCTTCTTTATCAACATATATTGATAAATAACTACTCTGGTCATTAAAGTCTTTTTCTAGAGTACCTTCTGTACTAATTTTTGCATCGACTACTTCAGATTTTAATACTAATGTATCTACATTCTTACTAATAATCATTACTAAAATATTAAATACTAAATATATAAGAATACCAAGTATCACTAATCTGGTATATTTAACCTTTTTCAAAGACTCTCCCCCTATATAATTTCTTTCATTATAAATACTTCTTCTAAAAAAGGTTTATTCCTTTTTTATATGATAATAATTGTTTTTTTTCATATTAAATTTATTTTTTATCAATCTTCCTATACAAGATTGTATTATTTATATATAATTATATTGTAAAGTATAAGTTTAACTTAGATTTTAAACTTGCTTTATATACCTTTATAGTTATTTTTATTTTTAGATACAATATAAAACCAATTAAAATTTAAAATTACTTTTGTTCTGTTGTCATTAATTAGTTAATTATTTACACATTAGGATAACGTTATCATAAGCAAAAGTTTATGTCCTAAAAAAAATACAAGGAGGATTTTCTTATGTCAGAAATTTTATTAGGAACAGGTTTACTTTTATTGGTTCTATGTTGTTTCACAATTTTTAGTTACAAAGCTCCATATGGTATGAAAGCTATGGGAGCTCTTGCAAGTGCTGCTTGTGCTACTTTCTTAGTCGAGGCATTCAATCTTTCTTTACTTGGCGACGTTTTAGGTATGGAATTTTTTAGAAGTGTTGGAGCCGCTAATGGTAGCCTTGGTGGAGTTGCTGCTGCTATACTTGTGCCATTAGCTCTTGGTGTATCTCCAGTTTATGCTGTTTTAATAGGATTATCATGTTTAGATTTTTCTATATTATCTGGATTCGTTGCTGGATACTTTGTTTCTTTCTTAATTAAGTTTATAGAGAAAAAGGTACCACCTGGAGTGGATTTAGTAGTTGTAATCCTTCTATGTGCACCACTATCTCGTCTTATAGCATCAAATGTAGACCCATTAGTTAATAGTACACTACTACAAATCGGACAAGTTTTAATAGAGGCTACTAATATTAGTCCTATAGTAATGGGAATTATATTAGGAGGCTTAATAACAGTAGTTGGTACATCTCCACTTAGTTCAATGGCGCTTACGTCTATAATTGGTCTTACTGGTCTTCCTATGGCAATAGGAGCATTAGGTGCTTTTGGTTCAGCTTTTATGAACTCAACATTATTTGCAAGATTGAAGTTAGGATCTAAAAAAGATATTATATCTGTTGCTATTGAACCATTGACTCAATCAGACATAATTTCGGCAAATCCAATACCTATATATTGTACTAATTTCTTTGGAGGTGCTTTTTCTGGTATCATTGTAGCTTTGATGGGTCTTGTAAATATGACTCCAGGTACAGCTACACCTGTAGCTGGATTTGCTATAATGTTTGCCTATAATCCAGTTAATCAAGTACTCATAACAGCTGGCTTATGTGCCTTATTTAATGTAGCTGCAGGATTTTTAGGCTCGAAAATATTCAGTACTTTTAAAGTTCTTACTGCTGGTGAAATACGTGGTACTGATGTAGAAAAAGAAATTGCTTAAAAATAATAAGATTTATAAATTAATATTTTAAGTTAATATTTTAAATGATAAAGTTTTATATTGTAGGCAATTTTATTAATTGCAAGCGTTTTATTTTTATATTTATTTATGATTATTATGTGTGTTAAATATTTAGATAGTTTTTTATTTTTTTAATTTACTTTTTATTTAGTTTTTTATTTAGTTGATGTATTAAAAATAAATGTTAGTATAATTTATTACTATTAGATATCATAACTTTTAAGGTACATAAAAAGTTCTATTTAATAATTAGATAATATTAAAAAATAAAAGCGATACATGACCTTTTAAAAAGTCTATGTATCGCTTTGTTGTTATCACAATCTCAACAAAAATTTTAAAATTTATTATTTTAATTATAATCTTTCAATATATAGACTCACATAGACAACTTTAATTCTGTCATATAAATCTTTATTTGAATATTATTATATGTAATGTACTTAGTTTTTAAATGAATGTATAGGAGCTGGAATTCTTCCTCCTCTTTGAGTAAACAGTTCAGATGAATTTTTATTTATAGGCATTACTGGTGCTCGTCCTAAAAGACCTCCAAACTCGACCATATCACCTACATCACACCCTGGTGCTGGTATAATTCTAACTGCTGTAGTCTTATTATTAATCATACCTATTGCTGCTTCATCAGCTATCATAGCTCCAAGTGTACCTGCTGTAGTATCTCCTGGCACAGCTATCATATCAAGACCTACAGAACAAATTGCAGTCATAGCTTCAAGTTTATCTATACTTAAAGCACCCTTAATAACAGCATCAATCATACCTGCATCTTCAGATACTGGTATAAACGCTCCACTGAGTCCTCCAACATGTGAACATGCCATAACTCCACCCTTTTTAACTGCATCATTTAAAAGAGCTAGTGCTGCTGTAGTACCATGAGTACCAACAACTTCAAGTCCCATCTCTTCTAATATATTTGCTACTGAATCTCCAATTGCAGGTGTAGGGGCTAATGATAGGTCTATTATTCCAAATGGAACATCTAGTCTACTAGAAGCTTCTTTCGCTACAAGTTGTCCAACTCTTGTAATTTTAAATGCTGTCTTTTTAACAGTTTCTGCAACAACATCAAATGGCTCTCCTTTTACCTTTTCTAAAGCTCTCTTAACAACACCAGGACCACTTACACCAACATTGATAATTCTATCTGCTTCACCAACACCATGGAATGCTCCTGCCATAAATGGATTATCTTCTACTGCATTACAAAATACTACTAGTTTTGCACAACCAAATCCTTTTGCATCTTTTGTCATTTCTGCAGTTTCTTTTATAATTTCTCCCATTTCTTTTACTGCATCCATATTTATACCACATCGTGTAGAACCTACATTTACTGAAGCACATACCTTATTAGTACTTGCCAAAGCTCTTGGAATTGATTTAATTAATATCTTATCACCTTTTGTATATCCCTTTTGAACCAATGCTGAGAATCCACCAATAAAGTCTATTCCTAAATCCTCTGCTGCTTTATCTAATGTCTGTGCGAATTTCACATAATCTTCTTCATCTGTTGCACCTGCAATAATGGATATTGGAGTTACTGATACTCTTTTATTTACAATTGGAATACCAAATTCACGTTCTATATCCTTACCAACTTTTACTAAGTCTTTAGCAGAATTCATAATTTTATTATATATTTTTTCTCTCGCTTTATCTCCATCAGGGTCTATACAATCTAGTAATGAAATCCCCATAGTTATAGTTCTTATATCTAACTGTTCTTCATCTATCATCTTGATTGTTTCAAGTATATTTCCTACATTCACTGTTATCACCTCCCCTTACTATTTACTACAGATTATGCATTGAATTAAAGATTTCTTCTCTTTGAATTTTTACATCTACTGATAATTTCTTTCCTCTTTCAATTAAATCTTCAACCGTTTGCTCAAAAGAATTTAATGCTTTTTCTAAATCAACTACCATAATCATTGTAAAATATTCTTGAAGTATTTTTTGTGAAATATCTACTATATTAATATTTTGCTTGTATAGCTCATCACTAATTCCTGCTACTATACCTGGTTTATCCTTTCCAATCACTGTTAAAATTGCTCTCATAATAATATCCTCCCTTATTTTTTTATAAATCTTACATTTTTACAAATTGAACTAGTTGCTAACATATATTTCATTTATTTGTTGGTAAATCACTTTTTATGTATATATTTAATATATTTTAATACCTATATATTCATTTGTCAATTTTTTTTCAATATTCTATTATTTTTATACTATTTAACCAAACTGTATATTATATATCATTTTATTAATAGTTATATATAGTTTTCATAATAATGAAAGGCATTACTTAGTAGCTTTATAATTTACTAAATAATACCTTTTTAAAAATTATTTTTTTATTTGTATGAATTCTATTACATTTTTTCTTACACTTGGATTTACAGCTAATATAGAAACAATCATAGTTGGAGTTAATATACAAAGTAAAAAGAAAATCTCTCTATTTAAATTATATTTTTTAAATATAGATTTAAGATTCTCATTGTCATTTGCTATTTCATCATAATTATTTACTCCTGATTTTTCATTGTTTATTTCTTTATTTCCGTTTACAAAAGCCTCTCCATAAGAGAAATATTGATTATTATTGCTAAATACTGATTTCTGTTTTAAATTATAATTGCTATCATCTTCTATCATTAAATTTTTACTATTAAATTTATTTTTATACTCATAATCATTTTCTTTATCAGCATTTATATCAGTATTTTCTTTATTATTTTGATGATTTTTATTATCGACACCACCAGCACTTGGTCCTATGTTATCTTCTGAATCATTTGGTTTTCCTCCATTAGAATCATTATTTTCATTACTACCATTGTCAGTATTTTCTTTATTTTCATTATTATCTTCTTCTTTATTTTTATTGTTATTACCCTCATTTTCACTACTGCCATCTCTATCTGGGTCATCTCTACCACCACCTCCACGATCACCTCCATCTATAATAACGTCTCGGTCATCTTCTGGTGTCATCTGACCATTGCCTCCACCCATCACAAATCCTGGTTTTAAAAATATATTTGAATATCCGTCCCTTAATCCACCTTCTACATTTACTCTAAAACATCTCAATTTAAAATCTTCAAAATCAAGTATAATTTGGTTACTAATATAATTTAATTCTTTGCTTACCCAATTTATACCATCATCAGAATATTCTACAAATACCTTCTTGGCATTATATGGCATACTGTAATCTAAAATAGCTGAATAACCCTTTTTTGAGTTTATAAAAGATACTTCTAAATCGTTTATAGGTCCTTTATTTGTAACATGAACATATAAAATAGGCGCAACATTATGATTTAGCACTATATTATTTTCATTTAGATATTCTTCTTTAAATTTTCCTTTTATCACGAACTCTGCATTTTTATTTAAATCAGTATAGTAATTTGATAAATCCCAGTCCACATCTAACCTTTTAAACTTTCCACTAGAAGTTTTTAAAGTTACAGTTTGAGGAAATTTTAAATCTTCTATTTTATCTTCTTTTGTTATCATTATTTCCTCTTCAAAGACTCCAATACCTCTGCAATTACACCTTATAATATTATAATCATCATCTTGAGGTATATCTGGCATTATTGTATTTTGCTCTCCTATAATATAGACATTCTTGATCTCTGATACAATTGACCGTCCTTTTTTATTGTTACTTCTTAACCCTAAACTTTGCTGTTTATTATCATCATTGACAATTACTGAAGTATCCTCTATTTCGACTTCTCCCTTAGAATAAATTCCTATAGCATTTTCTCCATCAACTTCAATCGTTTTACAGTCTACTCTAACATTATTTTCCGAATAAATTCCTATAGCGTTTTCTCCACTTGCTTTTATGTTTCCAACCTCACCATAATATGTATCTATAATTAAATCAGCTTCTTCTTCTGCATACAAAGCAGTTCCATTTAAAGCAGTTATATTATCTATCCCTATCCTTAGCTTTCCTCCTCGTTCTACATGAATTACACCGTCTGTTTCACCTTCTCCAATTATATTTAATTCATTCCCATTGATAAAAAAGTTCCCTTTATCTTTTATGAGTATTTTATACTTATTGGTATCTATTGTAATCTTAGTTCCATATGGAATACTAAGTTCAAAATAACCATCTATTACCATATCACAAGAAAGAGTGTAAACTATTTTTTTATTATTATATTCATTTTTCAAAATCCAACTTTTAAAATCATTCAGACAATTATTTTCTTGGGAAAAACTCTTATTTGGAAAAAGTGCAAAAATCATAATTAACGAATTTATAAGAATAAAAGCTTTGTTTGTTTTGCTCATATTTTTCTCCTACTAATTCTCTTATCAAATAAAATTGAGTTATTTTAAACAATTTTACTATTTAAATTTTATAAATTTATTTATATGCTTTATGATACCAGGATTTACTGCTATTATTGAACATAGCATGCTTAAAACTACAATTCCAATTCCAATGATGATTCCACTATTAAAATTTTGAGTTTTATTCTGTGATTGAGAAGGAGAGTCTAATTTATCATTAAACTTACCTACTTCAGAAGTATCTTCTCGATTTAAGGCATTATCGTCATTAAATGTATTTTGAGGAGATTTATAATTTTCATTATGACTTTCTGTTAATATTTCCTTTAAACTACTTTCAATTTTATTTTTCATGATTAAATCATTGCTTTTAAAGTTTTTGTCTTGATTGTTAATGTTTTTATTTGTTTCATTCTCTGTCTTAATATCTTTTTCATCTGACTTATCTTTTTCTTCATCTTGCTGAAGTTTATTGTCTTTTTCTTCATCATTAGATTCTGTATCTTTATTAGAATCTTCAGGTCTTTGCTTATCAATAGCTTCATTCTCATTATTGTCATTTGTATCTCCAATAATCTCAGAATCTTCTCTATCTGGGTCATCTCTACCGCCACCACCACGGTCTCCATCAATATCATCATTTTCCCGTTCATCATCTGGTGTCTCTTGGCTATCACCACCTCCCATTATAAATCCTGGTTTAAAAACTATATTTGAATACCCTTCTTTTAATCCTCCTTCCACTCTTACTCTAAAACAACGCAGCTTAAAATCTTCAAAGAAAAGTATAGCTTGGTCTCTAATATCCTCCTGTTCTTCAGATATCCAATTTATTCCGTCACTTGAATATTCAACAAAAACTTTACTTGCACTATATGGCATGTCATAATACAAAGCAGCTACATATCCATTTCTTGTATTTTGAAATTCCAATTCCAAATTATCTATTGGTTTTTTCTCTATAACAGATATATTCAAAATAGGAACAACATCATCATTTATTATAATTTTTTCTTTATTTAATGTTTCTGTTTTAAACTTTCCTGTTATACTAAAATTTTCTTCTTTTTTTAGCTTTTCATAATAATCAGTAAAATCCCATTCTACATCTATATCTATTTGATTACTACTAGATGTTTCTAATACCATATCTTTGGGAAATTTTATATTTTCTATTTTATCATCTTTACTTACTTTTATTTCTTCACTAAATACATTAATTCCCCTATGACAACATTTTACAATATTATATCCAGAATCTTCAGATATGGCTGGTATAAACTCATTATAACTATCAATTATATAAATATTTTTACTTTTTGATACAATTGATTTAACAGTTTTATCTGAACTTCTTAATAATCTAGTTTTGTTGTCATTATCATAAGCTCTTACTGATGTACTTTCCAACTCAATATCACCTTTACAATATACTCCTACAGCATTTTTCCCTCTTACCTCTATATCTTTATATGGCACTCTAATGTCATTTTCAGAATAAATTCCTATAGCATTATTTCCATTTGCCCTTATATTTCCAATACTTTCATAGTATGAACTAAATCTTAAATAACCTCCTTCTTCAATATATAAAGCAGTTCCGTTGGTAGCAATTATATTATCTATACCTATATTTAATCTTCCTCCTTTTTCTACATGTATTACTCCATCTTCTCCACCCTCTCCTACTATATTCAATTCATTTTCTTGAATTATAAAATTCCCTTGGTCTTTTATTAAAATTTTATATTTATTAGTATCTATTGTGAGTTTAGCTTCATCTGGAGTGAAAAACCTATATTCTTCATCTATCACCATATCACAAGAAAGAGTGTAGACCATCTCTCCAGTATTGTTTTTATTTTCTTGATACCATATTTTAAAATCTTCAAGGCAATTATCCTCTTGTCCAAAGACTTTATGTGGAAAACTTATAAAACATAAAAATATTATATTTACAAAAATAAATATCTCATACTTTCTCATACTACACCTCTAGAATTTTTTTAGCTTAAAACAGCCTTGTCTAAAAATATACTTTACTCATTATAATTTTTCCACAATTATCAATTATTGTCAATTTATATAAAAACTTTTATTGATTTTTATAAATAAAAAGCTACTTGTTAAAGTAAACAAATATTTTACTTTAACAAGTAGCTATATTTTTATAACAAAATAGTTATGATATTAGAACTTCCTTCATTTACAATTTTTTGTAGAGTCTTTTGCATCTTGACTCTTATTTCCTCTGGCATAGTATACAATTTACTTTGAAGCTGTTCTTTTACTAAATCATGAAGTGACTTCCCAAACATATTTGATTCCCATAAATCTGCTGGTTGCTCTTCAAATACCTCCATAAGATATTTTATCATCTCCTCACCTTGATTTTGATTTCCAACTATAGGAGAAACTTCTGTAGATATATCTGCTTTTATAATGTGAAGTGATGGTGCATTAGCTTTTAACTTAATACCATACTGTTTTCCTTGTTTCATTATTTCTGGTTCTTCCAAGCTAAGTTCTTCTAAAGAAGGGGCTACTACTCCATATCCTTTTATCTTAGCATCTATTAAAGCGCTTTCTATCTTATCATACTCATTTTTAACTTTAGATAGTCTAGTTATCAGGCTAAGTAATTGATAATCCCCTTCAATTTTAAATCCACTTTTTTCTTCAAGGACATTATAGAATAAATCTTGCTTTGTTTGTAAGTCAATGTTTATGACACCTTCCCCTAACTCTACATGGTCAACACCTGTATCATCTAAAAAATCTAACTCAGAGAAACCTTGCATAATTCCTTCTATATCTCTTATTTTACCTATATCTATAATGCTCTGTTTTAATGTTGTTATTATACTACTTTTTATCCAGTGATTTCTCTCAAGACCTTCCACCCATTTAGGTAAGTTTATTCTTATTTCTGTAAGTGGGAAATCATATAGTACAGTTTCCATAACTTCTTCTATATCCTCATCTTCCATTTCAACTATATTCATTGGAAGGACTGGAACTTCATATTTTTCCTCTAATTCATTTCTAAGCAGACTTGTTTCTTCACTTCTAGGACTTAACGTATTTAAAACTACAGCAAATGGTTTTTTAAGATTTTTTAATTCTTGTATAACTCTCTCTTCTGGCTCTACATAGCTTTTTCTATCAATACCAGTAACTGAGCCATCTGTCAAGACAACTATTCCTATTGTAGAATGGTCTTTTATAACTTTTTTAGTCCCTATCTCTGCTGCTTTCTCAAATGTCATAGCTTCTTGTGACCAAGGAGTGGATACTAATCTTTGCTTTCCACCTTCCTCATGACCTAAAGCTCCTTCAACTATGTATCCAACACAATCTACCATTCTCACTTTTAAAGATACTGTGTCTTTTATTTTAATTTCTACACCATCTGCTGGTACAAATTTTGGCTCTACTGTCATTATAGTTTTGCCTGAACCACTTTGAGGTATCTCATCTCTTGTTCTATCTTTTTTGAACTCATTGTCTATATTTGGGATAACCAACTTTTCCATAAACTTTCTTATAAAAGTTGATTTTCCTGTTCTTACAGGCCCCACTACTCCAATATATATATCCCCCTGAGTCCTTTTGGATATATCTTCGTATATGTTATTATTCATATTATTCCTCCTATACATCTAATCTTATTAAATTATATTTAGATTTCGAGGTTAATATTCTTAAAATAGAAAAATAAAGACCAGCAATATTAATTTAGTTTACATATAGAAATTTGCAAATTTCAATGTAAATTAAATTATAATGCTAGCCTAAATAGTAATGTATTATATTAACTAACTTTAGTAGTATTTTCATTTGACTTACTATTCATTTCAATAAGCTCTTTACGTCTTTCTTTAGTCATATTCATCCATATAAATGTAAACACCAATCCAATTATGGCTACTATAGTAAGAACAATGAAGTAGTACTTATATCCAGTTACACCTGGAAATGCATCTAATATCTTTCCTGCTGCTAGAGGACAAAGTACTTCTGGAAGATATCCTAATGTAGCAACTATACCTATAGCAGTTCCTGATATTGATAGTGAATAATTACCTTCTTCAAGTAATGAATAATGTAAACCTTGAATTGCATACATAGATACATATATTGCAACACATCCAATCAATAGTACATAAATCATAGAAGATTTCGTTGGTGTAAAGATTACACCTAAAAGTCCTGCAATCATAAGTATAAATCCATAAGATATAATCTTTGATGAACCAACTTTATCTCCAAGCAATCCAGAAGCAGCTGATGCTACTGGTCTACAGTACTGAGCTAATATTGATATTGCAGATGCAAATACTACAGTAGCTCCAAATGCTTCAGTTGAATACGGCGTAAAATAATAAAATGACATATTAGCTGAATATGAGCAAAACATTATTATTGTTATTATCCATGTATGAGGCATTTTTATTACTGTAAAGAAAGCTTCTTTATCAAATTTGGCTGATACCTCTTTTTCATTATCTTTTAACTTAAAAAATACTAATAATCCAACTATTACATTTATAGCTGAATACAGTACTATAATAGCTGTAAGACCAGATTTATCACTTACTTTTGATGAAATATATCCAAATAATATTAAGACTATAGATAAATGAATTGCATTGGTAATTCCACGACCACTTTCCATAAATCCAAAAGCTTTTCCTTGTTCATTTTCAGATGCTAACATCCTGACAGCTTTTACAAGAGCTGGCCAAAAAGTAAGTATTGTTGTTATTCCCCATAAAGCATGGATTAAAAATACAACAATATATGGAGGATAAAGCGTTAATACAAGACCAGATACCCCTGTAATAATTAAAGAACCTGAAAGTAGTTTTCTGGCTGAAATACGGTCTGCTAAGAAACCACCAAAAAGGTATGATACCATTGCAAGTAGACCATAAATGCTTCCTAAACTCCCCATTTGTGTATTTGTAAGATTAAATGCTTGTGCAAAAGTGTCATAGTAATAATTCTTTAAATATGGTAAAGCATATATAAAGGCTCCTGCTACAAAGAGTATTATCAAGACTTTGAAATTTTTCCAAATGCTTGGTTTATTCACTTCAACTGACATATTTCCTCCTTATGTAAATACTCATAAATTTTTATGACAACTAATTATTGATTTTTTAACATTTCAATATATTATAGATTTATTGATATGTTAAGTTAATTTATCCATAATTTTTAGTGAACTAAAGAGATACGCTTTTAGTTCACTAAAATAATTATATTTTTATTTATAGGAATCTCCAGAATTATTAGATACCTTCTTTTCATAGTTCTTCCATATCATTAAACCTGTTATTATAACAAAAAGACCTCCACCTATCATTTCAATCTCATAGACTATATTATCCTTTAAAGTCTCCATAACTGGTGCTGTTGAGAAAAGTATCCCTACTACAGTCACTACAAGTACCATTCTGGCTATATTGATACAAACTGAATCACTTTTTGCAATTGAGTATGGTCTTTCTTCGTTTGGTCTTGTCTTTCTAAGTCTTATATATGACGTAAAAAGTAATACATATGGAAACAAGGCTGTTAATGCTGTCATAGTTACAAGGACATTATATATATTATCTACTGACGGCAGTAAATTTGTTCCTATAAGAAGTAGACTCACTATTATAGCTTGAATTACTACAGCATTTGATGGTATATTGTGTTTATTTGTAACAGTTA
Source organism: Clostridioides sp. ES-S-0048-02 (assembly GCF_020658495.1). Taxonomy (NCBI): domain Bacteria; kingdom Bacillati; phylum Bacillota; class Clostridia; order Peptostreptococcales; family Peptostreptococcaceae; genus Clostridioides; species Clostridioides sp. ES-S-0048-02. Next base: position 248,350 of record NZ_JACVWH010000004.1, read on the forward strand.
ATTGCTTAGGAAATACACCTTCTTTTACATTGCCAAAAAGCATCTTTACTGGACCTGCTATATAAAGTATTAGTGCTCCAAGTACTGATAAAGTTATCCCAAATGCTACTACTCTTATAAACCAGCTTCCTATTCCTAAATCTTGTGCAACTTTAGCTAGCGCATCTAGTATTCCTGTTGATGCTGCAATTTCATCTGGAGGAAGTATCATTGTTATTGCTACTGAACCTAGGATATAGATTCCTCCTATTAAAACAGCTACTGTCAATATAGCTTTAGGGAAGTTTTTCTTAGCATTATCCATTTCGGTTATGAAATTAGCAGTTGTTTCAGCTCCTGATAGTGCAAATATTATAGCAGATATAGAAACTAGTGAATTAGCATCTATCTTTGGTATTATATTTTGGATTGTATATACAGATGCTGATGGAGCTTTTTTGAGAATAACTACAGACATAAATGCCATCACTATAAGTAATATAGCAGGAATTGTAGAACCTAATGCTCCTGTATTTGTAAAGAATTTTCCAAATGCCATTCCACGAGTACTTACTAAGGATAACATCCAGAATATTATGAGTGAAAGCACTAAAATAAACATCTTATTGTTTGATAGAGCTGGATTTCCAAGCATATAAGCAATATTTATAGCTAAGAATGTCAAGAATGAGGAATACCAAAATATCTTTGATGTCCAATTTAACCATGACACCATAAATCCCCACTTCTCTCCATAAGCCTGTTTAACCCATTCTCCAAGTCCACCATCTTTTGGATATGTTGCAGCCAACTCTGCACATATAAGTGATGCTGGAACAAAGAATATAAAAGCAAACAATAGCCAAACTGGTATCGAACCAAGACCCAACCCAAAACTAGAGGCAGTAGATTTAGCTATCCATCTAATCCCAAATAATGCTGATATATTCATAAATACTAAATCCCAAAATCCAATCTTCTTTTTCACTGTAATTCCTCCAATTTCAAATTTACTTAAATTCATACATATGTACTAATTTAAATATCAAGTATAAGCTCTTCAACACTTCTTGGATAATTAGTTATAATTGTAGCACTATTTTTACCTACTATTGCTGTATCTGAATGTCTAAATCCTCCAATTCCAGGTATATATATTCCTGGTTCCATAGAAAATACCATTCCTTCTTCTAATATTAATTCATTGTCAAATCTTAAATATGGTTCCTCATGTTCTGATAAACCTAAACCATGACCAATTCTGTGATTTGAATATAACTCTAGACCATGCTTTGCAACAACAGCTCTTGCTGCTTCATCCACCATTCTTGCTGGTATACCAGCTTTTATTGTATCTAATCCAGCTTGTTGAGCTTCTACTGCAATCTTAAATACTTCCTTTTGTCTTTCTGTTGGCTTACCTATAATAAAAGTTCTTTCATTTTCTGCTCTATAGTTTTCATACCAAACCTGTCTACTATGTATTACTATATCTCCTCTTTGAAGTATCCTAGTATTGGAGTCTAAATGTGGTTGTGCTGTTCTATCGATGCCTGAACAAGTCCAGTTTGCAAATCCGATATATGTATCAGGATAATTTTCAGATACATATTTTAGTAAAGCATTATCCCCTGCAACGTCAAATTCCAATTCACTCATCCCAACTCTAACATTTTCCAAAGAACCTTTTATTCCTATATCAGATAAGTAACCAGCTATCTTTAAAAATTCTATCTCTCTTGCATCTTTTACATATCTCATTTCAAATATTTTACTTCCAACATCTTTAATAGCAAATGATTTCTCAGTTATATATTCTGAAAAGCTTGCAGATACTATATCTTTTTCTATCCCAACAGTTATTCCTTTAGGATATCTATTTAAAATTATATCTAAGTAATGTTTATGTGATATTCCATGTTCTTTCATCTCTGGTATTTCATAATATACATATACATTATCAACTTTTGCAACTTCTTTAGCATGTAGCTCCTCTAATCCAGGTACTATTAATTCTATTTTATCTTGAGTTACTACTGTTACAATTGGTCTAGAGTAAGTTATTGCTTTAAATCCACTAATATAAAATTGGTTGTCTGGTTCAAATATTAGGGCAATTTCAATGTTTTTTTCATTCATATACTTTCTTAATCTTTCTAGTCTCATATTATTTGACATAGTGCACCTCTTTCTCAATATTTAGATAATTTATTCAACACAACAAAGATAAACATATTATTTTAAAATTATTAACATTTTTATTAATTGTTGTATTTGTATGTAAATTAAATTTATTTGTGATTATTTTATCATAATCATGATTATTTTGTCAATCATGATTTAATTTTAAAATATTTTTTATATTATTATGATTTTAAATTATCTAAAATATAACAAGTATACATTATATTTTGGAATATTATTCTTGATTTATGGTAAATTTAATGATAAAATCACGATTATATAAACTATATTGATTATTTGTAGGTGAATAAAATGACAAATAAAGAGTTACAAAAGAAAAGGATATTGATGTATTTCATAGAAGCTGCTCAAAACATTATGGAAAATGAAGGAATAGAAAATATTACACTTCGTAAGGTTGCAGATATGGCTGGCTATAACAGTTCAACCCTATACAACTACTTTAAAAATTTAGACCATCTAATATCATTTGCATCTATAAAATATTTTAAAGATTATAACTTGAATATTTCGAGGTGTATAGAGAATGTAAATGATGAATATAAGAAATATATAATTATGTGGAAATTATTTTGTAAACATTCTTTTGAAAATGCTCAAGCTTTTTATCAGGTATTTTTTAACTTGTCCAGTGATGAGCTTAGTTATATAACAAAACAATATTATGATATGTTTCCAGAAGATTTAGGTATTCATGACAGTGATATATCTTTAATGATTACAGGAAAAAGTATAAAAGAAAGAAATAAAATACTGTTGAACAATCTTGTAGATACTGGATATATACCAGCTAAAGATTTAGGCATAATCAATGATATAATTATTTCTTTTTATCAAAATCTATTATTCTTAAAAAAGAACACAGGAAAAAATTCTAATGATGATGAATTAACTATGAAAATGATTTCTTCTATTGAATACATAATAAAACATGCTAAGTAATATTAAAATAGCCCTCTTTATATAAAGAGGGCTAAAACACGTCTATTATTTTTTTATTTTATTATGCAATAAATTTATATATCATCACCTAAAACTACTTCTTCCATTTCGTGCTTTTTGCTTCTCATCATTAGCTCTATTCCAACTTCTTTAGGATTTGCACCTTTAGTTATCACAGAATATATAGCATTAGTTATTGGCATATCTATATTCAGCTTTTCAGCAACATCATGTGCTACTTCAGTAGCCGTTATTCCTTCTACAACCATCTTTACTTCTTTTAATGTATCTTCTAAGCTCATACCTTGTCCTATAAGTATACCCGCTCTTCTATTTCTACTATGCATGCTTGTACAAGTAACTATTAAATCTCCAATGCCTGAAAGGCCTGCAAATGTAGACATGTTAGCTCCCATAGCAGTACCAAGTCTACTCATTTCACTAATTCCTCTTGTCATAAGAGCTGCTTTTGCATTGTCACCATACCCTAAACCATCACATATACCAGCGCCAAAAGCTATAATATTTTTTAATGCTCCTCCAAGTTCAACTCCAACTATATCTGGATTTGTATAAACTCTAAGTTTAGGGCTCATAAATAAATCCTGTATACTCTGTGCTATTTTTAATTCTTTAGAGGCTACTACTACTGTAGTAGGTATATTTCTTGCTACTTCTTCAGCATGAGATGGGCCAGATAGTATTACATATGGATTTTGTGGCAATTCTTCTTCACATACCTGAGACAATCTAAGTCCAGTGCCTTTTTCAAGACCTTTTGCTACATTAACGATAATCTGTCCAGCTTTTACAAAGGGTTTTATTTTTTCACAAGTACTTCTTACTGCTTGAGATGGAACTGCTAAAACTATTACTTTGCAATTTTCTATAGTTTTTTCTATATCAGTACTTATAGTTATATTATGTGGAAATAATACTCCTGGTAAATAGTCTGTATTTTCTTTAGTCCTGTTTATTTTTTTAGCTTGTTCTTCTTTTCGAGTCCACATGCTAACATCATTACCTTTATTTGCAAGGCCTAAAGCTAATGCACTTCCCCAACTTCCAGTACCTAATACACATACTTTCTCCATGTTTAACACCACCTGAGTATAATATATTTACTATTCTTTCTTTTGACCAATTTTTCTTTCTGTCCCATTTAATAATCGCTTTATATTTGCTCTGTGATTATATATTACTGATATGGTTAAAAACAAAGCTACAACTAACCCTGCTTTATTTTTTGCTATAATCATAAATATTGGTGAACAACCTATACCAACAACAGAACCTAATGAGACATATTTTGTTATAATTACCACCAATATAAACACTGCCAAACACATTAATGTTATTGCTGGATTTACAGCAAGCATTGCACCTAGTGAAGTTGCAACACCTTTACCCCCTCTAAATCCTAAAACTGCTGGCCAATTATGACCTGCTACAACACATATAACTGCTAGATATCCAGCTAAAAGAGTATCTATACCAACCAACTTTGCTGCAATTTCCGATATCAAAACAGCAATTACACCTTTAAAAACATCACCTAAAAAAGTCATTGCTCCTGCTCTTTTCCCAAGTGTTCTAAGTACATTTGTCGAGCCTGCATTACCTGAACCTTGAGTCCTTATATCAACCCCAGCAATTCGCTTTGCAACTATATACGAAGTTGATATATTACCTAATAAGTATGCAATTACAGCAATAATTATATAACTAAATATTTCCACTGAACTTACCCCCTTTAGTTATATTTTAGATATTTACTTTTTATTTTTTTGTCTATACTCAAACTTTATAGAAGTTCCTTCAAATCCAAAGTTTTCTCTTATCTTATTTTCAAGGTATCTTTGATATGAGAAGTGAGTTAAGTTCTTGTCATTTATAAATAAAGTAATTTTAGGAGGTCTAATGTCTGTTTGAGTTCCATAGTAAATTTTTAATCTTCTACCTTTATCAGATGGTGGCTGATTTAACATTACAGCTTCTCCAATTACTTCATTTAATGCTGAAGTTGATATTCTCTTAGAATGCTCATTTGATACATATTCAACTGTGTCTAATATTTTATTCATTCTTTGATTAGTCTTTGCAGAAACAAATACTATTGGAGCATACATCATAAATGGGAATTTTTCTTTTATATCTTTTGTGTAATTACTCATTGTCTTATTATCTTTTTCTATTAAGTCCCATTTATTGACTACAAATATACATCCCTTGCCTTCATCATGTGCTATACCCGCAACTTTTGTATCCTGTTCTGTAACGCCTTCCAAAGCGTCTATAACTATTAACACAACATCTGCTCTATCTACAGCACTCATAGCTCTTATTACGCTGTATTTTTCTATCGTCTCATATATTTTGCTCTTTCTTCTAAGCCCTGCTGTATCTATAAGAAGAAACTTCTGTCCATTTTTTTCAAAATAAGTATCTATTGCATCCCTAGTAGTTCCTGCAATTGGACTTACAATTACTCTTTCTTCTCCTAATATCTTATTAAGTATAGAACTCTTTCCTGCATTTGGCTTACCTGTTATAGCTACTCTTATTATATCTTCTTCATACTCTGTATCTAATCCTGCTGGAAAATTTTGAACTATCTCATCTAATAAGTCTCCAAATCCCATACTATTGGCTCCTGACACTCCAAAAGGAGTTCCAAAACCTAATTCATAAAAATCGTATATATTGTCAAACTGACTTTGACTATCAATTTTATTAACCACTAAAATTACTGGTTTTTTTGTTTTTCTAAGTATCTGAGCAATTTCTTTATCAGCAGCTGTTATTCCAGCCTTGCCATCAACTATAAAAAGTATTACATGTGACATATCCATTGCAAGCATAGCTTGATTTCTCATTTGAGATAATATTATATCTTCGCTATCAGGCTCAATACCTCCTGTATCTACTAATGTAAAATATTTATCTAACCATTCTACTTCTGCAAATATTCTATCTCTTGTAACTCCTGGTGTATCTTCAACTATTGATATCCTTTTTCCTGCAAATTTATTAAATATTGTAGACTTACCAACATTTGGTCTCCCAACTACAGCTACAACTGGCCTACTTATACTCATGTTGTTTCTCCTTCCATCTTTTGTTTTCTATTTTAAAATTTTATCCACAAAATCTTTTCCTTCATTTAAACATGGGATAATTTTTATTTTCATAAGTTCTTCTAACTGATTTAGTTCAATATTATCTAAGAAAATTTCTTCATCTGCTTTTAACATACTTCTTGTTATATAAAGAGCTTCTCCCAATTCCTTATGCTCAAGTTGCTCTTTTAAATCTTTAGCTGTTAAAAGGCCTGATACTGTTATTGTTTCTCCAAAAAACTTGTTTTTTATTTCATAAACATCTATTTGAAGATTTTTAAACTTGTCCATCATAGCATCTGCCATACTTTGTATAAATTCATATGCAGAATGTCCAGTAGCTATTGATACCTTTTTATCTCTTTTGAGAATATTCTCAGACAATGTGTTTAGATACTCTTCAATATCTGTTTTTAACTTACGTATCATACCTACACCATCTTCAAACTGTAAAAATCCTTCATACTCTTCATATCCAGGCAATTCTCTACTAGATAATATATAAAATTCATCTGATAAAAATGCAAATCGAGTTCCTATTTTCTCAAGATATATCTGTTGTATTTCATGTATTTGCTCTATAGTTTTACTTGCACCCTTATTATCAAATATATTTAATTCTACTAAATTTTCTCTATGCTTTGTAATTCCAACTGGAACTATAGCAACACTATTTACATATGGATAAAGTTGAGCTAATTCTTTTATTGTTCTATCCAATTCCTTTCCATCATTTATACCTGGACATAAAACAATTTGACAGTTCATCTCTATATGAGCATCTGCCAATCTCTTCATTATACCATATAATTTTCCTGCAAATTTATTACTTATCATTTTTTGTCTTAATTCTGGATTAGTTGTGTGCACAGATATATTTATAGGACTTATTCTGTATTTAATTATATTATTTATATCTTCTTCGCTCATATTTGTAAGTGTAACAAAATTTCCTTGTAAAAAAGACAATCTTGAGTCATCATCTTTAAAATAAAGTGTTTCTCTCATTCCTTCTGGCAATTGGTCTATAAAACAAAACATACATTTATTTCTACAACTTTTAGCTTGGTCAATTATTGGATTTGTAAATTCAACACCCAAATCTTCATCATAGTCTTTTTCTATCTCATATATGTAGACTTCGCCATCTTTTTTTTGTATCTCTACCTCTAAATACTCATCACTTAGTAAGAATCTATACTCTATTATATCATGTATTGGCTGTTCATTTACAGATATAAGTAAATCTCCTACTTCTATACCTATTTCTTCTGCAATACTATCTTTGTAAACTTTACTTATAATATTATTTATTTTTTTTACATTTACTTCCATTTTTTTCACCACTCTTTTATATTCATCAATATTTATTATAATATATTTTCATATACAGTTTATTACTTTATTATATTTTACAATAGCATTTTTAAACATTTCATGTCATAATAACACATTTTAATTCTAATAGTCAATATAAGTAAATAGCTATAAAAAGATTAAAACAAATAATATTCAAATTTAAATATTTTATAAATTTGAACATTATTTGCCCTTAAAAGTATCTTATCGTTTTAATGCTTTACTATTATTAATGTTCCATTAGTCATATCGTGAACCATTCCACCTACACACTTTGACATGAGCATCGCCTTATTTTGCAAGTCTTTTTCATCATTTGCATAAAATATTGGACAACCTCCACCATTTCTCATATTTTTATCTAGTGTAACTATTGCTAGGGTATATTCATTTAGACCTATATCCATTCCCATTTTATGCACTTCCTTTCTTTCCTATTTTATAGTTTTTCAGTGATAAGTTTTTACCTTTAGAACTTGAAAGTATTGGACATGATTTTACAGCTTCCATTACCTTTTCAACATTCCTATCTATTGGTAAATAAGCAATCATTATACTTTCATCATCTTTATTTCGTCTAGGTAATGGTACAAATGCAGGTTCTTCATAATCTCCATATAAACCTAATCTTGAATATATATTGTATACTATAGCTTGTCTTTGACCCGAATCAAATAATATTCCTGCATTAGCATAATCTCTATTTTTAGGAATTATTTGTATTCCTACACCTCTATTAATATATACTTCTCTATCACTTTTTAGACCTATATTTGTTATTCCTTTTAAATCTCCCACCTTCAATATAGATTCATTTACGAAGCTAATATCAGCAGGCATTACATCAGCTATATCTCCAATACTTTTTCTAGTAAGAAGTTTTTTAAGTATGAAAGCTAATAATAAACCACAAATTGAACTTATTATCAAACTCATACCTTCACTTATTTTAGTTTCTTCAATAATTACATAATATAATCCTATTGTTAAAAAAGATGTAACTATGCACATATAATTTCTTACTTCATAAGTTCTAGCTATCTCTTCTATAAATGCAGCTCCTCTTTTTACAAGTTGAACTTCTTCTAAGTTTTGTAATGTATTCCTTCTATTTGCTCTTACTTGTCTAAACTGTTCTGCTGCCAAAGATAAAAATGTTATCGATGTATAAGAACGATTTATAAGAGCTGGAACTAGTAATGCTCCTAATGCCGAAGCAACAAAGGCTAATATGAGCTGAGATAGTAAAACATTTGGTTGTGTAGGGTACTGTTTTTGGTCTAAATTCAACATTATAACTCTTGATGTTATACCAATAATAACTGCAACAAAAAATACTCTATCCATTAAATCACTCCTAAAATATCTAATATAAAATGTTCACTTATAAATCTACAAAGTCTTTCTAGAAAAATCACTCTGTTTTCCTTTTGATGTCTCTATGATAGGAGTACTTTTTACTACATCTATCATTACATCTATATCCTTGATTATTGGTATATATGGTATAACCACAGTGCTTTTTTCTAAGTTAGTTTTAGATATAGCTACAATATCAACCTCATCTACATCTTTATCTATACCCATATGAATAAATAGATTATGTATTATAGCTTGTCTTTGTCCTATATCATTTACTATCCCAAATGCACCCAAATCTCTTGGTATAATTTCTATAGCTAAACATTCATTTTTATATTTTTCTCTTGTATTCTCTAAACCTATATTAGTTATTATTACACCATTTACTTTTAAAATAGGCCCTTCAAAACTTACTTCAGCAGGAACTATATCTGCTATATCTGCTATACTATTTCGTCTTAGAAACCTTCTAAAAATTAAACCAACCAAAGCTCCTGCTATAACAGCTAGTATTGTACAATAAATAAAGCTAAGGTCATATCGTTTTGAAACAGTAATATAAACTATAGAAGATACTAATGCAGAAAAAAGACTGATATAACTTCTAGATTCATACGTAGATGATATTTCTTCTACATAAGCATCTCCCTTTGGTACTAATTCTTCATTGTCGATATTTTTTAATGTTATTCTTTCCTGCTCTGCAAGGCCTTGAAATTGTTGTATCGCTACTGCAAAAAATGTTAATGCTGCAAACTCCTTATCTATAAGTGCAGGTAATGCTATTGCACCCAATGAAGCTGAAAGCCCTGATATTATTATTTGCTCTAAATAATCTTGTGGTCTCGATGGGTATTGCTTGTCTGTAACTCTTAAAACTAATCCTCTACATAATATTCCTATAATTACTGCTACTATAAAAGAGTGTCTAAATAAATTGGCACCTAATAAGCTTTCTTCCATTTTCTCAGCTCCTTCTCTTATATAGTTTGTGCAAAAAACAAAAAAAATTTCCTTCTATTTAAGGAAATTTTTTTGTAGTATTGTAACAATAAATTCGCTACCAATACCAAGTTCACTTTTTACTTTTATACATCCATTTAATGATTTGACTATATGCTTCGTTATAGCCAATCCTAAACCCGTTCCTCCTACATCTCTACTTCTTGCTTTATCTACTCTATAGAAGCGTTCAAAGATACGTTCTACATATTCTTTTGGTATTCCAACACCATTATCTATAACTTTGATTATTATTTTTTCTTCATCTTTTAAAACTACCACTTGTACAATACCATTATCTTGAGTATATTTTATAGCATTATCAACTAAATTTAAAAATACTTGTTTGATATAATCTCTATTAGAAAGTATGTTTATTGATTTATCATCACATTTATATAAAACTTCTATGTTTTTTTCACTAGCTGAACGTTGAGTTATTTCATATACTTCTCTAAATACATCATATATTACAACATCTTCCATTAGAAGAGTGTCTTTATTTTCTACAAATGATAATAATAATATGTCGTCAATCAATCTTTTTAATCTGTCTGATTCACTTTCTATTATTTCCAAAAACCTATTTCTAGTGTTTGCATCTATATTTTCATTGGATTTTAATGTTTCAACAAATCCACTTATAGATGTAAGTGGTGTTTTAAGTTCATGACTTACATTAGCAACAAAATCACTTCTCATATTTTCAAGCTTCACTTTTTTAGTAATATCTTCTATGTTTACTATTGAGCCAATTATTACATTATTGGTATTTTGAAGATAAACTGGATCCACTTTTATTTTGTATACTATATCATCTTTAGTAGTAATCTTTGCAGTTTCATTTTCTTTAGAACCTATAAATTGAAGTATCTGCTTTAATATTTCTTCTTCTTTTATTACAGCATTGATATTATGTCCTTCAACTAGTTTGTTTGGTTCACTCTTTATCATTTCTTTAGCTTCATCATTTATCAATAATATGTTTCCATTTACATCTATAGCTAAAATTCCATGAGATATACTCTTTAATATAGACCTTAATTGTAAATGTTTATATTGTACTTCTTCCAATGTATCATCCATATTTTTTATCATATGATTAAAATTTCTGGCTAATTCGCCTAATTCGCCTTTAGCTGATATATTCAACCTAGCATGAAATTCCTTGTTACTTACTTTTTTTGAAACGTATATAAACTCTTTTAAATATTTTCTTAGTGTTACTGTATATCTTACAGACAATATTACAATGGCTATAGACAACATAACAATAAAAAAATATATGCTATTTAATTCTTCCACAAGATAACACTCCTAAAATATAACTTTTTCTAATCTATTTTGTATCCTACACCTCTTATAGTTTCTATATATTTTTCTGATTTATCTTCATCTTCTATTTTTTTTCTTAAATATCTTATATGGACATCTACTGTTCTAGTTTCTCCATAGTATTCATAGCCCCATATTTTATCTAAAAGATAGTTTCTTGAAAGTACTTTACCTTTATTCTGAATTAATAATTTTAACAGTTCAAACTCTTTAAGTGTTAACTCTATCTTTTCAGAACCTTTAGTAACTTCATGTTTTGATAAATCTAGTTTTAAATTGCCTGTGGTAAGTATATTATTTTCTTCGCCTGTACTAGTTAAGTTATATCTTCTTAAAACAGAGCTAACCCTAGCTAACAATTCTTTTATACTAAATGGCTTGGTTATATAATCATCAGCACCTACTTCAAGCCCTTCAACCTTGTCATTTTCCATATTTTTAGCAGTAAGCATTATAACAGGAATATTTTTCAAGTCTTTATCACTTCTTATTTTTCTCAATACTTCTATTCCACTTATATTTGGTAGCATCCAATCTAAAAGTATTAAATCTGGTTTAACTTCCTTAGCTTTTATAAATCCATCAAATCCATCATATGAATAACTAACTTCGTAGTTTGACACCTCCAAATTGAATTTTAATAGCTCAACTATATGCATTTCATCGTCTATAACAAGCACTTTAGTATTCATTAAAAAGCTCCTCTCTATTTTATCTGTAGTACCGTTCCTATTCGCTCTGATGCCTTATTATGTTTTCTATAAGAGTGGAATTCATCTGCTCTACAACTAGTGCATAGATTTAAATTTATTATATTTTCTTTTTTGACTCCACTACATCTCAGCATATACTCATTAATTTTCCATAAATCTAAATAGTAACTTCCCTCTTTTATTATATAGAACTTTTCATCATTATTTGTAAGAATTGTGTTAAATTTTTCTACTAACTCCTCAGAAACTTCATAACAACAAGGTCCAATTGATGGTCCAATTATACATATCAAATCTTCAGGAGCTGTTTTATAAGTCTCAGACATCAATTTTATTGTTTTGTGACCTATATTACTAAAAGTACCTTTCCAGCCAGCATGTGCCAGTCCTATGGCTTTATTTTTAGCATCTATAATTGATATAGGTACGCAATCTGCTGTAAACAATAAAAGTGGTACTTTCTCTAAGTTTGTTATAAGTGCATCTCCTTCTATTCTTTGTCCTATATTCTCTCTACTAACTATGTTAACTATGTCTGAATGTATTTGAGAATTACTAGTTAAATTTTCAAACATTAAATCGCATTCCTTGCAAACCCTTAACATGTCTTCTTTACTTTTTGCATCTATATTTTTACAAGTTATAACTAGATTTATAGAATTTAATTTTTCATCAATTTCTTTACAATTGCTACTTAAGTTAACATACTCTTTAATATCTTCTACACTTTTTAGATTTATATAATCTTTCATCATTTGTCTCCTTTTTCTATTAGTATACTTTTAAGTTCATTTACAAAAGTATTTATATCTTTAAATTGTCTATACACAGAAGCAAATCTTACATAGGCAACTTCATCTAAATCTTTCAATTTATCCATTACCATTTCACCAATTTTTTTGGTTTCGATTTCTTCTATAAAGCATTTATTTATTTCATTTTCAATATGTACAACTATATTCTCAATATCTTCAACAGATACAGGTCTTTTTTCACATGCCTTTAATAGTCCATATTTTATTTTTTCTCTATCAAAATACTCTCTACTATTATCTTTTTTAATAACCATTAAAGGAGTAGTTTCTATTTTTTCATAAGTAGTAAATCTCTTTTTACATAATTCACATTCACGTCTTCTTCTAATAGATTTTAAATCTGTATGTCTAGAATCTATTACCTTTGATTCTTTATAATTGCAATAAGGACATTGCATCTGTATTCCTCCTTTGTTTAGCTATATATCAAATTCATCTAAGCTTAATTCTGAACCTATATTTACTATTATTGTATCACAACCTATTTTAAGTATATCATTCCAAAATATAACTTCTTCATCCCCTCCTCTTGAAAAAAAACTTCTACTTCCATCTCCAAAAATGGTAAATGATACTACTTTTCCCTCATGAATATCCATATCTATGTCGATTATGAAACCCATCCTTTTTCCATTTTTTACATTTATAATTTCTTTTTCCATTATATCAGAAACTCTAATCATATTATACTCACCCTTCCTTTAAAAATAAATATGTATTTGGATAAAAAAAAATGACCTATATAGGTCATTTAAATTTAAAATTATGTTTACATTCCATGAATTACTTATACATACTTTCTCATATTTTTTAAAGCATTTTTTTCAATTCTTGATACTTGTGCTTGAGATATACCGATTTCATCAGCAACTTCTATCTGAGTTCTTCCTTTGTAAAATCTTAAATCTAATACCAACTTTTCTCTACTATTTAATTTTTTAATAGCTTCCTTAAGTGATATTTCTTGCAACCAGTTTTCATCAGTATCTTTTTTGTCTTGAACCTGATCCATTACAAATATGGCATCTCCATTATCTTGATATACTGGGTCAAATAAAGATATTGGATCTTGTATAGCATCAAGTGCCATTACAACTGACTCTACTTCTAATTCTAATTCCTTTGCTATTTCTGATACTGTTGGTTCTTTTGAATTTGTTCTAATTAATCTTTCTCTGACTTGTAGTGCCTTATATGCTATATCTTTTAATGATCTACTCACTCTGATTGGATTATTGTCTCTTAAGTATCTTCTAATTTCTCCTATAATCATAGGAACAGCATAAGTTGAAAATCTGACATTTTGACTTAAATCAAAATTATCTATAGCTTTTATAAGACCAATACAACCTATTTGAAATAAATCGTCTATATTTTCTCCTCTGTTGTTAAATTTTTTTATTACACTCAAGACTAACCTTAAATTTCCTCTTACAAATTGTTGTCTGGCTTCTTCATCACCACTTTTTATTTGTAATAAAAGTTCCTTCATTTGCTTATTTTTAAGAACTGGAAGTTCAGATGTATTAACACCACATATTTCAACCTTATTAACTTGCATACATTTCAGTCCTCTCTCAAAAAGTATTCATCTATTGAAATTATTTACATTTCCAATTTTTTTATACTTTTTAAGAAGAATTAATTTAGCATTATACAAATTTTTTCATTTCTTTTTGTAATCTTGAAATTATTTTCTTTTCAAGTCTAGATATGTAGGATTGAGATATTCCAAGCATTCCAGCAACTTCCTTTTGTGTTTTTTCAATACCTTTATCTATAAGTCCAAACCTTAATTCCATAATTTGCTTTTCTCTGTCACTTAATCTGTCAAGTGCCATAACCAATAAATCTCTATCTATTTCTTCTTCGATTATTTTATATATTTCATCATTTTCTGTACCTAAAACATCTGATAATAGAAGTTCATTTCCATCTAAGTCTATATTTAAAGGCTCATCAAATGATACCTCCGTTTTCTTTTTATTATTTTTTCTTAGATACATTAGTATTTCATTTTCTATACATCTCGAAGCATAGGTTGCTAATTTTATATTTTTATTTAATTTAAAAGTATTGACTGCCTTTATCAAACCTATAGTCCCTATAGAAATTAAATCCTCTACATCTATCCCTGTATTTTCAAATTTTCTTGATATGTAGACTACTAATCTCAAATTTCTTTCTATTAAAATTGATTTTACGGTTTCATCAGTTTCTAGCTTTTGCAAAAGTTCCATTTCTTCTGCTGGTTTTAGTGGTGGAGGAAGAATATTGGCTCCACCCATATAGTATATTCCTTTTGGCTTTATTATTTTTAATTTAATACCTAACATCGTAATAAAGCTTATGATTCTTTCTTTTAATCGTAACATCCTTTGTCCCCCTTAAATTTTTAGCTAGAATCCAGGCAATATATTTGGATTCATTATTGCCCCATATTCTCTATCATTAAAATTTGAAATACCAAGTATTATATTTCCTATCTTTTGCTCATCTACCTCTACATAATCAGCTTTTAGACCAATTATTATGCTTGTCTTATTACTTCCAGCATGTTTATAAGGTATTATTCTAACTCTCCCTGAAGTTCTGTCATCTAAACTACATATAATTTCCTGAGCTTTTTTCATATCTATATCTTCATAGTTAATATTTAATAGATTTTCTGGAATCAATCCTTCTAATACACTTGATTTGACTATTATTACATCACTTTGACTTATTGGGTCTTTTAATAAATTTCCACTATCAACTAATGCCTTACAGCAAAAGCTTTTTTCTAATAAGTTTATATTTATGGTCTTCGTAAGCTCTTTGATGTATTTAAGCATCTTCAAGTCTTTGTAAATGTACTTTAATAGTTCACAACTTACATAAGTACATGCAATTAAAAAAGATATTTTTAAATGGCTTATTCCTGTAAAATAAATTACAAAATAAGTACTTCCAGAAATAAAAATATTTACTAAATAAAAAACTAATGCTACATGAGCATAATCTTTTTTGCTCTTAGTCCTAAATGAAATTAAAGTTATAATACTCATGATTATTATTTTAAATGGCACTGTAAATAGTATATCCATTGATGGGTATAAATAAGCAACAGAGTAGGCTCCTCCTAAACTAGCCCCCAGCAACTTATTTTTTCTAGGATTATATTTTTTAGTAAGAATAGAAGTACAACTTATAATAATATAATTTATTACTAGGTTTTCTATAACATAGTACTCAATATACACCATGTATCCCCCCTTAAAACCTTTAAACATATTATAAGATAGTATGTACAAAATTTTATGTCACTTTTGACAGTCGAATCCAAAACAAATTCTATTTAAAAATAACAATGATATATGTCTTATACTTTATGTCGTCAAAAGATATTTTTTTAGCATCAAAGAAATAGACTTTTTTGTAGAATTCAATATATCTAGGTAGAAGTTATTCAACTCTACCTTTGGAATATTTCCATAAAAAAAGACTATGCGACTTAATAATATAGCAAGTAAATCGTTTACTTGTATAAAATTAAATTGCATAGTCTATAAATCAAATATAAAATTAAATTATTGTGCTAACAATTCATTTGCATATTTTGCAGATTCATTTAGTGCTTGTTCTGGAGTTTTGTCTCCAGCTATCATCATTTGAAGTTGTTTCCATAAGTGTTCATATATTTCTACTCCATGAGGTCCAACTGTTAATGGTCTGTACATATTTTTATCTTTTGTTACCATTTCTTCAAATCTTGGATCTCCTTGATATTTTTCACCTTTAGCAACTGGTGCTCTTGGTATCTCTTTATGGAAAGCTTCCATTGAGTCTTTGCTTAACATATATTCAAGAAGTTTAAATCCAAGTTCTTTGTTTTTACACGCTGACATTAAAGTTAAATCATCTACTGAGGCAAAACTACCAACTGTTTTATCTTCTAATGAAGTTACATATCCCCAGTTTAAGTCTGGGAATGATTTATCAAAAGTACTTGTAGCAGCAGAAGACAGCATTATAGTAAATGCAGCTTTTCCTGGTCCAAATACACTTTCAACCATCTCATTACTGTCTTTTGATAAAGCATTATCTGGTATATATTTTTTCATATCATTTATAAAGTTTGCAGCTTTTAATCCTTCTTTATTGTTAAATTTAACTGATTTTAAATCATCATTATATATATCTCCACCAGCTTGCCATAGATATGGATACCAGTTCCAGTTCAAACTACCAAACACTTTAGAACCCCAACCTTGTGCAAGACCCCATTGGTCTATTTTTCCATCTCCATCAGTATCTTTTGTTGCTTTTTCACATATTCTTTTAAAATCTTCCCACGTTTTAGGAGGTTTTTCTCCCAATTTTTCTAGTATATCTTTATTATAGTATAATACACCTGGATTAGCAGCTTCTATAGGTAAACCGTAAATTCCACCCATCATTTTTGCATTATCTAAGTATAAATAATTATCTGAAGTTCCTGATTTTTCTAAATAAGGAGTTAAATCTTCAACTGCTCCCATTTCTATAAATTGAGGAAACATTTCTGCATACATATACCCTATATCTGGCCCCTCACCTGCACTGATTGCAGTAGCATATTTTTCTGCATAATTATCCCATGGTACTATTTGGAATTCAATTTCACAGTTATTTTCCTTTTCAAATTTCTCAAGTATTGGTTTCCATGCATCTGCATCATGATCTGTTAACGGTGCAGACCATACAACTAATTTTTCTTTGCCATCTTTGCCTTTAGATTCTTCTTTTTTTGTACATCCAGCAAGAAGTGATGTTGACAAAATAGCAACCATGGCTAAAGAAAGAATTTTTTTTAGCTTAATCATACTTAATCCCCTTTCAGACTTTAATTTCTCTTTTTCCTCAAATTTTTACAATTCAATTCAGGTTTAATATTACCAAATAAAAATGTCATTGTCTAATTATAAAAAACTATAACCATTTATATAACTATCATTTTTTTCTATACTCAGTAGAAAAAACTTTACTTTTTTATTTTTTTTGATATTAAAATATGTTAAAAAAAATAGGAGATTAAAGTACAAAAAATAAAAAGAAGTCTATTGACTTCTTTATAAGTTTACATATTATCTTCTTCTTCTTAAAAATGTAGGTATTTCCATGCTCTCATCATCATCTTCTTCTATTATACTTGCCTTTTTAGGAGCTTCTATCTTTTCTTCAACCACAATTTCTTCTTCTTCTATTTCTTTTACAACTTGTTTTACAGTTGTATTCAGAGAAGACCTTATACTTGATTTAGGCTTAGTATCCAAATCTAAAATCCCACCTTGTAAACCTTCAAATCCTGTTGCGATTACTGTAATCATTATTTCATCGCCTAAATCTTCTTTTATAGAAGCACCAAATATAACATTTGCTTCTGGGTCACAAGATTCCATAACTAAAGTAGATGCTTCATTAACTTCAAATAATCCTAAGTTAGGACCACCTGTAACATTAAGAAGTACTCCTTTTGCTCCTTGTATTGATGTTTCTAAAAGTGGTGATTGGATAGCTTGTCTAGCAGCATCTATAGCTCTAGTTTCTCCACTAGCACTACCTATACCCATATGAGCAAGACCTTTATCTTTCATTATAGTAGTAACATCTGCAAAGTCTAAGTTTATTAATCCTTCAACTGCTATAAGGTCAGAAATTGATTGTATACCTTGTTTTAACACATCGTCTGCAACTGCAAAAGCATCCAGCATTGAAGTATTCTTTTGTACTATTTGTAAAAGTCTATCATTTGGTATTGTTATAAGAGTATCTACCTTTGACTTAAGCTCAGCTATTCCACCTTCAGCATTTTTCATTCTTATCTTACCTTCAAATGCAAAAGGTTTTGTAACTACACCTACTGTGAGGATACCCATTTCTTTAGCTAGGCCTGCAACTACTGGGGCAGCTCCTGTACCAGTACCACCACCCATTCCAGCTGTAACAAATACCATATCAGCTCCTTGAAGTAGTTTTACTATTTCATCTTTACTTTCTTCTGCAGCTCTTTTTCCTACTTCTGGATTAGCTCCTGCACCAAGTCCTCTAGTTAATTTTTCTCCTATTTGAACTTTATATTCAGCCTTTGATGTATATAAAGCTTGTTTATCTGTATTTACTGATATAAATTCAACGCCTTTAAGTTGAGCTTCTACCATTCTATTGACAGCATTGTTTCCACCGCCACCTACACCTATTACTTTAATTTGTGCACATTCTTCTAATTCTACGTCAAAGTTTAGCATCATAAACCCCCTTATCTCATGATTCAAAGTTATCGTATGTATTAATTATATCATTTTCTTCTTTTATTTTGTTAACCTTTAAGTAACATATTCCACAAAAACGTAAATTTTCCTTTTTAATTTTCTTACTTATATTGTCAAATATTACTCTTTAAGTATAAAATATTTTATGTATATCTCAAAAGTTCTTTAATTTTTATGTTTTTTATTCATAATATTGGCAATGATATAACGTCTAATTATAGATAAATTATTAAATAGTCTCATCCCAAAAACTAATACTGCCACATAGTAAAGTGAAATTCCCAACTTTTCTCCTATATAAGTCAATAATATAGCCAAGATAGCATTACCTATGAAACCAGTAACAAAAATTACATTATCATAGTTATCTTCAAAACTGGATTTTATAGCTCCAAATATAGAATCCATTATTGCAAGAATAGCTACTGACATATATATCGAATAATCCATAGAATATGTAAATGGAATGTAGTAACCTACTACCACACCAAATGCCAATCCTCCTAAAATCCATATCATAAATCCTCACCTCTTTATTTTACTTTGAAACACAACTATATTACAATCCTTTTTATTAATTTTTTTTATTTTTTCTTTATTTTTTTGTATTTTTCGTTTTATTTTGCAAATAAATTCACTCTATTTCCATTATTTTCCTCTATTTTTATATTAATCCCATATATATCCTTTAGAGATTTAGCATATGATTCTGGAGAATTTATAGCTGCACTCAATAAATCTATATCTCCTATAGCTTTTATTATAAATGGTTGTCCATATGTAGTATCATTTACTGTAATAGTTGCTCCTGAACATTTTATCTTACTTGTTGACAATACTCTTTCTCCATTTATAGATATTGCTTTTGCACCTGCTTTTTTCAAATCATTTAAAACTCTTAGAATGTCAATATCATGTATAATCAGGTCGTTTGGATTTTGTCCATCTTTTAATTCTCTTTCACTATCCTTCATAGTAATAGTTATTCCTGGACCTGTGACAGCTGAATAACCACTTAACTCTTTAACTTCTTCAAGTTCTTTTTTCATCAATGTTTGAATAGATTCATTTCCATTATTTTCTGCTTGCTTATATTCATCTAAAGTCTTTTTGTTACTTTTAAGAGCTTCTTTTAGATTTTTTATTTCCTTATTTGTATTTTCTATCTCACTTTCAATATTTTTAGTCTGGCTCAATGTTATATACACTTTATTTGGGTTCAGTGATTTTATATAAGTTGATATGAAAATGCCTAATATGAATGCTCCTAATATAATCATTTTCTTTTTCATACTATTATTTCCTCTCTACTTTATCTGTATCACCATGTCCATTTATTTTTACATTATCTTCTTTAATTACTTTTACCTTTGCATTATAATACGTTTCTATTTCCCAGACAATACCATACTTTATATTGAGCGCAGAAGCTAATGTATCAGAATCACCAATTGCCTTTATTGTAATTGGCTCCTTTATAACAGTGTCATTCATATAAAGTTTATCTTCTTTCAAATACATATATGTATTTGAAACTACTCTTTGATTATTTATAGATATGGCACTTGCTTGTGCTGAATTTAATTTATTTATCATTGACAGTAATAAATCATAATTATATAGTATACTGTCATTTTTATCAAAGCTTCCTAAAGTTTTTGTAGAATTTATTTCAACTTCAATACCTTTTCCTTCTACATCTGTATATCCAGCTAAAGTTTCATATTTTTCTATTTCTGATTTAAGTATATCTTGCTCTCCTTTTTCACTTTTACCTCTATATGTCTCTATATCTTTTTTTACACTATTAATTTCTGATTGAAGATTTTCTTTTTCTTTTTTTAGAGATTTAAGTTCTTCTGTAAGTTGCTCGCCTCTCTTAAAAGTCGTCATTCCTCTATTTTCTATATTAATAATTTTTAGTTGTAAACTAACGAGAACTCCCAATACAATACTTCCTATAATTATACTCTTATTTATAAACCTTTTTTTCAAAATATCACTTCCTTACAATTGTCTATCCTTCTGGACTATATACAGCTAGCTTTCCATAATTTAGATTTATAGTCCCACCATTGGTATTTTTATTTTGCAGGTCAATCAAAATTTTATTTACCCTAGATATATTATAATCTAAGTTATCATCATTAGAAAGTAAGATTTTTATATTGCTTCTCGTAAGCATATCTACATTCCCTTCTTTTTTAAAGTTTACATAATTTATTTTTCTATAAATACCTTCTTCTTTTAAATAATTTAAAGTCTTAAATACACTCTCTTTAGTTTTATAATTTTTAAATTTTATTGATTTTGTATCATTAATACTATAATCTACTTCCACTATCAAATCATTTTTACTTTCATTAGTGCCTTTTAATTCCTCTAATAAGTTCCCTTTTTTATCTATATAACAATAGTTATCTTCATCCTTTAATACCGCAAAAATTTCTTTTTCTTTTAAGCTTATAATTATCTTATTTGGAAGTTTCCTTTTTATTTCTACATCTTCTATATACGGATTTTTCATAAGCTTACTTTTCATGTCTTTAAAATTGTATGCAAATATATTTTCATGTGAACTTACATTTAACGATTTCATTATATTTGACTTGGTGACTCTTTTATTTCCAATCACATCTATCCTATTTACATCAAATAAATCACTCCCTACAATAATACATATCCCAAAAGATAGCATAAGTATAAAAACTAAAACTATCATAACATTATTCGTATTTAGCTTCTTTCTCCTCTTCAAATACAATCAACCCCTTTGGTTAATAAATACACCTTTCGAGTTTATATTCCCTACAAAAAAAATATAATATTTAAAGTCAAATTTTCTCATTTTCTTACAAAACAATCTAATAAAACATTAAAAAAGAGGATTAAATTGATATTTCATCAAAATAAATATAAAATACTATATGTATTTTATAACTTAAAACTTATATACACATAAATAAACCCCTAATTTAGAATAATTTAGAAAATCTAATATATTATAAATTAGGGGTAAATATTTATTTATCGTTTCTTTATTCCTATTACTTTAGCCTGACCTTCTATACTTGGAGCTGCTTCTTTCTTTACTTCCTCAATAGCTTTTTCTTTT
This sequence comes from Clostridioides sp. ES-S-0048-02, assembly GCF_020658495.1. Taxonomy (NCBI): domain Bacteria; kingdom Bacillati; phylum Bacillota; class Clostridia; order Peptostreptococcales; family Peptostreptococcaceae; genus Clostridioides; species Clostridioides sp. ES-S-0048-02. The sequence goes on from NZ_JACVWH010000004.1 coordinate 270,586, forward strand.
TTTGGTTTCTTAGCTGTTGATTTTTGTGTTGAGTTATATACCTTTATTATCTCATCATATATAAGGTCTATAGCCTCAGGTCTACCTATAGTTTTACTTGCATTTGCCATATCAACTAGAAGTTCTCTATCTCCTAAAAGTTTAAATACGGCTGTATTCAGGCTTTCTGGAGTTAAGTTTTTTTCCAAGATTGCAACCCCTGCCCCTTGCTTCTCTATACTCTTAGCATTGTACTCTTGATGATTTTCAGCAGTATATGCTTTAGGTATTATTATAGAAGGTTTGCCAAGAGCTGTTATTTCAGCTAATGAAATTGCTCCTGCACTACCTATAACTAAATCACTTGCTGCAAGTGCATTTGCCATATCTTCTAAATAAGGTACTACTTTTTGGTATGGTTTAAGATTTATATTACTGATACTTTCCATAAATTCTTCATAATAGCTTTTTCCTGTTGCAAATATAAAAGCTATATCTTCATTTACCATATTTTTAATGACAAGTCTCATTGCATCATTTATTTTTCTTGAACCTCCACTACCACCGTAGCAAAGTACCATTTTTTTCTCTTCACTTATTCCTAAATTTTTTCTTGCGATATTTTTTCTTGATAACAAAATTTCTTTTCTAACTGGATTTCCTGTAAAAACTAATTTTTCTTCTGCTGCCTCAGGGAATCTTTTATGTGAATCTTCAAAACTTGTAAGTACCTTTGTAACTGTTTTAGATAAAATCTTATTAGTTACCCCAGGAAAAGAATTTTGCTCATGTATTATAGCTGGTATTTTTCCCATAGACGCATTAAATAAAACAGGTCCACTGACATATCCACCAGTTCCTATGACTACATCTGGCTTAAATTTTTTAACAATTTTTCTTGATTGTTCCAATCCTTTAAAAAGCTTAAAAACTCTTTTTACATTATCGAAGTCTATTTTTCTCTTAAATCCTTGTACTGTTACAGTTTTCAATTCAAATCCATACTTAGGAACTATTTCTGATTCTATTCCTTTTTCCGTCCCAACAAACATTATCTCGGCGTCTGGATGTTCATCTCTTATTTTGTTAGCAATAGCTATAGCTGGATATACGTGTCCTCCAGTTCCACCGCCTGATAATAAAACTTTCATCAAATCATCATCTCCTGTTAATTAATTTTGACATGCTTTGAGATGTTCAACACTATACCTACAGCCCCCATAAAGATGGTGAGTGAGGTACCTCCATAACTTATAAATGGTAGTGCTACACCTGTAGCTGGCATTGATGATGTTGCAACTGCTATATTTAAAGCTGCTTGTATTCCAATTTGTGCCCCTATACCTATGACAACCATACAAGCAAATACATTAGAAGTCTTCAAAGCTATTCTTACACATCTGTAGACTAAGGCTACAAATAGCATTATAACTATTATACAACCAATTAATCCTAACTCTTCTCCTATTATAGCAAATATAAAGTCATTTTGTGGCTCTGGTATATAAAAATACTTTTGCTTACTCTTTCCTAAGCCTAAACCAAACAGTCCTCCTGAACCTAATGCATATAAACCTTGTATTACCTGATACCCCTTACCAAGTGGGTCTTGAAATGGGTCTAAAAAAGATGTAACACGACTAAGTCTATACGGTTCAGCAATTACTAATGCAGCAAATAAAGCAGCCCCACTTCCTATCATAGCAAATACAATTTTCATATCCATTCCAGCAACAAATATCATTACAAATGTAACTAGAATTACAGTACCTGCTGTTGACAAATTTGGTTGAAGTATTATCAACGCAAAAAATATTCCTGGAACTACGAGAAGTGGTACAACACCTTTTGTCAAAGATTTTATTTTATCATAATTTTTCTCAATCAATTTTGCAGTTAATATTATTGTAGCAAACTTTGCAATTTCTGCAGGCTGAAATGTTAAAGCACCTATCCCTAACCATCTTTTTGCTCCGTTTGCTTCTATTCCCAAAGGAGTTAAAACCAACAATAATAATACTACTGCTATAGCTCCAATTGCTGTAGCATTTTTCTTCCAAAAATTATAGTCTATTCTAGATGTAATAATCATAACTATAAATCCTAGTATAGCATATATTACATTTTTCTTTAGAAAATAGTATGCATCATTGTGTTTAAATGAAGATTGTATAAAACTTGCACTAAACACCATAACTATTCCTACAAATACTAAAAGCATAGTAGTATAAAATACTACTCCATCAAATTCAGTCTTCATCCTTATGTCAATTTGTTTTTTCAAATTTTCTTTAGGCATCCAACTAATCTACCTCCATTCTTCCATCTAAGTAAGTTTAGAGGTAAGAGATTATTTTAAATTGTTTACATTATCTTTGAAGTCTTTTCCTCTTACTTCAAAACTTTCATACATATCCCAACTTGCACAAGCTGGTGAAAGAAGCACTATATCTCCATTTTTTGAAATCTCATGAGAAGTCTTAACTGCTTCCTCCATATCTTTTACTATATGTATGTCATTAAATCCTTTATTTTTAGCACAATTTTCTATCTTTGGTGCAGTTTCTCCTAATAAGATTAATGATTTAACATATGATTTTGCAATTTCAAGAAGTTCATCAAAGTTGCTTCCCTTATCCATTCCTCCTGCTATAAGCACTATTGGTCTATTATAAGACTGTACAGCTTTTATAGTAGAATCTGGATTAGTTCCCTTTGAGTCATTTACATATATTACATTATCTAAGTTTCTTACAAACTCTTGTCTGTGTTCAACTCCTTTAAATGTCATCAATACATCTTTTATTACTTCTAAATCTACTTTACAAACATATGCTATTGCTATTGCTGCCATACAATTTTCTAAATTATGGCCTCCAGGCAAACTTACATCATCTTTATTTAGAAACTTAATCTTATCCTCTATATCTATTATTATGTCATTATTTTCTAAATATACTCCTCCATTTACTCTATGAGTTCTTGAAAAGTAAATTACTTTGGCATTACATTTATCAGCTAGGCCTCTCACTATTTCATCATCATAATTTAATATACAAAAATCTTCATCATTTTGATTCATAAATATTTTTGATTTAGCTTCTATGTACTTTTCCATAGTATGATGTCTATTTAAATGATCTTCTGTAATATTTAATATTGCACTTACTTTAGGTCTAAATTCATCCACACTTTCAAGTTGGAAACTACTCAGTTCAGTTACAAGTATAGATTCTTCATTTGAAGTTTCTATAGTATCTATTACAGGATTCCCTATATTACCAACTACATATGTATCTTTTTTGGCACTTGAAAAAATTTCTCCTACTAAGCTAGTTGTAGTTGTCTTACCATTTGTACCTGTAATCCCTATAAAAGTTGGATTATTTGACAATTTAAAAGCTAATTCTACCTCACCAATTATATACTTGCCTGAATTTTTTAGCTTCAAAATAAATGGCAAGTCTAATGGTACTCCTGGAGATACTACAACCATATCTACATCGTCTACAGCCTCTGGATGGCATCCTAATATGTATTCTATGTCATTTATAGATTTTAATTCATCAAGTATGTTTTTTAATTTATTTTCATCTTTAATATCATTTACAATTATACTTGCTCCTAATTTATCTAAATGTTTAATTGTAGATATACCAGTTTTTGCAAGCCCTACTAATAAAACTTTTTTTCCATTTAAGTCCATTTTTTATTCCCCCTAGGCCTAAAATACTGCTATTATACTTATCCAAGCTAAAACAACTGTAATAATCCAAAAAACAAATACAACTCTTGTTTCTGGCCAACCACATTGTTCAAAATGATGGTGTATTGGAGCCATCTTAAAGAATCTCTTTCTAGTTACTTTAAAATATCCAACTTGAATTAAAACTGATAGAGCTTCTGCAAAATAAATGCCTCCAATTATAGGTATTATAAGCACTGAATTAGTTAAAACTGAAAATGCTACAACCGCACCACCTAATGCCATTGAACCTGTATCTCCCATAAACACTCTAGCTGGATATGAATTAAATCCTAAAAAGCCTAGACATGCTCCAACAGTTGCTGCTGCTAAAACTGCAACTTCTGTATTGCCTGCAACTGAACTTGCAAACAACATAAAAAATACAGAAACAACTAAAGTCACTCCTGATGCTAGACCATCTAGACCATCAGTTAAATTTACAGCATTTACTATTGCTACTATTATAAACATCATTATTGGTATATATAGTATTCCAACATTTATTACAAAATCTGTAAATGGTATCATAAGTTGCGAAGCACTTGATGACGATGTATACTGATAAAAAGCAACATAAAAAGATAATGCAACTTGAAGGATTATTTTTTGATATGCTTTTAGTCCAAGTGACCTTTTTAGCTTTATTTTTATAAAGTCATCTAAAAAACCAATAAAACCAAAACCAGCAATACATATAAGACCTACTGCCATGTCATGACTAACTTTTACTCTTGTAAGTCCAGTTATTAGAATTGCAACAATCATTATAATTCCACCCATAGTAGGTGTTCCATTCTTAGCTAGATGTGTTTGAGGTCCATCATCTCTAACTGTCTGACCAAATTTAAATTTCCTAAGCATTGGTATAAATATTGGTCCTATTATAATTACTATCAAAAACGCAATCAATGCGGTGTACGTAAGCTCTGTTATTCCTAACATCATAAAACTCCTCTCCCTTGTCAATCAACTCATTAGTTTAAGCTTATTTATTTAGATATTCAACTATTTTTTCTAATTTCATGCCTCTTGAGCCTTTCACTAAAATAGTGTCTCCTGTTTTTATTAATTCATCTAATCGATTAAATACATCGTCTCTATTTTTAAAGTGATATATATTGGATGAATCGAATCCTAATCGTTTTGCTTCGTCTCCAATAAACACTGAGTTTTCACCTATAGTTATTATGATATCAGTATTATTCATAGATGATTTTCCAACTAATCTATGACCATACTCTGAAATTTCACCCATCTCAAGCATATCTCCAAGTATTGCTACTTTTCTACCTTTATATCTACCAAGTATTTTCAAGGCTGCTTCCATAGAATCTGGACTGGCATTATATGAGTCATTAATTATTGTTAATCTTTCATTTTTTATTATATCTAATCTCATTTTTGTCCCTTTGAAGTTTTTTAAACCTGTTTTTATACAATCCAAAGAAATATTTAAACTCATGCCAACTAATATCGCCGACATAGCATTATATATATTATGCTCTCCTATTGTTGGTATAAATATTTCCTCTTTTTTTCCATTTATGACACACGTAAATGTCAAACTATCTTCTTCCATAGTATAATCTTCACAATAAATGTCATTATCTTTCTTAAATCCAAATGTTTTTAACTTATATACATGCTCTTTTTCTTTTAATGTAGATAAAAATTTATCATCGCCATTTACAATCAAAGTATTTGTATCATCAAAATTTGAAGCAATCTCCAGCTTTGCCTTTAAAATCCCTTCCTGTGAACCTAGGTTTTCTATGTGTGACAATCCTATATTTGATATAACTGCAATTTTAGGATTTACTATGTCCACCAAATACTTTATTTCATTAAATCCAGACATTCCCATTTCTATTACAGCACACTCATGTTCTTTATTTAAATTAAACAAAGTCAAAGGAACCCCAAAATGATTATTTAGGTTCTTTTCATTTTTCAAGATGTTTAATTTTGCAGAAATAGCTGCATATATCATATCTCTAGTAGTTGTTTTTCCTACACTACCTGTAACACCTATAAATGGAATGTCAAATTTTTCTTTATAATATCTGGAAATATTTCCTAGAGCCAAAGTTGTATCTTTTACCTCTATTAAATTTATATCCGAACTTTCTAATTTTATTCCATTACTTTCATTTTTTATAAAAGTTTTGCATCCACTATCATATGCAGACTTTATAAAGGTATGCCCATCTAAATTTTCTCCAACTATGGCTACAAATGCATTTTGTGCATTTGCTTCCCTGCTATCTATAACTATATCACTTACACAGTCATTATAATCTCCATATATTAACTTTCCATTAGTTGCAAGTACTAACTCCTTTATTGTTAAGCACTCCATTCTCAAACTCCTCCTTATAAAACATTAGCTATATTATCTTAGCAACAAAAGGCAATGTATACCGTTACATATACATTGCCTACGATAACTCTTAACTTTATAATTATATACTATATTTCTGTTTTTTTGAAGATGTTTATGGATATATGTTAATTATCTGTTACTTTTTAGTTTTCAAAATATAGTGTTATACTTGAATCTTCATTAACTTTTATTCCAGGTTTTGGAAAAACATCCTTTACTTTTGTATCCTTTGGAATTTCTATATCTGTATCTAAATTTGGTTTTAACTTCGCATCTTCTAATGCTTTCACTGCATCCCCAATTTTTAAATTTCTTACATCTGGTACTTTGACTTGTTTCTTTTCATATTCAGCTTTTTCTTCTTCTTTATATACTGGTTTGACCCCTAAATATTTTAGAGAATCATTCATTATTTCTTTTACTATAGGTCCTGCTGTAGTACTACCAAATGCACTTACTCCTGTTGGCTCATCAACAATAGCAAGAACTACAATTTGTGGGTCATCACAAGGTGCTATTCCCACGAATGAACATATATATTTTCCTTGAGCATATTTACCATCTATAACCTTTTGAGCTGTACCTGTTTTCCCACCTAGTCTATATCCTGGTATATATGCAATTTTTCCTCCACCATCAGTTACAACTGACTCTGCAATTTCTAACATTTTTTTAGATGTTTCTTTAGATATAACATTTCTTACTTTTTTTGGTTTTACTGTCTCAGTTATATTACCTTTGTTATCAGTATAAGATTTTACTACTCTTGGTTGCATTAAATCTCCACCATTTGCTATTGATGATATAGCTGTTATAAGTTGTATTGGAGTTACTGATATTGATTGACCAAATGATATTGTAGCTAACTCAACTGGACCTACATTTTTTTCATTATACAATATTCCTTTAGCTTCTCCTGGTAAATCTATACCTGTCTTATTCATAAGACCAAAAGATTCTATATAATCATACATTTTACCAACACCTAATCTACTTCCTAATTCAACAAACACAGGGTTACAAGAATTTTGTACTGCTTGTTTAAACTCTTGTGTTCCATGAGGTCTATAGTGTCTCCAACATTTAATCTTTCTTCCTCCTACAGTTACACTACCTGTACATGTGAATTTCTCACCATCTTTTATTACTCCTTCTTCAAGAGCACTGGAAGATGTAATAAGTTTAAATGTAGAACCTGGTTCATATGTATCACTTACTGCTGGATTTCTCCACATTTGATAATAACCCTTTATTTTGTCTTTATCGCTATATTTTTCAAGTTCTTCTTGATAATATGGATATATTGGTGTTCTTGAGTCGTTAGGGTCATAATCTGGTTTTGATGCTAGAGCAAGTATATCGCCAGTTTTAGGATTCATTGCTATTGCAGTGACTTTCTTTGCATTATTTATTTCATAAGCCTTTTGTACTGCTTTTTCAGTATAATGTTGGATTACTTCATCTATAGACAATACAAGACCATTCCCCTGAACAGGTTCATAATATTTTTCCATACCTTGTGGAATTTCTCTACCTGAAGCATCAGTACTTACTATTAATTTTCCAGCTTTTCCTTTTAATTTTTTATCATATTGCATCTCTATACCAGATATCCCTGTTGCATCTGAGGAAGTATGACCTATTACATATGGTGCAAAATTTCCATAAGGATAATATCTTTGATTGTCTTCTGCTACCCATATTCCACCTAATTTAGCATCTCTTATTTTACTTGCCTTATCATCATCTATCCATCTTTTGACCTTTACAAGAGCCATATTTTTTTTGCTTATTAAAGCATAAATATCTTTATAATCTTCATCCAAAATTTCAGCCACTTTTTCAGCCGCTTCTTTTTTATCTTCAACTTCTACAGGTTTGCACCAAACTGTATATTTAGTTACACTTACTGCCAATTCTTTCATGTTTCTATCATATATAGTTCCTCTTTTAGGCTCTATAGGTATATCTCTTGTTTGTTGTTCTAATGCTTTTGTACTCAACCAATTACCTTTCATAAGTTGTAGGTATCCAGTCCTAATAACAAGGCAAAAAAACAGTGCACATGCTAAAACAAGAACAAGTACCAGTCTTTTTTTGCTTATCCTTTTTACTTTTCTCAAACCTATTCCCCCTAGTTATCCACATTTATATACTTTATTTGTCCATCTTTTGGATAGTCCATATTGAGCAATTCCTTTGCTTTTAACTCAATTTCTTTTATTGATGTTTTTTCAGTTTCTTTTGCCTTTAGTTCCTCTAGTACTATCTCTTTTTTTCTTAAATCCTTTTGTAAATAATGAATATCATATTTCATTTCTGAAATTTTTGAATAACCACATAGATTCAATATTATTACTACGAAAGTTGTAATCAATAAAATACATTTAGCCCCTATTTTTTTATTAATTCTCTTTTTATAATTATTCTTTTTTTTATTTTTATATTCATTTAGATTATGTATTTTATAATTTTTTTTCAAATTATCACCCCGATAATATAGATTTTTAGATTTTCCTCTATACTATATTTGTTATTAATCATATCTCTTCCTTTAAAATTTCATCGCTAAATTAATACACTGTTACACAATCTATTTGTAATTTTTTCTATACACAACAAAAAATCTATAGATTCACTAATTCTTGAATTCGAACCTATAGATTTTACACTAATTTTTATTTATTTTTATCACTATATATTTTCTTTAACATATAAATCAATACACTTAAAGCAAATAATATTAAAAGTCCTGTCATCATGACTTTAGCTCCACCAGTCAACATACCACCAACATAAGAATATACAATGGTTGCTGGTAATTGTCCTACTCCAGTAGCTATAAAGAAAGATATAAAACTCATGGATGTTAGACCTGCTGCATAGCTCACAAGGTCAAAAGATATAAAAGGAAGCAATCTTGCAATTAAAATCGTATGTTTTCCATACTTATCAAAAAAACCATCTATACTTTCTAGTGCAAATTTGCTTGTAAGTTTTACAACTACATCTCTACCTAAAAATCTTCCAATTACAAAACAAATTGCAGCACCTGCCATTGCACTAATCCATGACAGTATAGCACCATTTACCCATCCAAATAAGGCTGCATTTGCAAAAGTAATTAAAAATGCAGGAAGAGGTGCAGCTATTGATTGTAATATCATAAGTGCAAATGATATTATCGGTGCCCAAACTCCAAATGATAATATGTACTCCTTAATTGCATCTAGATTTAACATACTCAGATAAAATATCATCTGATTTACCATTTTTTTAACAGGAGGTATAAAAAAGTAAATACCAAATACCCCCAATATAATACAAATTTTTATTAATAATTTTTTATGCTTATTCTCTATTTTTCTCCACTCCTAATATCTACTTTAGTTATATTATAACAGAAAATATTTTTCTATATTGTCGATTATATCATAGTTGTTTTCTATTCTAATAAAAACTATAATAGGTTTTAACTATAATTAAGAAGTTTATTATTTTATTACATCGCTAGTCCTTACTCTCAAACTATATAAATTATATTTTTTCCGCTACTCTCAATTTAGCACTTCTTGAACGTGGATTTACTTCTATTTCTTCAGCACTAGGTAATATTGGTTTTCTAGTTATTATTTTTACTTCAGATTCTTTATCACATTGACATATTGGTAAATGCTGTGGGCATATACAATCTGATGCGAGATATTTAAATGCATTCTTTACTATTCTATCTTCTAACGAATGAAATGTTATTATACAAATTCTACCATCTTCATTCATTATAGAAGAGGCATCATTTATCATTTTTGTAATTACTCCAAGTTCATTATTTACTTCTATTCGTATAGCTTGAAAAGTCCTTTTAGCTGGATGAGGCCCATCTATTCTAGCTTTTTTAGGAATAGCTTTTTTAATTATATCAACCAATTCACCTGTAGTTTCTATTGGTTTGTTCACTCTTTCCTCAACTATAAATTTAGCTATACGTTTAGCCCAGTTATCTTCACCATAATCTTTAATTATCTTAGCTAGCTCATCTTCTGCATAAGTGTTTACAACATCATATGCTGAAAATTCACACCTAACATCCATCCTCATATCAAGTGGTGCATCTTGCATATAAGAAAATCCTCTCTCAGCTTCATCAAGTTGATGAGATGAAACTCCTAAATCTGCTAATACACCATCTATCTTATAAACTCCGATTTTTTCCAATTCTTCTTTTATATTTTCAAAATTGCTATGAACAAATTTTACTCTGCTTTCATATTCACTTAATCTTTCTCTTGCTGTATTTATAGCATTTTTATCTTGGTCAAACCCTATAAATAATCCTTTATCTGATAATTTTTTTACTATTTCTTTGGAATGTCCTGCACCACCCATAGTACAGTCAACATATACTCCATCTGGTTTTATCTTTAAATTTTCTATACATTCATTTAAAAGAACTGATACATGATGAAATTCCATAACTACCTCCTTCAAACTTACTATTTAAATTATTCTTCAATACTGTTGCTTTTATTTCTCTTTGATAAATAAATATGTGCTATTATACCACCAATAACACCAACTAAACTTATCACTTGAGCCATTCTAAGTGGTCCTAACATTAAACTATCTGTTCTTAGTCCTTCTATAAAAAATCTTCCTATTGAATAAAGGGTTATATAAGTCACTATAACTTGTCCTTCGTATTTTTTATTTTTTCTAAACAATAATAAAACTATAAATATTCCAAAATCCCATATAGACTCATATAGAAAAGTTGGATGAACCTTTACTCCATCAACCATTATTCCCCATGGTAAATTAGTTGTACCTCCATGAGCTTCTCCGTTAATAAAGTTCCCCCATCTTCCTATAGCTTGTGCTAAAGGCATTCCAAGTATGACAGTATCAGCCATTTTTAAGAAATTAATATTTTTAACCTTAGTGTATATATAGCCAGCTAAGATTCCACCTATTAACCCTCCATGTATAGCAAGTCCACCACCTCTGAAATTAAGTATTTGAAATAGATTTTGAGCATAATAACTCCAATTAAATATAACATAATATATTCTTGCACATATTAATCCAACAGGAATTGCTATGATAGCTATATTTAATACATCATCTTCTTTAAGCCCAACTCTTTTCGACTCTTTTATTGCTATTAAAGTTCCCAAAATCATGCCACTAGCCATAAGTATTCCATACCACATTATGTCTATCCCAAACAGTGTAAATGCGACTCTATCCATAACTCCACCTCTTTATCTTAATTAAAATATTTCCAAAGCAATACACCATGTTTACAATTAATTGTAATTATACTAAATTATGATAACATATTAATGTTAATTCTACAAAACATATTGATGTTGATTCTACAAATACTTAAAATATATTATACATGCTGTCTCAACAAAATTATGCATAAATTATTTACAAGCAAAGAAATTGGTGTATATTATACACCAATCTCTCTACAAATTTTTATTAATAATATTTAATTTTTACTAACTTAATTTGTATAAGTATATTCAACAAAATCACTTGCTACCTAAATAAAACAAGTATCAAAATTAACTATTTGGCCTTTAGCTACTTATTTGTAATATTCAAACGTTCTACTTAGGTTCTACAATAGAAATAACACAATACTCTTCTTTAAAGTGTTCTTTTAATCTCTCTTCAACTTCCTCAAAAGCAACATCCTTAATAATATCTAAATAATCCAATATATTTATATCTTTAAAGATATAAGATATAAAACTATTTCCTATAAAGTTTATAGAATCAAAACATTTAATAAATGAACCAATTTTTTTCTTTTTAGTTCTTTCAAACTCCTCTTTAGATAATCCTTCTTTTTTAGCTCTTTCTATATATTCAAGAATTATCTCTTTTACTTTTTTAGGTTCCTTAGAATCTCCAGCAATTACGCTAAAAGCATAGTCTACTTGAGATGAAAATCCAGCTCCAAAATTTTCATTTATTAGACCTTGCATATACAAATCTTCATAAAGTTTACTGCCCTTTTTAAATAACATACCTATAAGTATATCAGTTACAATTTCTTTACGTAAAAGTTCTTTTCCTTTTACACCTACATTATTATCTTTAAAACCTATGTTAAACATAGGTATAGATATAGGAAACTTTTCTATAACTTCTTTTTCCTTTACATTTGCTGGTTCTTCAGGATAAAATCTTTCTATATTCTTAGAAAGTTTATCCACATCATAATTGTTTGCTTTTTTAGTTACATCTATTACCTTTTCTACATCCAAATCACCTACAACAAACAAAGCCATATTTCCTGGATTATAGAAAGTATTGTAACACTTATATAGTTCTTCCTTAGTTATCTTATATATACTATCTACTGTACCAGCTATATCAATTCTAGCAGGATAATTTACATACATAGCCTTTAGACAATTAAAATACACATTCCAGTCTGGATCATCATTGTACATTTTTATCTCTTGTGCTATTATACCTTTTTCCTTTTCAACATTTTCATCTGTAAAATAAGGTGTTTGAACATAATCAATTAAGTGCTCTAAACTTTCATAAAAATTTTCCGTAGCTGAAAATAAGTATGCTGTCATTGTAAAGTTAGTAAATGCATTTGCACTTACACCTAATTTAGAAAATTTTTCAAAAGCATCTCCTCCATCAGGTTGTTCAAACATCTTATGTTCTAAAAAATGTGCAATTCCTTCATTTACTCTAATCTTTTTATCTTCTCCTATTGGAATAAATTCTAAGTCATTTGAACCATAATTAGTAGCTAAAATAGCATATTTTTTTGTAAAGCCTCTCTTTGGCATAAAATATACATCTAAGCCATTTTGTAATTTTTCATAATAAACTTCTTCTCTTAATATATCATTAACTATTTTTTCCATAGACATCTCCTCCATTAATTTCTTAAAAAGTATACAGTATCAAGTTCTATATCTTTTACAGCCTCAACTATATCTTTTTTAGTAACTTTCTCTATGCTAGATATTATGTCTTCTACTTCAGAATTTGTCTTTGCCATAGACTGAGAAAAAGCAAAATCAGACATTCCACCTATATTATCTGTTATAGATTTCATAGAGTTAACTAAAGCAAGCTTACTATTTTCTAACTCTTCATCAGATATATCTCCTGCTTTTAAACTTTCTAATTGTTCTTTTATTAATTTTACAGCTTTATCATAATCTTTAGTTTCTATTCCAGATGATATAAGCATAATACTTTTATACTTCTCTATTGAAGAGAAAATATAATAGCATAAGCTTTCCTTTTCTCTTACATTCACAAATAGTTTAGAGTGTGGACCACCACCTAATACATTACTTCCGACCACAAGGGCATAATATTTATCATTATCTACATAATCTACATTTGCTCTATACCCCATAACTAATTTACCTTGAGTTATTTCCATTTTTTCGTCTATTACTTTTACTTCATCTACATGTTTTATGAAATCTTCTTTTGGTATATCTATAATATCTTCTCTTTCGAATTTTAAATTCTTACTTATTATGTCTACAACCTTATCTTCATCAAAATTACCTTCTACAACTATATCTATTGGAGATGTTTTAAGTATATTTCTATAATGCTCATATAGCTCTTTTGAAGTTATGTTATCTATTTCATCTTCGTAACCAAACTCACTTATACTGTATCTTTCATTTCCACACATAGCTTCTATACATTTATCTTGTGCATATTCTTTTTTATCATTTATTATTGATTGTATCTTATCTCTTAAATTTTCTTTTTCAATATTTAAATATTCTTCTTTAAATCCACCATCTACAACAAGTGTATTATTTATTACTTCATTAAAAAATTCTACTACTTCTTCAAATATATTTTCATCTAAATACTTTTCACTTATATTAATTATTTTAAAACTTAGTACTTGACGCTCTCCACGTTTTACAGCATCAGCTCCCATAGACGAACCATATAAATCATCTAGTTTATTGGATATTGCTCTGGCACTAGGATATTTTTCACTTCCACTTGCTATTATTGATGGTATCAAAGCATTTTTTGTAGTTTCTTTTTTATCCAACAATCTCTGAACATACAAACTTATAAGATTTGATTTAAACTTTTCTGTTTTTATCAAAGTCAAATTAATATTATTACCTAAATTTATTATTTTCTTAGTATTAACCATATGTACCTCCTATTTTTTATTTAAACATCAATTTTAAAATTGAAATTTATTCATTTTTTGATTGTATATACTTATATATAAAAACCTTCTATTTAATTATATCCTTTTTATTATTTTCTAAAAGTAATATTTTTATTTAAATTTAAATAAAAAGTTATTTAGAGCAGTCTGCTTTAAAGTCTAGTTTACAAGCTTCATATATATGATGTATAATCAATATGTATGTCTATAATTAAAACAATTTTACAATCCCATAGATTGATTGTTTAAAGTTATATAAAGAATATAAAAAGAATAAGAGAGAGGACGATTAATATGAAATTAGGTATAGTTGGTTTACCAAATGTAGGTAAAAGCACACTATTTAACGCAATAACTCAAGCAGGCGCAGAATCTGCAAATTACCCTTTTTGTACAATAGACCCAAACGTTGGAGTTGTATCTGTTCCAGATGAAAGATTAGATAAACTAAAAGAATTGTACAACTCTGAAAAAATAGTTCCTACTGCTATAGAATTTTGTGACATAGCTGGTTTAGTTAGAGGTGCTTCTAAAGGAGAAGGCTTAGGAAATAAATTTTTATCACATATAAGAGAAGTTGATGCAATCGTACATGTTGTCAGATGTTTTGAAGATGAAAATGTTATACATGTAGATGGTTCTGTTGAACCACTTCGCGATATAGAAACTATAAATTTAGAATTAATTTTCTCTGATATAGAGATTCTTGAAAGAAGAATTCATAAAACTCAAAAAGCCGCTAAAGCTGATAAAACTTTAGTTTCTGAGCTTGATTTGTTAAATTCAATCATGTCTACTTTAGAAAATAGTAAGTGTGTAAGAACTATGCAATTTACAGAAGATGAACAAAGCTTTGTAAATTCATTAGATTTACTTACATCTAAACCTGTAATATACGCTGCAAATGTATCAGAAGATGATTTGGCAGATGATGGAGAAAGTAATAAGTATGTTCAACAAGTTAAAGTATTTGCAGAAACAGAAGATGCTGAAGTTGTTGTTGTATGTGCACAAATAGAAGCAGAAATTTCTGAACTTGATTCTGCTGAAGAAAAGAAAGAATTTTTAGAAACATTAGGGCTTGAACAATCAGGGCTTGATAAACTTATAAAATCATCTTATGCCTTACTTGGTCTAATTTCATTCTTAACAGCTGGTCCAAAAGAAGTCAGAGCATGGACTATAAAGATTGGAAGTAAAGCACCTCAAGCAGGAGGAAAGATACATTCTGACATAGAAAGAGGATTTATCAGGGCTGAAACAATTGCTTTTAATGATTTAGTTGAACATGGTACTATGGCAGCTGCAAAAGAAAAAGGATTAGTTAAATTAGAAGGTAAAGAATACATAGTTAAAGATGGAGATGTAATATTATTTAGATTTAATGTTTAAAATGCTTATTTATCTACAATCTTAACTATTGTATTACAATAAGAAAATTAGAATAATAGAAACTTCTATTATATTATAATAGCTATTTAGATTTTATAAAAAAGAGAGTTTTTCTAAATGATTTTTAAAAATCATAATAGAAGCTCTCTTTTTTATAGTATTCCCACAGAAATTATGATTGTCAACAATGACAGTACTTTACTGTAATCCCAAATACGCTTTCCACCAAAACAAGCTTTCTTTCATCACTTACCATTTCCCTAATTGTTATATTACTCAAAAATTTTCCTCCCTTAAGTACTTACATAATTGCTGATATTCTTATATTCACAAACTGCTACACTCAAATTAAAAACTTCTAGCCATGGAAAAATTATATCTCTTTTAGAAAATATTATATGCTCCATATAATGTAAAGTAATACTCTAAACCTAATTCATATTTTTATACCAAAGTATTTTTACATAAATAAAGTGAACTTTGACTATACAAAGTTCACTCTTCTTACAAATCTTTATTTCATTTTGTACTAAGTTTTTTAGTTTGTACTCATACCTTCAATATCATTCCTATTTAATATCAACTTTTCGTATTCTTCTATTGGCATTGGTTTCGCAAATAAAAATCCTTGAGCCATATCACATCCTATAAATCTTAAAAACTCTGCTTGCTCTAAGGTTTCAACTCCCTCTGAAACAACTTTTATATCAAGTTGCTTTGCCATCTGAACAATGCTTGAAACCACAATTTGACTCTTTTTTGTATCTTCTACTGTTATAAAAAACTGTCTATCTAATTTCAATACATCAATTGGCATATCTTTAAGCATATTTAAAGAAGAATACCCTGAGCCAAAGTCATCCATAGATATTTTAAATCCGACAGATTTTAAATTCTGCATTATTTTAAATAACATTTTTGTATTATCAAATATTGCACTCTCTGTTAGTTCAATTTCAATTAAATTTGGTTCAATATCATATTCTTTTGCAATGTTTTCAAACTTTTCTATAAAGTCTGGATTTTCAAGATGTACTCTTGATAAATTTACTGATATAGGAAATCTAGGTAAGCCTTCATTTTCCCAACGTTTAAAGTTTTTACAAACTTGAATAAATACAAACATATCCAATTCTGTTATAAAACCATTCTTTTCAAAAATAGGAATAAACACACCTGGACTTATTAATCCCTTTTTGGGATGTTGCCAACGTACAAGAGCTTCAGAACCTACTATTTTACCTGTAGATAATTCAATTTTAGGTTGCAAATACACCTTAAATTGTTCATTTTTTAAAGCATCGTGCATCTCTTGCTCAATATCACGTTCTTCTATAAGAGTTTCCTTTAAATTCTCAGCATAAATTTCATACACTTTTAAGTATTTTCTTTTTACTGTAGTCTTTGCAATCATAGCCTTATCAAGACAAGTAGATATATTTGTTTCTCCCTCTTCAATAAAATACACTCCTATAGATGGTATCAGATTAAGTTCTACATCTAAGCTAGTTTTTATCATAGATAATTTTTTACGCATAATTTCACATATCTCTATAACTGATTCTTTATCCTTCTTTTTTTCAAATATTATAGCAAAATTATCATTTGAAATTCTTGAAAATACAGACTCTTCTTTAAACATATTTTCAATCATCTCTGCAATTTTTCTTAATACTCTATCTCCCTCTTCATATCCAAATCTATCATTTACTAACTTAAATTTATCTATATCAAAATAAATTAAAACTAGATTTTTTTTCTCATGAGTGGATAAAAATTTACCACCTTCCAGATTAAATTTATTTGAATTTCCAATTCCTGTAATACTGTCTTTAAACGCAAATTCTTCTAACCTTTCCTTACTCTTTTTTTGCATAATCAAGATATAAATTATTAATGATGTAAATATCACAATTAAAACTATACATGCTGATAGTGTAAGTTTTATAATAGCATATGATTTTTCAGATACAGCAGTTCTAGGAACTTCAGAAAAAAGATACCAATCATTAATTCCTATTGGAGCATAACTTAAATAATATCCTTTTCCAGACATATTATAACTTAATGAACCTGATTTAGAATTTTTTATATTTAACTTCATATCATTAAGAGTAGATTTTGATAAGGCATTACTTTTATTTATATATGAAAATAAATTTTCCATATTAGAGTTTGCGTTTTTGCTACTTGGATTTAAAACAATATCACCATTACTATTAGCTATATAAGAATATCCTTTTCCATTAAAAGTTGGTACAGAGAGTATCTTTTCATATAACTTTGTACTATGTGTAGCAAATATAACACCAATAATCTTGTTCCCCTTATAAATTGGTACAGAGTACACATTAATGTCTTTATGATCTTTTATTACATCTTTTAACTTACCTGTTATGACTACTTCTCCTTGCATTGACTTGGAAAAATAATCTCTCTTAGAAAAATCTTCTACATAACCATCTGTAGTATATGCCATACCATCTGGTAGAATAACACCCATTCTTTTAAATGAACTATTTACAGATTCTCTTTTAAGTATTGAAATAATATTGTCCAATTCAAAAGATTTTTCTCCTTCAATACATATTGAAATTGATTGTAACAATTTTATATCGCCATTAATTTGTTTTTTTAACACATTGACACTTTGATTTGCTATTTCTGAAAGATATTGATTCGTTTCCTCACCTAGTGTCTTATTCAACTTTGAACCATAAATCAAACAGGAAATTGTAACTACTAAGATACTTATGATAGCAATTATGGACAAACCCTGCCTATTATTTTTTGCATCACCCAACATCACGCTTCCTGCCTTTCTGGAATCTATATGTATACAATTATTATTTTATATCAATTATTCTAACAATTTTGCGACAATACTTATTTTTCCATATTTACTGTAATTATACAAAATTATCAACTTTATTACAATAAAAAATTAATTAATATAGATAATACAATTTTAATAAATTATATTATCTATATTAAAGGTTACTAACATAATTTGTATTAATGTACACTACATAAAAAGAATATAATATCAAAATAATTTTGATATTATATTCTTAAAATATATATTTTATTAAATTTTCACCTTACATTTTACTTAAACATTCATTAGCAATCTCTTTATCATCAAAATGATGCTTAACCTTACCTATTATTTGGTAATTTTCATGCCCTTTACCTGTTATAATTACAACATCATCTTTCTTTGCCATACTTATAGCTTCTTCTATAGCTTGCTTTCTATCAGCAACAACATGATAATTTTTCTTTTCCTTATCTATTCCTTCAAGTATATCCTTTATTATTGCTTCTGGTTCTTCAGTTCTTGGATTATCAGAAGTTACAATACATATATCAGAATATTTTTGTCCAATAGCACCCATTAAAGGTCTCTTTTCAGTATCTCTATCTCCACCACATCCAAATACAGAAATTATTTTTCCTTCTGCAAATTGTTGTGTTGTCTTTAATACATTTTCAAGTGCATCAGGAGTATGAGCATAATCAACAATTACACTTATACCTTTATCGTTTGGTACAGTTTCAAACCTTCCTGATACTCCATTAGAAAGTCTAAGACCTTCTTTATATACTGGTTTAGGTATATCAAGTACATAACAAGCAGCTATAACAGCTAAAGTATTATATACTGTAAACATTCCTGGAACTGGTATAAATATAACTTCTTCATAAGAAGGAGTTATTAATCTATAAGATACACCATCTGAATCTGATTTTATATCTCTAGCCATAAAATCAGCATTAGTTTCAACTCCATATGTGTAACAAGGGACATCTATATCTTTTATATTTTCGTATATCTTTTTACCACCATCATCATCCATATTTATTATGTTTGCCATAGTAGTCTTAAAAAACAATTTTTCTTTAGCTTTTCTATAGTCTTCTAAATCTTTGTGAAAATCTAAATGGTCTGGTGTTAAGTTTGTGAATATTCCTAGTTTAAAGTCTGTTTCATCAACTCTATTTAGTGCTAATGAGTGTGATGAAACTTCCATAGCACAGTAATCACATCCATTATTTAACATATTATTAAAATGATATTGTAAATCTATACTTTCTGGAGTTGTTGAATTAGAAATAATGTCTTTTTCACCATCAAATATTTTTATAGTACCAATAAGACCAACTTTATTTTTATTCAAAGTTAATATTTCATTTAGTATAGTAGTTATACTAGTTTTTCCGTTAGTACCTGTAACTCCTATAACATTAAATTTTTGTGATGGATGATTATAAAAATTGTCAGCTATCTTTGCCATATCTTCTCTTGTATTTTTTACTTTTATAAACGTATACCCTTTTATGTCTACATCTTCTTCAACAATAAAAGCTTTTGCTCCTTTGTTTATAGCATCTTTTACATATTTATGACCATCTGACACAAATCCTTTTATACATACAAATAATGTACCTTCTGTAACCTTTCTTGAATCATATTGTACACTATTAATATCTATATTTAATTCACCTTTGACACTGATTATATCCAACCCCTGTATAATATCATTTAATTTCATAAATGCTTTCCTCCCTTTAAACTCTTTTTGCTAAAATTACACTTCATGTAATATTATATTAAGAATTTTTTACTATGTGAATGGTTAAAAATGCTTGAAATATTGTAAAAAATGCTCTATAATTCTCTATAATATAATCTAAGAGAGGTCTTTTATGAAAATTACAGACAATAAAATTGGATACTTAAATGATAATTTTAAAATATTTAGTATCCGAGATAAAAAAGACATAGAATTTGAATACCATAATCACGATTTTAATAAGATAATTATATTTATAGATGGAAATGTAACTTATTTTGTTGAAGGAATTCCATATAAACTAAAACCTTGGGACATACTTTTTATTAGTAGTAATGAAATTCACAAACCAGTTATAGATTCAAATGTATTTTATGAAAGAATTGCAATATGGATTAGCCCAGAATTTATGAAAAAAAACAGTGATAATACTAGTGATTTAGAAAAATGTTTTAAGACAGCCACAGAAAATAAATGTAATCTATTGCGTTTAAAGATACATGACATTGAATCACTCAAACTTTTTATTGAGCAAATAAATATTTCTGAATCTAGTAATGAATTTGGAAATGAAATACTGAGAAATACCTTGTTCATACAGCTTATGATATTTTTAAATAGAATTTTCTTAAAAAACGAGAACATAGAATCTGTAGAAGATGTATTTTACGATGAAACTATAAAAAAAATATTAAACTATATAAACTTAAATATAGAGAATAAACTTTCTATAGACTGCATTGCATCTGAATTTTTTATAAGCAAATATTATCTCATGAGAAGATTTAAATCTCATACTGGAACATCCATACACAATTATATAATTCAAAAAAGACTGATTTTAGCTAAATCATTAATAACCAATGGACATCTTATGAGTGAAGTTTGTAGTAAATGTGGATTTAATGATTATTCTAGCTTTGTAAGGGCATTTAAAAAGTATTATGGTGTATCTCCTAAAAACTATCTAAACAATAAAAGCCCTTTAGATAGTAATTTGTTAGATGAATAAATAATTATTATAGATTTTATTTCAAGAAAAATTAGAGGTATTAGTAAAATAGACATACTAGTACCTCTAATTGCTTGAAATATAAATCATATATTTTTATTAATTAAACTAAAATATATAAATTAAAATTATGCTTATATAATTACTAAAACTCATACAAGTTTTAAGTATACATACTGATGTGTCTATCCTATTTTTTCAATACTCTCTTTTAATATACTTACACGATTACTTTCTTTTGCTGTGACTTTTCCCTTTTTAATGTTTAGTTTTTGATTTTGTTCTAAATTAGTAAATACTACTGGGCTTATTGTTGATAAACCATTTTTTTCAATATATTCTAAATCCATATTAACCAGTTTATCACCCGATTTAACTTCATCTCCTACATTTACAAATACATCAAACCCATTTCCTTCTAAGTTTACAGTCTCTATACCTAAATGTATAAGTATTTCTACTCCAGTTTTTTTAGATTTGATTATTATTGCATGTTTAGTTGGAAATACAACTCCAATAGTTCCATCTACTGGTGAATAAATTAATCCATCATCAGATTTAATTGCAAAACCATCGCCCATTAATTTACTTGAAAATACAGAGTCTGGAACTTCTTCTATACCTAAGATTTCTCCATTTGTCAATGAATAAATTTCTTCTTCCACCAAAGTATTACCTATATTAGTGTTTTCTGTGTTATTATTTTTTTCCATTTTCTTTTTATCTATATTTTTAATATCAGTATTTTCAATCTTTACTTTTCCCTCTATTATATCTTTTATATTAGATTTTATTGCATCTGATTTTGGACCAAATATAGCTTGGACATTGTTTCCAATAACCATTACACCTGCTGCTCCAAGTGATTTCAACTTTTCTTTATCCACTTTATCTATATCATTTACAACTAATCTAAGTCTTGTTATACAAGCATCTAAACTTTTTAAATTTTCTTTATTTCCTAAAGCTATTAGTATTTCTGATGCTAACTTATCTTTTGAAATCTCACTAGTCTCCACATTAGACTCTGATTCATCTTCTCTTCCTGGCGTCTTTAGGTTAAACTTTCTTATCATAAATCTAAACACACTATAATATAATACTGCAAATCCAATACCTACTAAAATAGCTAGATACCATGGAGTTCTATTAGGAAGTACACCAAATAGTAAGAAATCTATTAATCCTCCTGAAAATGTGAATCCGATTTTAACTCCTAATAGTTGCATTACTGCATATGATAAACCTGAAAACAAACAATGTACTACAAATAATGCTGGTGCAACAAATAAAAATGCAAACTCTATTGGTTCAGTTATTCCTGTTAAAAAAGATGTAAGTGCAGCTGATACCATTATTCCTGCTACAAATTTTCTCTTTTCTGGCTTTGCTTCATGTACCATAGCAAGTGCTGCTGCTGGAAGACCAAACATCATAAACGGAAACGCCCCTGTCATAAAAGTACCTGCTGTGAAATTTACTCCATCTTTAAGTTGAGCAAAGAATATCTTTTGGTCACCCATTACAAGTTCACCTGCTTTGTTTACATATTCTCCAAATTGATACCAGAATGGATTATGGAAAACATGATGTAAACCAAATGGTATTAATAACCTTTCTAAAGACCCTTCCATAAATGTTGCTAATGTTTGATTTGCTTCTATAACATTTTTTGAAAAACTAAGTAATCCTTCTTGTATTGGTGGCCAAATAAATGATAATATAATTCCTATTACTATTGCTGTTAATGATGTAACAATAGGCACAAATCTTTTACCTGCAAAAAAACCTAAATATTGAGGTAGTTCAATTTTATAAAATTTTTTATAAAGATAAGCAGCCACTATGCCTATTATAATACCACCAAATACACCTGTTTGAATTGTTAGTATTCCAACAATACTTGCATACATAGAGTTATCTATCATATCTTCTGTGACACCTGCCATAACACCCATAGACGTATTAAGGATTAAAAAACCTACTATAGCTGCCAATGCTGCTACACCTTCGCCTTCGGTTAGACCCACGGCTACACCAACTGCAAATATAAGTGGCAAGTTATTGAATATGATTTGCCCTGAACTTTCCATTATACTTATTATAAGTTGGAATGTAGGATTTGCTAGTGCTGGAAAATGAGCAAGTAACGCATCTCCTGCTAAAGCATTACTTACACCAAGCAATATACCTGCTGCTGGAAGTAATGCAACTGGTAACATTAAAGATTTTCCTACTTTTTGTAAAACACCAAATATTTTTTTCATTTACTTCTATCTCCTTATTATTTTATATTTTTTAAATAAAAAAGACTTAAGTTTATAAAAAATTACACTAGTAACTTTAATCCTAAAAATAAACCTCATGTTAATATAAATAAACCTATATCAACCTAATTTTAGAATTAAAAATAAACTGTTATAATTTTCTTATAAACCTAAGTCTTGCCTGCATTATCAGTAACAATCTTAATGTTTTAAAATTATTATATTGCTATTAAATTTTACATAATATCTTAAACACCGATATTGAATTTATATTTATTTAGTATGTTTATCATGAATTCAACACAGATATGACTCTTTTAATATGTAGTGTTAAATATAATAATTCATCTTGACTTACATAGTACTCATAGTTTTTCTCTACATGTGTCTTTATTTTATATGCACAATTATAGTCTTTTTCATACTTTATCTTGATTATATCTACAATATCATTATTAGTATCATTGAGTTCCTCTCTTTTTACTAATCTATTTGCAAAAAATTTTAAGTGTGTAAGAAGTCTATCATAATTTATATCATCTTCTTTAAACTCAACTCTATAATAATATCTTATAATATTTAGTATGTCTTTTACAATTTTAGTAATTAACAGGGATTCCTTTGAACTGCCTTTATAATTTGAATTTACTATGTGCATAGCTATAAATCCTGCCTCATCTAAAGGAAACTCTACATTAAATTCTTTATTTATATAATCTACAGCCCATTTTCCAATCTCGTATTCTTTTTTGTGAATTCTTTTTATTTCATGTAGTAAATCATTTTTTATATTTATATTTTCATGATATCTTTTAATTGCAAATGCAATATGGTCAGTAAGTGCTACATATATGTACTCATAAAGTTCAGTATTTAAAATGCCTTCTGCATGAGCAATTACCTCTGTACTCACTTCAAAAAACTTCTCATCAACCTGGCTTGCTAATTTTCCAATTTTATCTATAAAACTTTCATCTTGTGTTACAAAGGTTCTTTCAATTTTACTTTTATCTACTTCTTGACCTTTCTTTTTTTGAAATCCTATTCCACATCCTGTTAGTATTAATTCTTTTTTTTGGTTTTCATCTAAAACTAACACAACATTATTATTGTAAATTTGTTGAATAATCATAATCAATATCTCTCCCAAAATACAATTTCCCTTATTCATAAAAAAACACCTAAATTAAGATACAATTCACCTGTATATCCTAACTTAGGTATTGCCTGCTTCCCAGTAACAATCCAATTTGTTAACGCTCATAAATATTGTATTCAATTTATAGCTTTATTCTATTATAAATGGATATCTATGTCAAGCAATTATTGAAAACTGTTTCCTATTTTTTAGTACCAATAAAATTTAAATCCTATACAGTTTATTTTTTTCATTCTATCATCATCATTTCATCATAGAGAATATTTTCCAATAGTTCTTTAGCTACGTCTCTTGATATTTGTTTGGTTTCAACTAGTTGTTGAATACTATCTCTTTCACTTTGTATTGCCATTAATCTATAGTATACTACTTTTGCTTCAAATTTCTCATCATTATGAATTTTTCTAGTTAGCCAATTTAGATAACGATTATAAAATCTAATTACTATTAATGATTCATGCCTATTATCTTCATTAATATTTTTATTTATAAATGATATAGCTGTCTTTGTAGAAAGTGCATATGCATGGTGAAACTCTTTAATTAGTTCCTTATTTTCAGATATTATTTTTGTAATCTTTTCTTTTACTTCTGTTTTTACCTTTCTATCTATAATCCACATACTTATTTTTAATTTTACAATCTTAAATATTGATTTTTGGACAGATTTTCTCGATTTTGTAATATAAAATCTATATAACTCAAATGCTCTACCAGAAATTTTTCCATCATTCAATAATTTATGAACAGCTATTAAGCCTTGATTATCTGCCTCTGCAATCATCATATTTATAATTTTGTTATCTGGAATATTTAATATACCCTTTTCTAAATCTACTAGCTGCTCATTTAAATCATGTATTACTGGCTGTACCTCTTGCGCTTTTTCATTGCTAAGTTTTAAAATAGCTTCTTTTAAAATTAATTTATATGCCTCTCTATCAGACAATAAGTCTTCTGACTTTTGTACATTCTTTTTTAATAGTACTGGCAATAAAACTGTTGCGAGTAATAAACTTATAAGTATGACTTCTGATGATATAAACAAAACAATATCTCTCATTGGAAACATATCTTTATTGTCTAGGTAAAATGGTATAGATAGAGCAGTTGCAAGTGTAAATGTACCATGAACACCACAAGTAGCAACTATTAATGAATATTTCCATCTAGAAGTATCATCTTTTTCAAATTCTTAATTCTTAAATCCTAAAAAACCTGTAAAGAAATTATTTAAAGGATTTTTCTTGATTTTTATAAAAGAACTGTGCCATAAATACACCCATATAAATCTTATAATAAATAATATAACTACAATTAAAATAGCAATAAAAGTTAAATTTAATGCTATATCTTCGTTGTTAGTGATAATTCCTTGATATATACCTGGCAACAAAAAACCAAGTAATGTAAAGACAAACCCATTCAGTACATACTCCAAAACATACCATGTATTATCTGATATTATTCTCAATTTAGTCGTTGTATTTTGTAAATGTTCTTTTTCGATTCCATGGGCTATACCTGCCATTACAACTGCTAAAATTCCGGATACTCCTAGCTCTTCTGACACAAAATACACAAAAAGTGGAGTCATTATCTGTATGACTATTACCATTGGTATTTCTTCTAAATTCCACTTGTGCAAATTAAGTCTTATTTTTATAATTATATATCCTAAAATACTTCCTACTATTATTCCTCCAAATGCAGTAATCAAAAATTGAATACTTGCTTCTTTTATTGAAAAAAAGCCTGTAACGGTAGCAAGTACTGCAACTTTAAATGCCACTACTCCTGCAGCATCATTTAATAGCGATTCTCCTTCAA
Organism: Clostridioides sp. ES-S-0048-02; assembly: GCF_020658495.1. Classification (NCBI taxonomy): domain Bacteria; kingdom Bacillati; phylum Bacillota; class Clostridia; order Peptostreptococcales; family Peptostreptococcaceae; genus Clostridioides; species Clostridioides sp. ES-S-0048-02. Next base: position 297,139 of record NZ_JACVWH010000004.1, read on the forward strand.
GTATATTCATCATATTTTTAGGAAAATCTAAACCTTGTGTAATTGATTTTACTGCTACTAAATCAGTTGGAGATATTACTGCTGCCAAAGCGAATGAAACTGATAGTGGCATTTCAGGAATAAGAAAATGTATAAAAATCCCACCTGCAAATACTGTTGTTAAAACCAGTCCAAATGCAAGAAGTAAAATTGGTCTTCTAAGTTCTAATAATTCTCTTCTTGATACATTTTGACCTTCACTAAATAATAGTGGAGCTATGACACATATTACGAATATATCTGGACTAAACGAAAAGGAAAATTTAAATGGTAAAATAGACAATAAAACACCTAATACAATTTGATAAATTGCAAGAGGAATATTGCTCCATTTTTTACTAAGTATAGTTGAAATTATTGTACAGACCAACAAACCTAATAAAGTTACTAAAATTGACATAGCTACCTCTCTTTTCAATATATAATTTATAGATTAGACTTATATATTAACTATCTTAATATTGATAGTATTACACTTTACATGTAATTATAAAATATTTACTTTAATCTATTATTCTTATTATATACGCCAAATTTAGTTTTGAAAACCTCTACATTAAGTGACATGCAACCATATGATTTTTTGAGTTTTCCTTTAAAGCTGGTACTTATATTTTACATATTTCCTTACAATAAGGACATCTTGTATGGAACTTACATCCAGATGGTGGGTTTGTTGGAGATGGAATATCTCTCTATGATACTACTACTAAACTTCAAGAACCTAGGTTAAAACATATTTTTGGTACAGATGAACTAGGAAGAGATTACTTTGCTAGAGCACTTTATGGAGGACGAATTTCACTTAGTGTTGGTATCTTATCAATGCTTATTTCTATAGTATTTGGTACTACTATAGGTGTTATTAGTGGCTATATTGGTGGGAAACTAGACCAGTTCTTGATGAGATTAGTAGACATGCTTATGAGTATTCCAAGTTTTTTAGTTTTAATTGTATTAAATACTTATCTAGCTCCTAAGGCTTCTATAAAGAAACTATCACAGTTGCTGGTTCATTAAATATTGCAAATGCTATCTTAACTGAATCTGCACTTAGTTTTTTAGGACTTGGTATACAGTTACCTCTTGCATCATGGGGTAACATGCTTCAAGATGCTCAAAGACATATTTTTGATAAGTTATATTTAGCTGTATTTCCTGGCTTACTTATCTTCTTAACAGTTATGAGTTTAACTATAATAAGTAAAAAGTTCTCTAATAACACTTGATAATATCAATACTTTAAAATAAAAATACAAAATATTTTACAGTGAGTGTATAAATACACTCACTGCTTTTTATATATTTCAAAATAAAAATTTTATATATTATAGAATTTAATGAAGTTATATATTATGTAACTTTAATAACCTTCTAAATTATTTATATATTATATAAAATTTATTTTCCCTTAATTAATATGTAGTTGAAAAACTAATAGTTTATTGTAATTGAACTTAATTATTTTATTTATGATTTGTTATTAAAATAACAAATCATAAATTCTTTTTACTAAAGAAATCTATAATAAATTTAAATACATGTTCATCTACATGACTATAACGCTCTTTTTTAGGTCTACATAACACAACCTTCCATGTGATAGGGTCATTAAATGGTTTTTCTATAATTTGACTATTTTCAAAAAAATCGTGTACTGGTGATGGTAAAATAGTTATAAAGTCAGAATTTGTAGTTGACAACAACAAGAAATCCCAAGAACCAGACATAATATACCTCTTAAGTTTAACTTTTTCATCAGTAAATTTTTGCATTAATTTATGATGTATCATAAATGTAGGATTAAATATTGCAAGCAGTTCTTCATTTAAATCATTCCAATCTATTTTATTTTTCTTTGCGAGATGATGATTTATATTTAAAAATGCTGTAAGTTCGTCTTCTTGAAGTACATGTTCTGTTACTACACTCCTATCAATTTTATGTGGGTGTAAAAGAACTGCATAATCTAATTCTTGCAAAATAAGCATTCTACTTAAATCGTATGCCCCCTTCTCTACTATATCAAATTCTATGTCTGGATTGTTTGCAACTAATTGTGCAACTACATCAGAAAAAGCTATTCCAAGTATAAGTGGTGGTATTCCTATTCTAACTTTCCCTTTAAACTGAACAGAATCTTCTCGCAAATCCTCCATCATATTTTTATATTCATTTATAATATTTTCTGCATTTACATAAAATCTTTCTCCTGCTGGAGTTAAGCCATTTAACCTGCCTTTATATCTCTCAAATAAATATACATTTTCATTTTCTTCAAAGGTTTTTATAATTTGACTTAAGGCTGGTTGAGATATGTGAAGAGTTTTTGATGCAATTGATAAATTAAAACCAGATTTCACTATTTCAACAAAATATTTTAACTGTTTTATATCCATTTCAAACCACCTTTCTTACAAGTATAGTTGATATTAATATTTTTTCTTATAAGAACATTTTATAAGAAAAGCGAAATAATTTCATTAATATTTTAACAAAATATTCCTATATATATATTCTAAATTTTTATCCTATAAATTTTCCTTATATGTTGTATAAAAAATTAGACTTAGACAAAACACATTTTTAGCCGTAATCTATAGTTAGAAAGAGGAAAACCTAATGCATTAGGAATAAAAATAATTAAACTACTTAAAAACAAGCTTGTATTATAAGTAATTTATTATAGTGTTCTTCAAAGTTTTTTATTCAGAAAATTTCAAATAATCATTCAAGGAGGAACTATTAAATATGAAAGATGTAGTAATTGTATCAGCAGTAAGAACACCTATAGGAAACTTTGGTGGCGTATTTAAAAATACTTCTGCTGTTCAACTTGGAGTTGTAGCTGCTAAGGAAGCTATATCACGTATAAAACTTGATTTATCTGAGATAGATGAAGTGATAATTGGAAATGTTCTACAAGCAGGTCTTGGACAAAACGTTGCTAGGCAAATTGCCATAAACTCAGGTATACCGAGTTCTGTACCAAGTTACACAGTAAATAAATTATGTGGTTCAGGACTTAAAAGTATTCAACTAGCAGCTCAATCAATTATAGCTGGTGAAAATGATGTAGTAATTGCAGGTGGTACTGAAAATATGAGTCAATCACCTTACATTATTCCTACTGCTCGTTTTGGTAGTAAAATGGGCAATGTTACTATGGTAGATAGTATGCTAACAGATGGTCTTATAGATGCTTTCAATCAATATCATATGGGAATTACTGCCGAAAATGTTGCTGATAAATTTGGAATTACAAGGGAAATGCAAGATAAAATAGCACTAGAAAGCCAAAATAAAGCTGAAGAAGCTATAAAAAACAATCGTTTTAAAGACGAAATTGTTCCAGTAGAAGCTGCGATAAATCATAGAGAAATTAAAACTATTGATACAGACGAATATCCTAAATTAAGCATGACATCTGAAATACTATCCAAGCTTAAACCTGCCTTTAAAAAAGATGGTACTGTAACAGCTGGAAATGCATCAGGAATTAATGATGGTGCAGCAATGATGATACTAATGAGTCAACAAAAAGCAGATGAACTTGGGCTTAAGCCGCTTGCTACAATAAAATCATATGCATCATCTGGTGTAGAACCTGAAATAATGGGAACTGGTCCAATTCCTGCAACTAAAAAAGCACTAGAAAAAGTAGGTCTTAATATTAACGATATAGACTTGATAGAGGCGAATGAAGCATTTGCAGCACAAGCACTTGCAGTTAAAAATGAACTTCAAATAGATTCGTCTAAACTAAATGTAAATGGTGGTGCAATAGCACTAGGACATCCAATAGGAGCAAGTGGAGCTAGAGTACTTGTAACCCTTATTTATGAAATGCAAAAACGTAAAGTAGAAACTGGCCTTGCAACACTTTGTATTGGTGGTGGTCAAGGAATAGCGATGATAGTTTCACGATAGGAGGAAATATGAATAAAATAGTTAGCATTGATGAGGCTCTATCTCACATCAAAGATGGAGATACAGTAATGGTTGGTGGATTCATGGCCAATGGTTCCCCAGAAAATTTAATTGATTATTTATGTGATAAAGGTATAAAAGATTTAACATTAGTTTGTAATGATACTGGTTTTATTGACAAGGGTGTTGGAAAGATGGTTGTTAATAAGCAGTTCAAAAAGATAATTGCCTCTCACATAGGATTAAACAAAGAAACAGGAAGACAGATGAATGATAATGAAACATGTGTCGAATTAGTTCCTCAAGGAACTCTTGCTGAACAAATTCGTGCAGCTGGTTATGGCTTAGGTGGAATACTAACACCAACTGGTATTGGTACTCTTATAGAAGAAGGAAAGCAAAAGATTGTTGTCGATGGCAAAGAATATCTTCTTGAAAAACCAATCCATGCTGATGTTGCTCTTTTATTTGCTTCAAAGGTAGATAAAGCAGGTAACTTAGTTTACAAAGGTTCTATGAATAACTTTAATAATTTAATGGCTTCAGCTGCTAATATTACAATAGTCGAAGCAGGCGAAATTGTTGAAATAGGTGATATCGACCCAAATGAAGTTACTACACCAGGTATTTTTGTGAATTACATCGTTGAAGGAGGTAATTTATAATGGATAAATTAGAAATACAAGAATATATTGCAAACAGAGTCTCTAAGGAATTAAAGGATGGAGCTGTTGTAAACCTTGGTATAGGCTTACCAACCAAAGTAGCCAATTATATTCCAGATGAGGTAAACGTTATTTTACAATCTGAAAATGGATTTCTAGGTCTAGGACCAGCTGAAAGTGGAAATTCAAGTGATGAAACTATTGTAAATGCTGGTGGTCAGCCAGTTACTATTCTTCCTGGAGGTTGTTTTTTCGATAGTGCCACTTCTTTTGGAATAATTAGAGGAGGTCATGTAGATATAACTGTTCTTGGAGCTCTCCAAGTTGACAAATATGGTAACATAGCAAATTATATGATTCCAGGTAAAATGGTTCCTGGGATGGGTGGAGCTATGGATTTAGTAACTGGAGCAAAAAAAGTCATTGTAGCAATGGAACACACTTCAAAAGGTTCAGCAAAAATATTAAATAACTGTACTCTCCCACTTACTGCAACCAATGCTGTAGATTTAATTGTAACTGAGATGGGAGTTATAGAAGTAACTACAGATGGACTTCTACTTATAGAAATAAATCCTATCTTCACATTAGATGAAGTTCTTTCTGCTACTGAAGCACCTTTAATATTATCAGATTCATTAAATAAAGAGGCATCGATTATTTAAAATTAATCAAAATTACATCAGAAAATAAATTTAAAAGATGCAAAATATTAATACAAAAAATTAATATAAAAATAAAATTAAATTGGAGGAAATAAAAATGGTTAAAGACAAAGTTGTATTCGTAACAGGAGCTGCAAGTGGAATAGGTAAACAAATAGCTGAATCATTTTTGAAGAATGGTTCTAAGGTAGTATTCTCTGATATAAATCAAGAAGCGCTAGATAAAGTTACATCAGAATTACAAAAAGAAGGTTATGATTGTGCAAATGTAAAGTGTGATGTAACTAAAGAAGAAGAAATTAACCATGCAATAGATAAGACTATAGAAAAATATGGAAGATTAGACATACTAATAAATAATGCTGGTCTTCAGCATGTTGCTATGATAGAAGATTTCCCAACTGATAAATTTGAATTTATGATAAAAATAATGTTAACAGCACCTTTTATAGCTACTAAAAAAGTATTCCCTATAATGAAAAAACAAGGATTTGGTCGTATAATAAACATGGCTTCAATCAATGGTGTAATTGGATTTGCTGGTAAAGCTGCTTATAATTCAGCTAAACATGGACTTATAGGGCTAACAAAAGTTGCTGCACTTGAAGCTGCTGACTCAGGTATAACAGTTAATGCTATATGCCCTGGATATGTAGATACTCCACTTGTTAGAGGTCAATTTAATGACCTGTCAAAAACTCGTAATGTACCACTAGAAAATGTATTAGAAGAAGTTCTATATCCACTTGTACCTCAAAAACGTCTACTAGATGTTCAAGAAATTGCTGATTATGCAATGTTCTTAGCTAGTGATAAGGCTAAAGGAATTACAGGACAAGCTTGCCTACTAGATGGAGGATATACTGCACAATAGTTATTACATATTTAGGACTTGAGGAATTTATTCTTCAGGTCCTTCTACTAAGGAGGGATATTTATGAGTATTATCGCACCAATTGGTATAATTATTGGTATTATAGCTATTATATATTTTTCAGTTAAAGAAATTCATATAACTATAGCTGCTCCAATAGCAACTTTGATAGTTGTTCTCTTAAATAAAATGGATGTTGTGACATCAATGCTGGGTGCTGACAAAAATAATTATATGGGAGCACTTGGAAACTATATAATGAGTTACTTTGCAATATTCTTGTTAGGTTCTATACTTGCCAAGTTTATGGAGGAAAGTGGAGCTACTGTATCTATAGCTGATTTTATTCTAAATAAATTTGGTTCTAATCACCCTTATAGAGTTTTAGTGGCTATATTTATAGTAAGTTTTATATTAACATATGGTGGAATAAGTTTATTTGTAGTTATGTTTGCAGTTATTCCACTTGCAAGAACTCTATTTAAAAAACTTGATATTTCTTGGAATCTTATTCAGATACCTCTTTGGCTTGGAATTGCAACAATTACTATGACTATGATTCCTGGTACACCAGCTATTCAAAATGTTATTCCTATTCAGTACTTAAACACATCTCTTACTGCAGCAGCTATACCAAGTATTGCAGGAAGTATAGGTTGTGCTGTATTTGGTCTGGTATACATGAAATATACTTTAAACAAGAGTCTTAGGAAAGGAGAAACTTATGCAACTTACACTTCAGATGTAGAAGAAGAATCTTTAGATAGAGAGTTACCAGGATTTTTTGCAAGTATTTTTCCTCTATTGTCACTTGTAGTCATAGCAATATCTGGAAGTACTTTTGGTTCAGAGTTTATGAAAAAAAATGTAATTTACATAGCTTTAATAGTTGCAATTGTTTTATCTGCTTTTCTATTCCGTAAATTTTTATCATCAAAAATACAAACATTGAGTATTGGTGCTAGTGGTTCTATAGGACCTATTTTTGCAACATCTTCTGCTGTTGCATTTGGAGCTGTAATAATGGCTGCACCAGGCTTTGATATATTCAGTAAACTTATCATGTCAATACCAGGTAGTCCACTTATAAGTCTTACTGTTTTAACTTCAACAATGTCAGCAATAACAGGCTCCTCTTCTGGGGCTTTGGGAATAGTAATGCCGAACTTTGCAGATTATTATCTAAGTACTGGTATGAACCCAGAGTTAATCCATCGTGTTGCTACAATTGCTTCAAATATATTAACAATAGTACCTCAAAGTGGTGTGTTTCTTACATTCTTGAGTTTATCTAAATTAACACATAAAACTGGTTTTAAAGAAACTTTTATTGTGGTTGCAGTTGGTTCATTAATAGCAGAAATCATTGTAATTACATTAGGATTACTAATGTATTAAACTAAATCAAACTACAATTTATTATATAAAAAGTCATCTATTTATTATAGATGGCTTTTCTATTTTCAAGAATCTAATTAAAGATACTTTTTTTACTGATTTTCAAAGTATATATTAAATAAATATCACTAACTATAAAAAAAATTTACCACAACCAGAATTTTACATCATAGAATTATTATAAAAACACTATTTCTTCTAAAGCAGTTATGCCATACTATGCAGATTAATGATGAAAATTATCAAACATCATAAAATATACCTATTTATTCCAGTTATATTTTATTTACATATTTTTACAGTAAAAAAACACTTGATTCTATGTTAGTATAAATGCACGGGTACCCCCTACACTAAAGGTTACAATTTAGTAACATTTTTAGAATTTTTAGATTGAGAGGTGTTTATAATGAGAAAAAATATACCAACAAAATTAAAAACTATACTAGCTTTAGGAGTGTTAACCTTAGCAACAGCTTCCAGTGCTGTTACTGCAAGTGCTTCGTCACTTGAAAATAATATGAATATAAGTAATAAAAATTTAGTATATACTAATGCTAAATTTAAGTTTTCAGCAAAACCAAATTGTTCTGTAAAACCAGAACTTAAACCTGACAAAGATAATTCTTGTAAAGATAAAAATCACAATGACAAGAATTGTAATATTACTAACAAGCCTAATGGCAACAATAACTCAGGTTCTACTAATAAACCTGAGGATAATAATAACTCAGACTCTACTAAGCCTGAAGATAATGACAATTCAGGTTCTACTAATAAGCCTGAAGATAGTAATAAACCTGAGGACAACAACAATTCAGACTCTAATAATAAGCCTGAAGACAATAATAACTCAGAATCTAATAAACCTGAGGACAACAACAATTCAGACTCTAATAATAAGCCTGAAGATAATAATAACTCAGAATCTAATAAACCTGAAGATAATAACAATTCAGGCTCTACAACTGGAAATTTTTCAGCTTACCAAAAAGAAGTTGTTGATTTAGTAAATGTAGAGAGATCTAAAGCTGGATTAAATCCACTTACTCTTGATGCTGATGTATCAAATGTCGCTACAAAAAAATCTCAAGATATGATTGACAACAACTACTTTGCACATAATTCTCCAACTTATGGTTCTCCATTTGACATGTTGAAAAAGTTTGGGATAAGCTATAAAACAGCTGGTGAAAATATAGCAATGGGACAAAAAACACCAAAAGAAGTTGTAAATGCTTGGATGAATTCTGAAGGTCATAGAAAAAATATATTAAATCCAAATTACAGTAAAATAGGTGTTGGAGTAGCACAAAAAAGTGGTGGTTCAATTTACTGGACACAAATCTTTGTAGGATAAAATACTCTTTTTCTATATATACAAAAAGAGTATCTCAAGATGATTTTTAAAAATCTTAAATGGGATACTCTTTTGTATCTATACTATTATATAGTGTTTTATCTTTAATATATTTTTTATACTAAATATAGATTCTTTTAAAATGATAGATTCAAAGCTAAATCACAAAAATGAATACTTATATTTGAATATAAAATATAAATTCCTATATTATAAATATTATTTAATAATTAAATAATTTAAAAATCCCTTATAAAAAAATTAAACCTTCCTTTTGGTGCCATTAGACTTCTTTCTAAAATCAAACTTAATGCTTCTAATTTGCGTTTTTTCTCCTCTTTATTCCAATAAAAAATACCTGGGTCAAGTAAAAAAGTAAAAACAGATAAAATTATCTCTGATACTTCTAAAGTATATTCACATTTAAATATGCCTTCTTCCACTCCTTGTTGAAATAGTTCTGCAACAATAGTAGAAAGTGAAGTAAGTATTTCTGCAAGAGATTTTTCATGGATTGAAGCATTAAATTGTTGATGAAGATATTCATCAATTGAAGATTCAACTGTTGATGTTATATAACTTTGAAATAATAACATCAGTTTTGAAAAATTATGTGGTCTATACTAGTAATTGTATATTATAGATTAGCAAAAAAAGAAGAAAAAGACATGATAAATGAATTTGGAAACAATTATATTATTTATCGCAACAAAACAGGTATGTTTCTTCCTAAAATACTCCTAAAAAACATAGACAATATACCGAAACAAAATCTTAATTCTCACAGTTTGATATAAATAAAAAAGGGATACTATTTTTTAATAGTATCCCTAATTATTATCAAATCATATCTTAAATAAGCATTATAATATTTTAATTATTATTCAGCTAATTTTTTATATCCTTCGTATCTTTCTTTAGCATCAGCTTCAGCTTTTGCAAATAATCCATCAGCTTCTTCTGGGAATTGTTTAGCTATAGCAGAGTATCTTACTTGTGCAAGTATGAAATCTCTGAAGCTTGCAGTTGGTTCCTTAGAATCTAAAGTGAATGGGTTTTTACCTTCAGCTTTTACTTCTGGATTGAATCTGTATAAATGCCAGTATCCGCAAGCAACAGCTTGTGCTTCGTTAGCTACAGTTCTTCCCATACCTTCTTTTAATCCATGGTTTATACATGGAGCGTAAGCTATTATTAAAGATGGTCCATCATGTTTTTCAGCTTCTAGAACAGCTTTGATAAATTGGTTTTTATCAGCACCCATAGCAACTTGAGCTACATATACGTTTCCGTAAGTCATAGCCATCATACCTAGGTCTTTCTTTCTAGATTGTTTACCTGCTGCAGCAAATTTAGCCATAGCAGCAGCTGGAGTAGCTTTAGAAGCTTGACCTCCTGTATTTGAATATACTTCTGTATCAAATACAAGTACATTTACATTTTCGCCAGATGCAAGAACATGGTCTAATCCACCGTAACCGATGTCATATGCCCAACCGTCTCCACCTAGTATCCATTGAGATCTCTTAACTAGATAATCTTTTCTATCTCTTATAGCTTTTACTAATTCTTTAGCTTTTTCATCTGTGCAATCACAAGCTGGTTTTTCTAATAATTCAACAACTTTAGCACTTGCTACTTTAGATGCTTCTCCATCATTTCTAGAATCTAACCATTCTGTAAATACTGCTTTAGCATCTTCACAGATATCCATAGAAACTAATTCTGTCATAGCATCTACTATTTTTCCTCTTATTTGTTTAACAGCTGTGTACATACCAAATCCGTATTCAGCATTGTCTTCAAATAAAGAGTTTGCCCAAGATGGACCTTTGCCTTCATGGTTACAAGTATAAGGAGTTGAAGGTGCAGAAGCTCCCCATATAGAAGAACATCCAGTAGCATTAGATATCATCATTCTATCTCCATATAATTGTGTAACTAACTTGATGTATGCAGTTTCTCCACATCCAGCACATGCTCCTGAGAATTCCATTAATGGTTGTCTAAATTGACTTCCTTTAACAGTGTTTGCAGGCATAACATCAACTTTTGGAGCTACCTCTTCAGGATTTACTGCAAATGCCCAGTTATCTAACTCTTTATCAAGTTGAGTATCTATTGGTTTCATAACTAAAGCTTTTTCTTTAGCTGGACATATGTCAGCACAGTTTCCACATCCTGTACAATCTAGTGGACTAACTTGGATTCTATATTTTAATCCTTCTAATCCTTTACCTAATGCTTTTTTAGCTTCAAATCCTTTTGGAGCATTAGCTAATTCTTCTTCTGTAACTAAAACTGGTCTTATACATGCATGAGGGCATATAAAAGAACATTGGTTACATTGGATACAGTTATCCATTACCCACTCAGGAACATCAACAGCTATACCACGTTTTTCATAAGCTGAAGTACCACAAGGGAATGTTCCATCTTCTATACCATTGAATGTACTTACTGGTAAGTTATTACCTTCTTGTGCAGTCATTGGTCTTAATATATTTCTTATAAATTCTGGTTCTTTAACTTCTTCTTTATCTGCATCAACAGCATTTGCCCAAGAAGCTGGAACTTCAACTTTAACTAAAGCATTTATTCCTGCATCAACAGCAGCATAGTTCATGTTAACTATCTTTTCACCTTTTTTACCATAAGCTTTAACTATAGAATCTTTTAAGTATTTAACAGCATCTTCTTCTGGTATTATTTCAGCTAATTTAAAGAATGCAGATTGCATTATCATGTTTATTCTATTTCCAAGACCTATTTCTTGTCCTAGTTTAACAGCATTAACTGTATAGAATTTTATATCATTTTTAGCTATATATTGTTTCATATGAGCTGGTAAGTTTTCTTCAATTCCTGCTTGGTCCCATATAGTGTTAAGTACAAATGTACCACCTTTTTTAAGACCTTTTAATAAATCATATTGATAAACATATGATTGTTTATGACAGGCAATATAGTCAGCCTCATCTATTAAATAAGTAGCTCTTATTGGAGTATCACCAAATCTTAAGTGAGACATAGTTATACCACCAGATTTTTTAGAGTCATAATCAAAGTAAGCTTGAGCATATTTTTCAGTGTGGTCACCGATTATTTTTATAGCTTGTTTGTTAGCTCCAACAGTACCGTCAGAACCTAATCCCCAGAACTTACATCTTATAGTTCCTTTAGAAGCTATTTTAATTGATTCAGATGGAGCTAAAGAAGTATTAGTTACATCATCAACTATACCTACTGTAAATCCATTCTTAGGTTGTTCTGAAACTAAGTTATCAAAAACAGTTTTTATATCTGAAGGAGTAGTGTCTTTTGAACCTAATCCGTATCTTCCACCTATTATCATAGGAGCATTTTCTTTTCCATAGAATACATCACGTACATCTAAGTATAATGGTTCACCAGTTGAACCTGGCTCTTTAGTTCTATCAAGTACACATATTCTTTCAACAGTAGATGGCACAGCATCTAAGAAATGTTTCATTGAGAATGGTCTATATAAATGAACTTTAACTAAACCATATTTTTCTCCCTTAGCATTTAAGTAATCTATAGTTTCTTCTATTGTTTCTGTTACAGAACCCATAGCAATTAATATAGATTTAGCATCTTCTGCTCCATAGTAATCAAATAAACTATGTTTTCTACCTGTTAAATCACTCATTTTTTCCATGTATTTTTCAACTATACCTACTATATTTTGATAGTATTTGTTAGAAGCTTCTCTAGTTTGGAAATATATATCTGGGTTTTGAGCAGTACCACGAGTAACTGGGTGATTTGGAGATAAAGCATTATCTCTAAATGCTTGAACTGCTTCAAAGTTTAATAAACTTGCATAATCTTCATTTTCTAATAATTCCACTTTTTGGATTTCATGTGAAGTTCTGAATCCATCAAAGAAATGTATAAATGGTAATTTACCTTCTATTGCAGCTAAATGTGCAACAGGCGCTATATCAGCTACTTCTTGAACTGAACCAGAAGCTAATAATACACATCCAGTTTGTCTAGCAGCCATAACGTCTTGATGATCCCCAAATATTGATAAAGCTTGAGATGCTAAAGCACGAGCACTTACATGGAATACTCCTGGTAATAACTCCCCTGCAACTTTATACATGTTAGGTATCATTAATAATAAACCTTGAGATGCTGTAAAAGTAGAAGTTAAAGCTCCACCTTGTAAAGAACCGTGGAATGCTCCTGCTGCTCCTGCTTCTGATTGCATTTCAACAACATTAACTTTTTGTCCAAATATATTTTTTCTTCCTTGTGACGCCCATTCATCAACTACTTCAGCCATAGTTGAAGATGGTGTGATTGGGTATATAGCTGCTACATCTGTAAATGCATAGGCAACGTGAGCTGCAGCTGTATTCCCATCAAGTGTTTTCATAAACTTAGCCATAATATGTATCCTCCTTGATAGCTACAATTGTACTTGTTTATAACAAGTCTATTTTTTTATATTTACATATAATTTACACAACAAAAATATAAACACACATAGTCGCGCAAATACTCTATCTTCTAATATAATACTACAGATTGGATAAAATTCCTTTGAAAATTGTAAATTAATTACATATTTAAGTAGATTTTTTTTTAAATTAAATATGTTAAGTTTTTTTCATAATTTTGTATACAATATATAATAAATTAAGTTAGATTTTTCAAACTTTTTTATCTATTTGCATATATTGGTATTAGGAGTAAAAGAGCCTTCTTTATCATATATAAATTTTATATATCTAATTTTACCATATTATATCATATTTTTGTAAGTTTTTATTATAATTTTCATAATACCCCTTTATATTATAAATTAATCTATTAGATTAAATTTATAATATAGAAATTTATTACATTAAAAAATATGCTAGTAAATAAAATATTCACTAGCATAAATTTCATACATAAAACTAATCAACTATTAATTCTACTAAATCTCCATTTTTAACACCTGCTGCATTTCCTTCTTCCATGTCAACATGCATTTCTAAATTAAAGCTATCACTAGCTCTTACTAATACATTTTCAAATACTAATGCTCTTGGTCCAGATGTTTTAACTTTTACTATTTGTTTATCAGTTACACCAAATTTAGCAGCATCTTCATTGCTCATATGTATATGTCTAGAAGCAACTATAACTCCTTCTTTCATTTCAACTTCTCCAGCTGGTCCTACTAATTTAACACCAGGAGTTCCAGCTATATCACCAGATTCTTTTATTGGAGCTTTTACTCCTAATGGGAATCCATCTGCTAAAGAAATCTCAACTTGAGTTTGAGGTCTAGCTGGTCCTAAAACTCTAACTCCTTTTAGAGTCCCCTTTGGACCGACTAAATCAACTTTTTCTTCACAGGCAAATTGTCCTGGTTGAGATAATGGTTTAAATTTAGTTAATTCATGACCTGCTCCAAATAATACGTCTATATCAGCTTGACTCAAATGAACATGTTTATTAGATAATGCTATTGGTAATTTCATTGAAATTCCCTCCTTTAATTATTTTTAAATTATTGCAATACAATTATACATAATATTACTTACAAAATCAAATTATATTGAATCAATATAAACTTTTAGACTCTTCGACAGAGTGTCTTTAAACTCTTGATTATCTCTGTAGGGTATATTATCTGTATTGTTTAAATATATATTGTGTAAAAGTTTAGTATTTATACTCTTAAAGAAAAAGTCCATAACTATTTGCCCACCTTTAAATTGTGAATCATAAGGTTTACTACCTCCTACTGCAATGTACATACCTATACGCTTTTTATTCCTATCAATTGAAGGCTTATTTAATATATACTTACTCGCATAGATAGCTTGAGTTCTATCAACAACAGTTTTTACTTTAGCTGATATTGAATCAAAATGTACAGGACTTATTACTATAGTTCCTTTTGATTTATCAAACATTTTATATAGAGGTTTCATATCATCATTAAATTTGCAATACCCTGTCTTATTACAAAACCCACATGCTGTACAATATTCAATATACATATCATATATATTGAATATTTTACTACTAAGTCCACTCTCTTCTAATTTAAGTTTTATTTCATTTGCTATAAAACTACAGTTTCTATTATTTCTCGGACTTCCATTTATTATTATAATTTCTGGACTTTCAAGTTCTATTTTATTATTTAAATCCATAATCAATCTACCTATCCTTTAACATAACGATTAAAATATCATCATCATAATTATCTTTTGATGAAAAGTTTCTTAAATCTAATTTTAAATTTTCTACTATCAACTGGTGATTTAATCTAAAATTTTCTTTTAAAAAGTTTTCTAATCTATCTATACCATATTCTTCTTTTGATTTATTTTTTATTTCTAAAATTCCATCAGTATACATACATACCATTGCATAGTCTTCCATTGAAAGAGTATTGTTTTCATATGTTGCATCTTCCATTACCCCAATAGGTATTCCCTTTTTACAATTTAAGTTAGTTTCTATTATTCCATCTTTTTTTACAACTACAGGGCTATAGTGTCCTGCATTAGATACTGTAATCATATTTTCTTTAATATCTATAAGTCCAATCAAACAAGTTGTAAATACTCCCATCTTGTCAAATTCATCATATAACATACTATTTAAATTTGTCATTATTTCTTGTGGTGTCTTATACTGATTACATAACACTTTAAAAGCACCTTTTATCATTGCAACAACATAATTTGAAACCATTCCATGACCCATTACATCAGCAACAATATAAACTATGTGTTCAGAATCTACCTTTGTAGCATAGTAAAAATCTCCACCTACTACTCTTGCTGGTTTATGATAAAAATAAAGTTCTTTTTCATCATTACAATCCATTTTACCTTTGTCCATAATAAGTTGTTGCTGTTTATTTAATACATTTAACTCATTCTCAAGAACCTTGTGCTTTACTTCTTTTTCATTGTGCTCATATAACTGCATACCAACCAAAACCTGTTTAGATAATATACTAAGAATATTTAAATCATCACTAGTGTAGTTTTTGCTGTTTGCACAAACAATGCATCCTATAGTCTCATTTTTATCTTGGAGTTTGTAATATATATAACTTTCCAAGTTTATCCCTTTTTGTGAACATGGTTTTAAATTATTTAAATATCCTCCTAAGGATTCTTTATTTACAAACTTGTCCAACATAGGATATAAATTTGTTTTCTTCTTATGCTCTGTATTATAACAGCTAAATATCTTATCTTTATTATCATGACCTGTTATAATTATCAAAGCTTCTTTACTATTAGTGATGTTACACGCCTGTTTACTTAAGTTTTCTAAAAATCCATCTATACTTTTATTGAGATATAATTTTTTAGTAGCTTCATTTATAGCACTTATTGAACCTCTTAATTTATCAACCAAAATTTGTACATTATTATTTTTATTAGTTATTTCTATTGATAAACTTAAGAGAGATGCAACAGAAGATATAAAGTCTATATCTTGTTCTGTTAGAAAATCTTCTTCTGTCAAAAAGCAAGTCATAAATCCAACTACTTCATTATTTATGATAAAAGGAAAAACTATTCTACCAATGTAACCTTCAGATTTTGCTAAATCTCGTTCCCCTTCTGCTCTAGAATCTTCAAATACATTTTTTACATATATTATCTTTTTCTCATTTACAGCTTCATGGATATATTCTGGATATGTGTCAAAATCAATTTTTGCACCTTTAAGACTATTGATTGGAAAAATTTGAGGTACATATTCTAAAGTTTGTGAACATACTAAATAGGCATATTTAGAATCATTTTTATAAAATAGATTTACACATGCCTTTGTAGGGTGAACAACCTCTAACATTTTTTCTATTATTTTATCTTTTATATTAAAAAAATCTGTAGATTCAGTCACCATAGCAGATATTTCCACTAAATTCTTCATTTTATAATTGCCATTAGTCATACTCAATTTCTCCCCCTATATATTAAACTATTTATTAGTATTTTAACATACATTCTTTATAGTAAAAACAAAAACAACGACAAAACTAAGAACTAATATCAAGTTAAATCCTGTCAATATTCCTATAAGAAGTAATGTAATCAATGCATTTAGACCTGTTCTTCCCTTTTCATCCATAAAAGTTATCTTAGAGATGTCGATATTATTTTTTACATTGTTTATATGTTCCTTCACTTGTTCTTCCATATTTCTCTTATAAAGAATGTATACCACTCCAACTAAAAATACTCCTATACCTAATATCCAATTTAGATTAAATGCTACAATAAGCAGTATTGAACCAAAAACTAACTTTAAAAGTTTAAAAAACACACTGTCTATCTTTAAAGTTATATTTCTGATTTCTTTACATTCATCCCTTAATGAATATCCACTTGAATCTAAGTTATTAATCTTTGTTTTTACAATTTCAGAATAAAAAAGTTTTATTATCCCATTTAACATTTTCATCACTCCTAAATATTTTACATATATTTGTAAGTTTTACAATTATAATATTTTTTATACTTGGTAATAATAAAAAATAACAAATATTTTATAATTTAGTATTTATTGTAAATAAATTATTAAAACTTTATAGACTAAGTATAAACTTTTCAAAATAAATATTCTTACAATTAAAAGGAAGTGTTTTTGTGCAAATAGAACAACTCGATTTAGAAACAAGAAATAAAATATACTGCTATACAAAAAAAATTCTTAGAAAATACCAAAAAGGTATTATATCTGGAAAATTAACAGCAGATAAATTTGCAGATAATATATTATCTCAAGATTTTATAAATAGTATACTTGATGAAAAAATAATAAGTGAATATGAATTTAAGTTATCTTATATAGACTATATTGAAACTTTAATAAAAATACAAAATGAAAATTTGTCTAATTCAAGAAAAAAATCTACTAAGTCTATAAAAAGTTTTAATATCACTCAAATAATTCAATTGAAAAATTTATTACATGATACTGGTTATAATCTATCAATTCCATACAAGTACCTGACTCCTAAGGATATAGAAGGTATTATTACACTTATCAATACTGGGTCTATTGAACTTGGAAATGAGAGAATATATAATTATATATCAAAAGCATAATAAAATAAATTTATTATAAAAAGGCAATTTATTTAATATAAAATCTATTTTTTTATATTAAACAAATTGCCTTTTTAATTTTTATTTCTATATGATATTATCCAAGAGCTTTTTCTAATTTAGATAAGTGTTGTATTGGATAATATTTTAATAGTTCTTTAAACTGTTCTACTGATAATCCTTCTGTTGTCGTATATATTCTTATTTTTTCATCTAAATCACTATTAATAAATTTATTTTTTAAATCTTCAAAGTTTACACTACTCATTTTACATCACTCCTTATGTAATATATTCATTTGTACTATTTTATCCAGATTTCTAAAATTTATTACATAAAAATATCGACATATAAAACTTAATAAAAAAAAGCTATCTCAATTTAGAAATTACTTTCTATATTTGAGATAGCTCTAGCTATAACAATAGCCTAATAGTTATAAATAATTATTTATTAACTATCTGTTGTTTTTTCCAGCCATTTGTTGTTCAGCCATTTCAACTAATTTTTTAGTCATGTATCCACCTACATAACCATTTTCTCTTGCAGTAAGGTTTCCTTTATCAACTTGTTGATAATTACTCATACCAAGTTCATTAGCTATTTCTAATTTCATTTGGTTTAAAGCTTCTTTTGCTCCTGGTACTACTGTTTTGTTGTTGTTATTGTTACTTGCCATGTTGATTACCTTCCTTCTGTTTAATTTATTTTGTGTTGCTGATAATATTATGTGATTTTAAACATTTTTAATTCAGGTAATTTTTAGCAATTAAAACCTGCCAAATATCCAGTCGAAAAAGCTATTTGCAAATTAAATCCTCCTGTGTACGCATCTATATCTATTACTTCACCAGCAAAAAATAAACCTTCTATCAATTTTGATTCCATTGTACTTGAGTTTATCTCATTCACTTTTACTCCACCAGAAGTTATTATGGCTTCGTCAATAGGTCTATATCTTTTTACTGTAAATTTCAAATTTTTTAGTAAATGAACTAAATTTTTTCTTTGTTCTCTAGAAACTTGATGAACAACTGTATCTGGAGAAATCTCACTTAAATTTATTATTATAGGTATAAGTTTTTTAGGAAGCAAGTCATCCAATGCTTTTTCAAATTTTTTATTTGTATGTTTTTGAAAATCTTTTTGAACTCTTTTATCTAATTTTTCTTCATCTAATGCAGGTTTTAAATCCAACAGTATAGTATAATTTTCTTTAGTTGTATCTTTCATCCTACAGCTTGCAGACTTTATTATAGGTCCATCTAAACCAAATTTAGTAAATTCAAGTTCTCCAAAATCATTATACACTTTCTTTTTTTTACTATTAAACACACTTATCTCAACATTTCTTAATGATAATTTTTCTAAATCTTTTACAAAACCTTCTTGAACTTCCATACCAATCAAAGATGGTTTTGTATCTACAATAGTATGACCCTGCGAAATAGCAAATTTATATCCATCACCAGTAGAACCAGTAAGTGGATAACTTAATCCACCCGTTGCTATTATGACAGAATCACACTTGATTTCTTTTTTATTGCTTAGAACTACTTTTTCAATTTTATTATTTTTAGATATTATTTTTTCTACCTTAGAGTTTAATAATATATTTACTTTTTTGCTTCTTACTTGTTTTTCAAGAGCTTTTACAACATCAAACGCTTTATCGCTTTCTGGAAAAACTCTTTTTCCTCTTTCTGTTTTAGTTTTTACTCCAAGATTATTAAACATACTTATTACATCATCATTTGTAAAAGTGTAAAAAGCACTATATAAGAATTTACCATTTGTAGGAACATTTTCTATTAATTCTTCTATATCACAATCATTAGTTATATTGCATCTACCTTTTCCTGTTATTGCAAGCTTCTTGCCTAACTTATGATTTTTTTCAATTAAAGTTACATCAAACCCTCTTTCAGATGCAGTTGAGGCTGCTATCATCCCTGCTGGTCCACCGCCTATTACTACTATTTTCTTCAAATAATCACTCTTTTCTACCCTTAAATTTTCTTAAAATTAAATTAGTCTCTATACAATAGTACAAATTAAATTAATTTAATTTCAAAATTTTAAATAATGCAGGAGCTCCTGCTATTCCATAAAAAACAACCAATGTATACTTAATAAAATTCATGAAAATTATACTCATACTAGAGTCACTTATATTTAAAGTCGTTATTAATATTGAAATCAACACTTTAATAGCAACATATAAAATTCCTATTGTGACTATTCCAATCAAAAACCTGCATATTCTCGAAAATACTATGTTTTTGCTCTTTTTATTTTTATTACTAAAATTAATCTTTTTATTATTATTTTCTGTAGTAAATTTAACAAACTTATCTTCAACTATATACCCAAATATAAATCCTACTAGAATACCAAATTTTTCAAAATATTCAGGGCTTTTTAGAAATATTGCTATTAATATAAATGGGATGAGTAATGCTACAAGAAAAATATATTTTTTATTATCATCGATATAGTCAAATACTTTTACAAATACAATGGTAAAAAATATGCCAAGTATCCAACCAGCAATTACATCTATAGGCCAATGAACAGCCAAATATAGTCGAGATAATCCTACTCCTAAAACCATCACTGCACCCAACAAACGTATATAGTTTCTTTTAAATATAGTCATAATACTAACCCAAAATGTAGTTGCAGTTTGAGTATGTGCACTTGGAAAAGAGTATCCTCCAGCGGTAGAAACTCTCAGTGATTCAAGACCTTTTATACCTATTGGTCTAGGAGCTTTTACAAATTCTTTAATACCTAGGTTCACAATAAAATTTCCAACTATCGCGAACAACATTTTTTGTCCACATTTTTTATTTATACACCAATATATAACTGCTGTAATTAATATCAATAATGGTGCTTCTGTACTTACTGTAAATACAAGAAATATAAAATTTAAAATTGGATTTCTTAAACTCTGGAAAAATAATAATATACTCAATTGAATATCCATACCGATGTCTCCTTTACTAAAATTTTATATACTTAATTAAAAAGCACTAACTCCTACAGAGATTAGTGCTTTTAATTCACATTTAAGTCTATTCTACATCCTCAACTATACCTATATAAGGTAAATTTCTGTATTTTTCAGCATAATCTATTCCATAACCAACAATGAATTTATCTTCTATAACAAATCCAACATAGTCTACAGGTATATTAGCTTTTCTTCTTTGAGGCTTATCAAGTAGAGTGCATAATTTTAGAGATTTTGGATTTCTAGTTTTTAAAGCTGCAACTAGATTACTTAATGTTAAACCAGAATCTATTATATCCTCTACAATTAACACATTCTTTCCTTCAATATCTACATCTAAATCTTTTAATATTTTAACTGTACCAGAAGATTCTGTTGAATTTCCATAACTTGTAACACTCATAAAATCTATATTTACATCTAAATCTATACATCTTATTAAATCTGAAACAAATACACTAGCTCCTTTAAGTATACCTACTACTAGTAAATCTTCACCTTTAAAATCTTCTTCTATTTTTTTACCTAATTCATAAACTTTTGCTTTTATCTGTTCTTCTGTCAACATTTTTCCTGTAACTTTGTACATCTTGAATCCTCCCGCTTTCCATCTATTAACCTATATATTATAGCATACTGAAATATCAATTAAAATCTTTTTCATCATTTTTAAACCTAAATTAACAGCTTATCCATACTTTTTTGCTTTTTCTCTTAAAAATTTGGAATAAATATTCCTTTGTATTATAATCTATATGTAAATATATTAATCAGTTATTTTTATTAATTATATAATTTTATTTTTGGAGGCACTTTTATGAGCACAAATCATGGAGCTAATTTATATAGTTTATCTAGTAAGTATGGCTTTTCAAAAGAAGAATTTATGGATTTTAGTTCTAATATAAACCCTTTTGGTACATCAGTTTTAGCCAAACAATACATTGTAAACAATATAGATATAGTATCTATGTATCCTGACCCTGATTACATAGACTTAAAAACTTCTATATCTAACTACTGTAAGTGTTCTATAGATAATATAGTACTTGGTAGTGGAGCTACAGAATTAATTTCATCTTTTATACATACAATTAACCCTAAACAAGCTCTTTTACTTTCTCCTGCTTATTCAGAGTATGAAAAAGAACTATCTAAAATTAATTGTTCTATAGATAAATATTTTGCTAATGAAGAAGATAATTTTCATATAAAATTAGAAAATCTTATAAAGACTATTAATTCTAAAGACTATGATTTAGTTGTAATCTGCAATCCTAACAATCCAACTGGATTTGCATTTAACAAAATAGAAATAAAAGAAATATTAAAAAACACAAATAAATTTTTAATGATTGATGAAACTTATGTAGAGTTTACTGATACAAATATATACTCTTCTACTCAATTAGTCGATGATTATTCTAATTTATTTGTTATAAGAGGAACATCAAAATTTTTTTCAACACCAGGCATAAGACTTGGATATGGACTTATATCTGATAATGCTGCTAAGAATAAAATAAATAACAACTTAGATTTATGGAATATCAACATAATAGCCTCTAAGATGGGAGAAATAATGTTTAGAGATTCAAACTTTATCTCTAGTACTATTTCCTTAATGAATACTGAAAGAAATTACTTACTTGGGGAGCTTAAAAGCATAGACAGCCTAGATGTATATGATACTCAAGGTAATTTTATATTATGTAAAATTAAAACAAAGGAATTTACTGCTAAAGCTCTTCGTGAGAAACTAATTCCTCAAAAGATAATAATAAGAGATTGTTATTCATTTGAAGGTTTAGATGAATACTTTTTTAGAGTATGTATATTAAAGCCTGATGAAAATAAATTATTAATATCATCTCTTAAAACAGTTTTTAAATAGAAAAATACTAGATACAGATTAGCATAAAGAATACAAAAATATATAATTACGAAAGACTTATAATTATAAAAAAATGAGCTATCTCTTTTTGAGATAACTCATTTTTATTTATTAAGAAATTAAGCACTTTGCTTTTCTTTATTTCCTTTTTTACTCATTCCATCATTTATTTTATCGACAACTACTGCTATTGCATTATCTCCTGATACATTACATGCTGTACCAAAACTATCTTGAGTTAAGTATAAAGCTATCATTAAGCTCGCAAGACCACCATCTGATGGTATTCCAACCATTGGTAAGAAAGGAAGTGCACTCATTATAGCTCCTCCTGGTGCTCCTGGTGCTGCAACCATTGCTATCCCCAACATTGCAATGTAAGGGAATAATACATTGATTCCATGAGGCATACCATTCATCATTAAAACTGCTGTTGTAAATCCAGTTATAGATATCATACTACCTGATAGATGTATTGTTGCACAAAGAGGTACAACGAATTCTCTTATTTGTTTACTTACACCATTGTTTTCTGCACAACCAACGTTAACTGGTATAGTTGCTGCTGAAGATTGAGTACCTATAGCTGTTAAATATCCAGGTATTTGATTTTTTAACATTTTGATTGGATTCTTTCCTGAGAATGCTCCTGCTGCTGTGAATTGACATGCCATGTATACAAAGTGTAATGGTATTACAACTAAATAAACTTTCCAGAATACTCCTAATATTGTCCATACTTGTCCTGCTATAGTTATATTTGCAAAAGTTCCTGCTATATATAATGGTAATAAGGGTATAATTACTGTTGACAACGTTTTCGTTACTATTTCTTGGAATTCTTGGAAGAAATTAAATAGAACTTCTCCTTTTCCATGATTTCTTAAAGCTGATATTCCAAGTCCCATTACAAATGCAAACACTATTGCTGCTGTTACATCTACCATAGGCTCTAGTGGAATTGTAAATATTGGTGCTAACATTCCTGTTTCTGGGTCTCCAATTTGACTTGCTACACTTGCATCAATAAAATTTGGAAATATTAACATAGATACTGCAAATGACAATACTCCTGCAATTAAAGTAGAACCATATGCTATTCCTGTAGTTATTCCTAATAACTTTCCTGCTCCTGTTGCTAAATCAGCTATCCCTGCTGTTACAAATCCTATAATTATAAATGGTATGACAAACTTTAAGAATGCTGAGAATAAAGTACTAACTGTTACTAATATTTGAACTATTATTTCTGGTGCATAACTTCCGATTAAAATACCGACTATGATACCGATGATTAGTTTAGGCACTAAACCTATCTTTTTCTTACTCATAATTTTTCCCTCCATAAATTTTTTTAGATTAAGTATTCTTGTACATTGAATACTTTGTCAATCATTGAATCCCCCCACTTCTTATGATAATAGAGTTTTATCTCTCCGTCAACATTTTAACCATTTTTTGTTAATAATAAAAAGAATAACACTTATAAAGTGTTACTTTTATTTATTTTATTTTTTTATATATGGCTATTTTTCAATATTTTTTAATGTTCAGACTATTTATTTTTTTAACTTTTGTCAGTTAGATGTCAGTAAAATATTTTATCCACAATTTTTATATAAGTTTTCCACAACTTATCAACACAACTATCCACAGCAATAAAAAAGGTAGCAACTATTTATATAGATGCTACCTTTTTGTATCTATTAATCTTCATCCTGCCAAGTTTTTATCCATTCTCCTATTTCTAGTATTTTTTCTTCTGTTATTTCCTCTTTATCATGTAGCTTTGAAATTAGTTCTGAGATAGGATTATTATGTAAACCTCCAAAAATTCTTTTACCTTCCAATTTTAGATATTCTTTTTCTTTAACTAATACTGTATAGTGTACATGTTTTCCAATTCGCTGAGATATTAAAAAACCTTTTTTAGTTAGTCTAGTTAAAAGTGTAATTGTAGTTGTATGTTTCCAGCCATACATTTTTTCTATCTCATCTGCAACATCTTTCGATATTACAGTTTTATAACTTGAGTTCCAAATAAACTTCATGATTTTTAGTTCTGCATCTGGTAATTTTTTATTCAACATAATATTTTCCTTCTTTCTATATAAACATAAAATTATCTTTTTGCTATGTTTTGCATATTTTTTATAAATTTTTTAATTTTTCTTCTATCATATTATTTCTTTTATGTATTGTTGTAAATATTCTTATAAAAAAGTTATTATCTCTACTTGTATTTCTTTCTTCTTTTCTAGCACTTAAATATTCTTTTTTAGTTACTAGTACCTTATAATTTGATTTAAAACCTGCTCTTTTCTTATTTAATACTTTCATCTTTACTAATCTTTTAAGTAAAATTTCTGTAGTGCTTTTCCTCCATTTATGCCTCTCCTGCATTGCTAATATTATTTCTTTTTTAGATAGAATAGACTTTTTCCTCCACATATATTCCATCAACATCAATTCCCCTCTACATAGTTTGTCTATTACCTCTTGTTGCTCCATTTTTATGTCACTTCCTCAAATTCAATCTAGCTTAAATTAATAATAGGAGCTTTTTTATACAAAAACTACAGGGAAAATTTACCATACATTCTACTTTTTTAGTTTGTTTTTATATATAAAAAATATTATTCATATCTACAAATTTATTCAATTTTCAAACACATATGTTGAATAATAACTAATTACATTGTATTATTAAATTGTAGAATAAAACTAAATCGGCAAAACTATAGAAATTTATTGACGCAAAGCTATAGGGACTAAGATTCATAAAATTCTTATAAATTATGTCATCCAGTTACCAAAAATATATAGTTCTTTTTGTTTTTATGAAAGTTTTTTAGTGGGATAATAATTTATATGTTTAGAGATAAAATGAATAAGTGTACACATATGTTGACTGCTTATATCGGTAGTTCATACGATTATTATAATTTTGTAAATACACAGTTATATAGATTTTGTTTTCTAG